>JAXHUA010000056.1:0-10897 GCA_034189695.1 Chloroflexota bacterium | reverse complement strand
GCGTGGTGGTGGGGGTAGCCGTTGGCGTTGGCGTCGGCGTCGGTGCGCCCGGCTCCGTCGGGATTGACGGCCCGCCACCCATCGTGGCGTCGGACAGGCCCCTGCGGTCGGTCACAGCCTCCTTCGGGTCGACCGTCTCGCCGCCGTCGATGTTCTCGTTATCATCGAGCGTGACGGTGCACTCCGTCCAGATGGAGCTGTTCCACGCGACCGTGGGAGTGGTGCCGTAGTCGGCGGTGTCTGGCGCGGTGCTGTCGAGCACCGCGTTCACGTTGCCGTCGGTGATGGTCAGGTGGTTCATCGACTCGCTGAAGTGGAATATGAGGTTGTCGCCGCTGTCGATGAAGCTCGAGCCGTCGACGTCAACCCAGGATATGCCGAGCAGCATCGGCGGCGTCGTGTCCGGCATCAGGGGGATGGCCGGGCTCGATGTGTTGTCCGAGTTGCCGTTGCGGTCGGTCACCGTCGACATCGGGTTCACCGTCTCGCCGCCGGTGAAGAACGCTCCCACGTCCAGCGTCAGCGTGAGCACGGTATCGCCGCAGGACCATGCCGTTCCGGGCACTGCCCCGTAGTAGCCTGCGGGGCTGGTCGGCAGGTCGGTGTTCGGGTTGGGCACGCTCGTGTTGCCCATCGCCTCGCTGAAGTTGAACACCAAGAAGTCACTCTCGTTGATTATGCCATCGCTGTCATTGTCGGTCCAGGTCACGCTCAGCAGCGTCGGCTTGGTGGTATCGGGCGCCAGCGGGATGGCCGGGCCCGCGCCCGACGTGTTGTCGATGTTGCCCTTGGCATCAGTCACCGCCGCCGTGGGGTTGACTGTCTCGCCACCGGTCACCGTCTCGGTGACGCCCAGGGTCACGGACAGGCTGGTGCCGCTGGTGTTCCAGTTGGCGGCCCCCACCGCGCCGTAGTCCGTGCTCCCGGGCGCGGTGCTGGGCAGCACGGTGTTGACGTTGGTGGCGTCGATGGTGCTCTTCTTCATCGCCTCGCTGAAGTGGAAAACCAGCTTGTCGTCCTTGTTGATGGTGCCGTCGCTGTCGGTGTCGGTCCAGGTGATGCTGAGCAGCGTCGGCTTGGTAGTCTCCTCGGTCGCCCCGCTCGGCGACGTCGGGATCGCCTGCCCCGTCGTCGTGTCAGCGGAGTTGCCCTTCTTGTCGGTCACTGCCACTGTGGGGTACACCATGTCGCCCCCAGTCGGCGTCAGGTTGTGGTCGATGTCGAGGGTCACGGTGCACTTGGTGCGCGCCGTGTTCCACTGCACTTCGGGACCGCCGCCGTAGTCGGCGCCGCCCGAGGCGGTGGTGTCCAGCACGGCATTGACGGTCCCATCGGTGATGGTCCCCTCGTTCATCGCCTCGCTGAAGCTCATCACCAGCTCGTCGCCGCCGGAGAGCAGCCCGCCCGGGTCGATGTCGTTCCAGCCTATGTCGATCAGCGTCGGCTCGGTAGTGTCGGGCGCCAGCGGCACCGATGGTGCCACAAGCGTCTCGTCGGGGTTGCCCTTCATGTCGGTCACCGTCGCCGCCGGGTTCACCGTCAGCCCGCCAACTACCACCGACCCATCCGCCAGGGTCACCGTCAGCCAGCAGCCGCTGGGGTCCCAGACCGCTCCCGCGCCAAAGCCGTAGTAGCCGGCCGGCCACAGCGGCAGCGTGGTGTCGATGTCTCCCGAGGTCACGGTCGCCTGGTACATTGCCTCGCTGAAGTGGAACACCAGGTAGTCGTCCTTGTTGATGGTGCCGTCGCCGTCGTCGTCGACCCAGGTGATGCTCAGTAGCGTCGGCGCGGTGGTGTCCGGTGGCAGCGGGATGGACGGCCCGCTGCCCGAGGTGGCGTCCGAATTGCCTTGCTTGTCCTTCACGTCGTTGGTCGGGTTGACCGTCTCGCCGCCGTCGATGTTCTCCTCATCCCCAAGCGTCACGGTGAGCACCGTCTCGCCCACGGTCCAGTTGGTCAGCGCGCCGGTTATGCCGTAGTCGGTACTGCCCGCGGCGCTGCTGTTGAGCCGCTCGTTGACCTGGTTGATGTTGCTCAAGTTGAACTCGTTCATCGACTCGCTGAAGTGGAACACCAGGTCGTCGCCGGCGTTGATGGTGCCGTCGCTGTCGTTGTCGAGCCAGGTGATGCTCCGCAGCGTCGGCGGGATGCTCTCGCCTGGCGATGCGCGCACCCCGAGCGACGCCAGCAGCGTCACCGTGAGCGCAAACACCACCGCCACCGCCATGATCCGCCAGGCTGAGCCAAACCGTCGTGTCATCTTCCGGGTTTCCTTTCTGTGCTCGTCGTGCCCCGCCGCTGGCGGGGCCTGTGGTCATTCAGCTCCCGTCTCTATGCGTGAACTGACCGACTGGTCAGTCAATATCACACTGTACCACCCGTCCCGCGCTCCTGTCAACAGGCCGGTCGCCCGCCGCGCCCCGGTGCGGTTGAACTCAATAACACTTCCGCTGTTGTATATTTCCACCATGGAAACGTACCACCATTGCCCCCATCTGTCAAGCCTTGCGGTCGCGGCATAGCAAGCGGCGCACCCCAGCTCCCCCGCCAAAAACCTGGTGGTGACTGCACAGCGCCGAAGCACCGAGTGCGCCGTTGGCCGTGTGAAAGTTGACCGCTCTTCCCTTCCGCCCGGGCGGCCCTGGCCGCCCGGTGCTACATACGTTACTCCTCCATCTCCATCTCTTGTAGTGCCTGGACCAGCTCCTCCAGTTCGGCGATGGTGGTCTGTAGACAGACCGTCACCCAGACGCCGCTTCGGTCCACGCTAAGCCCGTCGAGGACGTCGGCGAGCACCTCGGCCTCAGGCGGCGCGAAGATGGCGATCATGGCTATGACGGAGTCAATCGCCTCCTGTGCCTCGGCCGCCGCGTCGGCATTCTCGAACCCCAGCCTCGCATCGAGGCACAGGCTCTGGCCGCTCTTGTTGAAGCCGAAGCCGACCACCTCAATGTCGCTGAACTCCTCACCTATGCCAATGTCCTCCGGGACTTCCACCTGCTCTTCCTGCGGGACCTCGAGTGCCGCCTTCACCCACACATCGCCCAGGGCGACGTAGGCGTCGTACACCATGCCGCTCAGGGGCGGCACACCCTCGACCACGTCGATGGCGTCCCTGACCGCCTCGAGCGTGCCGCCGAGCACTGTGTGGGTGCTCAGCAGGCACAGGCCGGTGGGCGTCCCTTCGTACTCGCCCTCGTAGACCGGGTGTCCGTTGTACGTCGTCGGCGTCATGTGGCCGATGGCGTACTCGATGCCGGTGATGAGGGTGTCCTCGCTGAAGCTGCCTTCGAGGATGATGCCCAGGTAGCCCCCCGGCGCATTGCTGTCGCCGAAAACGGTCGCCTCGGAGAAGTCCCTCGGGTCTATGCCTGACTCCTCCTCGATCTGGAGCAGGGGCTCATCAAACGTCTCGGGCATGTCCGGCTCTTTCTCCCAGCCGTCGTACGCGGCGATCAGGTCGGGGTCGGTCAGTATCCGCTCGATCTGGATGTTGGCAACGAACGTGGCGTTCTGGGGCACCATGTTCGTGGCCGTGGAGGGCCCTCCGCCGCACCCGGAGATGGTGGTCACGGAGACCAGGAGCAGTGCCATAAGTACCAGTGGAACCAGCTTTCTCATCGTCATCCCTCTCTATCGCTCGTTTAGCCACTGGACTATACCATCTGCCCGTCAACGTTGTCAAAAGCGCCCCGCTGCTCGGGGGCTGTGTTTCAGCCTATCACGGCGTGGGTAAAGGGAACGTAAGGCTTCTCGCTGCACCGTGGTACCTCCGGGCGGCCTGGAGCGCCGGCTCCAGGCTGGGGCGGACCGGATGCTCCCCCCTACTCGAGTGTGGCGCCGGGGGCCGTTCATGCCCCTCGCTGCGCTCGGGACATGGTTCGACAGGCTCACCACGAACGGCGGAGGTGTTGCTCACCACGAACGGCAGCCTCCTGACCGTTCGCCCTGAGCCCTTCGGTGGACTCAGGACAGGCCTGTCGAAGGGGTGACCGCGAACGGCCCCTCCCCAACTGTCATTGCGAGCGGAGCCGCAGGCGCAGCGAAGCAATCCCGGTGGGGAGGTGGGATGGGGGCTCAGGCCCCACGCTGAGATTGCTTCGGCGCTGGGCGCCTCGCAATGACACAAGGGCCGCGCCTCGCAATGACAGAAGGGCCGCGCCTCGCAATGACAGAAGGGCCGCGCCTCGCAATGACAGAAGGGCCGCGCCTGGCAATGACAGGGAGAGCGAACGCACGGGGCCGTTCATGCCCCTCGCTGCGCTCGGGACGTGGTTCGACAGGCTCACCACGAACGGCGGAGGTGTTGCTCACCACGAACGGGAGCCTCCTGACCGTTCGCCCTGAGCCCTTCGGTGGACTCAGGACAGGCCTGTCGAAGGGGTGAGCGCGAACGGCCCCTCCCCAACTGTCATTGCGAGCGGAGCCGCAGGCGCAGCGAAGCAATCCCGGTGGGGAGGTGGGATGGGGGCTCACGCCCCACGCTGAGATTGCTTCGGCGCTGCGCGCCTCGCAATGACACAAGGGCCGCGCCTCGCAATGACAGAAGGACAGGCCTCGCAATGACAGGGAGAGCGAGGGGAGGGGAGGACACGGTGGTTCTCCCACGTGCGCCGCGGCGAGCACGAAGAACCGCGGCGAGGGCGAAAAACCCTCTCCCTTGAGGGGAGAGGGTCAGGGTGAGGGTGAACGTGGGCGGCGGGGGCGGGGTTCAGGTTGCCTGGGCTCAGCGCGTGAAGCTATAATGGGTGGATATGAGCGCAATCAACGGTCTCGACCGCATCCTGCCGAACGTGACCCGCCCCGCCCGCTACACCGGCGGCGAGTGGAACAGCGTGGTCAAGGACTGGGACGCCATCGACGTCCATGTCGCCCTCATCTACCCCGACACCTACGAGGTCGGCATGTCCAACATGGGCCTGGCCATCCTGTACGACGTGGTGAACCGGCACCCGCACTTCCTCGCCGAGCGCGCCTTCGCGCCGTGGATGGACATGGAGGCCGAGATGCGCCAGGCCGCCCTCCCGCTGTTCAGCCTGGAGTCCCGGCGCCCGCTGGGCGACTTCGACGTCATCGGCTTCTCGCTGGGCTACGAGCTCACCTACACCAACGTCCTCAACATGCTCGACCTGGCCGGCATACCGCTGGAGGCGTCGCAGCGTGACGCCTCCCATCCGCTCATCATCGCCGGAGGGGGCTGCGCCCTCAACCCCGCGCCGATGGCCGCCTTCATCGACCTGTTCGTCATGGGCGAGGGCGAGGAGGTATTGCCCGAGCTCCTCGAAGCCGTGCGGCGCTGCAAGCGCGAGGGCGCCGGCGGCAGGCGGGAGCTGCTGCGGGAGCTGGCCGGCATCCCGGGCGTTTACGCCCCGTGCCTGTACAATGTCGAGTACAACGCCGACGGCACCGTATCGAGCATCGAGCCGGCGTCGCCCGGCGTCGCCGGCACCGTTCAGCGACGCCTGCTCACGAAGCTGCCGCCGGCGGTGACGCGGCCGGTGGTGCCCTTCGTCGAGGCCATCCACGACCGCGCCGCCATCGAGATACAGCGCGGCTGCACCAGGGGGTGCCGCTTCTGCCAGGCGGGCATCATCTACCGCCCGGTGCGCGAGCGCCCGCGGCAGGAAGTGGTCGACGCGGTGGACGAGCTGCTGAGCAGCACCGGCTACAGCGAGCTGTCTCTGCTGTCGCTGAGCACCAGCGACTACTCCGAGATAGAGGGCCTGGTTGCCACGCTGGTGGGTCGCTATCGTGACGAGTACCTGCGCCTGTCGCTGCCCAGCCTGCGCATGGACAGCTTCTCCGTGGCGCTGATGGACTCGCTGCAGTCCGGCAAGAAGACCGGCCTCACCTTCGCCCCCGAAGCGGGCAACGAGCGCCTGCGCCAGGCTCTCAACAAGGGCCTGTCCGACGAGCAGGTGCTCCAGACGCTGCAAACGGCCGCGGAGCGCGGCTGGGGCAGCGTCAAGCTCTATTTCATGCTCGGCCTGCCCAGCGAGACCCTGGAGGACGTCGACAGCATAGTCCACCTGGCGCGCCGCATGGCGGGCGTGGGCCGCAGGAGCGGCGCCAGGCCACTGCACATCAGGCTCAGCGCCTCGCCCTTCGTCCCCAAGCCGCACACCCCGTTCCAGTGGGTGGCGCAGAACACGCTGGAGCAGCTAAATGAGAAAATCGACCTGCTCCGGGCGGGCCTGAAGAAGAAGGGGGTGCGCCTCTCGTGGGCCGACCCGCGCATGAGCCTCCTTGAAGGGGTGCTGGCCCGCGGCGACCGCCGCCTGTCCGCCGTCATCCATCGCGCCTGGGAGCTGGGTTGCCGCTTCGATTGCTGGAGTGACAGGTTCGACCATGAGCGGTGGCTCCAGGCGTTCCACGAGTGCGGGGTGGACCCCGCCTTCTACGCCCACCGTGAGCGTTCCCTCGACGAGGTGCTGCCGTGGGCGCACGTCGACGTCGGCGTCACCGACGCCTTCCTCAAGGGCGAGTACGACAAGACACAAAACGGCGCAGCGACTGAGGACTGCCGTTTTGGTCGCTGCGCCGTGTGCGGTCTAGAGCGCTGGCCTACTGCGTGCCAGAATCGCTAGGGATCAGAACTCCTCCTCTCCCTCGCCGTAGCCCATGTCGTTCTCGTACATCTCTTCTCCAGGCTCCGCCGGCTTCTTCGGCCGGGTGAGCAGCCAGATGAGGAGCACGATGACGATGATAACGGCCAGACCGATGATAAGCCATATCCACCATGCCAGCCCCAGGAACTCCCAGCCGGGCTCGGCCGTCTGCGCCGGCACCGAAGGCGGCGTGGTGGTTGCGTCGGAGTTACCGTCCGCGTCCTTCACGTCGCTGCTCGGGTCGACCGTCTCGCCACCGGTGATGGCCTCACCGGTGCCAAGGGTTACCGTGAGCCAGTCCTCGTCGCTGTCCCAGCTGGAGCTGAAGCTGGTGCCGTAGTCCGAGGTGCCGGCGGCGCTGCTGTTGAGCCGCTCGTTTATCTCGGCCACGCTGTCCAGCGTCGTCGTGTCAACCGGCCTGGTGAACTTGAATACCAGCTTGTCGCCCGGGTTGATTGTGCCGTCGCCGTCGGTGTCCGTCCAGGCGATGCTGTAGAGCTTGAGCGCCACCTCGCTGGTCGGCGTCGGCGTCGGCGTCGCGGCCGGCGTTGGCGTCGCCGTCGGCGTCGGCGTCGGCGTCACGCCTGGAGTCGGGGTCGGGGTCACGCCGGGAGTCGGGGTCGGGGTCACGCCCGGGGTCGGCGTCGGTGCGCCGGTGAAGGTGAAGCTATCGGAATCGGGCGTGTTGTCGACGTTGCCCGCCGTGTCGGTGGCCCTGGCCCTCAGCGTGTAGCCGTCGCCCGTGCTGAGCGCCGGCACGCTGTAGCTCCACGAGTCCGTGCCGCTGGCGGTCAGCCACTGCTCGGTGGTAGCCGTCCAGTCGCTGCCGTTGTAGTACTTGCCGTCGGTGTCGTTCTTCAGGGACACCTCCACCTTGCTCAGCACCCCGTTGTCGGAGGCCGTGCCGCTGGCGGTGGTCAGCTCGGACACCGTGTCGGCGATGTCGGTAATGGAGGTGTCGGGCACCTCGGTGTCATACATGAAGCTCTCGGTCGCCGGCGTCGGGTCGGAGTTGGCGTCGTTGTCCACCGCTGTGGCCGTGACCGTGTAGGTTACGCTGTTCTCCCAGCCGGGAAGCGCCGGCGTCGTGGTGGTGCTCACCGCCCAGCTCTCGCTGGCCGAGTTGAAGCTGCCGTCGGTCGCCGAGGCCGCAATCGTCGTCGACGTCGACTGCCACGTCGTCCCGGTCCAGTACTTGCCGTCGCTGTCGCGCTGTATCTTGAGGTTGACCGCGTTCACCTGGACGTCGTCGGTCGCCGTCCCGCCAATCTCGGTGAGGCTGTTCACGTAGTCCGCGATGGCGGTGATGGCCGTGTTCGGCGCCCCGGGTATGGACTCGGTCACCGTCAGCTGCACCGGTACGAACACCGGCGAGTTGGTGGCGCCGGTGGCCGATATCTCGATGTTGGTGTTGTACGTGCCCACCGCGAGCCCGGATATGTCGACCGATACGGCGACGTTGTCCGTCTCGCCGATGGAGTCACCGCTGCCCGGGCTCAGGCTGAGCCAGCCTGACGACTCGTTCACCACCCAGTTCAGCGTCCCGCCGCCCGAGTTCCAGACGGCCAGCGTCTGGTCCACCGGGTTGCCGGCGCCCTCGGCCGCGGTGAAGCTGAAGCTCGTCGGGCTGCGGCTGATGGTCGGGTCGCCGGTCGGCAGCGAGAGCTGGTATCGGAAGGTGAATGTCTTGGTGGCGGTGGTGTCGCGGTTGCCCGCCTTGTCCACCGCCTCGGCGGTGATGGTGAAGTCGGTGCCGGTGCCGCCGCCGCCGTTACACCACTGCGGCAGCTTGGGCGAGGTGGCGTAGGTTATCTCCCACGGCACGGTGCCGGTGGAGCCGGTCACCTTGCTCTTTATCCATATCTCGGTGGCCTGCCAGAAGGAGCCGTTCCAGAAGTCGCCGGTACCCACATTCTCGATGGTGAGCAGCACCGTCTCCGTCTTGCCCGGCGAGTTGTCCCACGCCGTGCCGTCCACCTCGTCGAGGGTGTTGTACACCGTGCCGGTGATGAGGCCTATCTCGGTGTTCGGCAGCTGGTCGTCGAAGGTGAACGAGCGGGTGCCCGAGGTGTAGTACTGGTCGTTGGGGTCGTCGTGCGCCCGCGCCTGTATCTCGTACTCCTCGCCGTACTGCCAGGTGATTCCGGGTGTGTAGTCCCAGTCCCAGTGGCCGTCAACTGCGGCGCCTGCCACGATCCCCGCTGGCGCGTCCTCCCAGTCGAGGGACGTCATCCAGAAGGTGCCGTCCCAGTACTGCGTCGGGCTGCCCTTCCAGGTTATCTTGACCTTTACCTCGTCGATGTCCGAGCCGGACTTGGCCCGCGACGTGCCGGTGATGGTGGTCAGGTCATTGAGGAAGGGGTCGCTGGAGCTGCCCGCCACCGGGTCGATGTAGCACTGACCGGCGGAGAGCTCCTTGCGGAACTCGAAGGCCTTGCTCACCACGGCGCTCTCGTTGGAGGCCTTGTCCCATGCCTTGACGTCGATGCTGTAGTTGACGCCGTTGGTCCACTCGGGGAGCCGCGGCGTGGTGGTGGTGCTTATCTGCCACGAGGTGGTTCCGGTGGCCCTGAGCCACACCTCGTCCACCTGCCAGCCGGAGCCGTTCCAGAACAGGGTGTTGTCGGTGTCCTCCACCTTGACCAGCACCTGGTCGAGCTGGCCCGGCGAGGCGTCGGCCGCTGCCCCCTGCACCTTCGTCAGCTCGTTCACCGTGCCCGAGATGTTGGTGCTGATGCTCACGTCGGGGTCGGTCTCGTCGTAGGTGAAGCTGCGGTAGTAGGGGCTCAGGTCGACGTAGCCGTCGTCGTCCTCGGCCCTGGCCTTGAAGCTGTAGGTCTTGCCGTCGGCCAGGTTACCCGCGCCTATCGCGGTGTACGTAGTGTAGTCCCAGTCGTACTGGTTGTCGCCCCACGGGCCGTTGACCACACCGGCGAGGTCGACCACGATGCCGTTCCACGTCTCGGGGTCGACCACCCAGCCGGTACCGTCCAGCCAGTACTTGTTGTCCGGGTGGCGGATAATCTGGACTGCGACCTCGACCACGTCGCGGTCGGACTCGGCCACCGACGTGCCGGTGATGTTGGGCACGTCGTTGAAGAACTCAGGAATGGGGTCGATATAGGTGTCTGGCGGTGTCACCGCCCCGACGCTGACCGGCGCCACCAGAGCCCCGGCGACCAGGGCGGTCAACAGGAGAAACGCGACTGTAAATCGCCATGCGGTGTGAAATCTCTTCTTCATCGTCCTCTTCTCCTTTCCGCTTTGACATCCGTCATCCTGAGCCGGAGCCGTGACCGAAGCGAAGCACTCTCTCCGTTTCTGCCTCCGGCCTCCTGTACCGACCCCTTCAGGATAACATGAAGCGAGGCCCACCTCTAGGGTGCGCCATGAGCATTAGATGAGGGGCCACGAGCCGACACACTATACGTCAGCCCTTCCAGCCTCCCGTACGTACTTTTAGCTGTTCCCGCGCGGTCCCAATATGGGAAGTTCATGGAACTTCTATCCTGGCTATGCTCCTTATACCATAGCGTAACGCTGCTTGTCAATACCCGTTTCTATGAAGAAGAATTAGCAGCTATTGCAAAATAAAGAGACTAGATGGCAATAGACGATACGCCCCCCACCTAGCCTCTTTGCAGCCATTTTCGCCCTCCAACCTGACCCCATTAAGGAGAAGTTCAGCGAACTTCTACGCACACTCACGCCCTTATAACATAATGGAATTCGAATTGTCAATACCTGGCCGCACTCAACGGCGTGGGTCCCTCCTCCCCCTGTCATTGCGAGCGTAGCCACGCCTCTGCCTGTCATTGCGAGCGGAGCCGTAGGCGCAGCGAAGCAATCCCGGTGGGGAGGCGGGACGGGGTGCACGCCCCACGCTGGGATTGCTTCGGCGCTGCGCGCCTCGCAATGACAAAAGGGGCTGTCGGCCTCGCAATGACAGAAGGGCGGCGCGCCTCGCAATGACAGAAGGGGCTGCGCGCCTCGCAATGACAAAAGGGGCTGTCGGCCTCGCAATGACAGAAGGGGCGTAGCTCACCACGGACGGCAGGGGCGCGGCTCACCACGAAGGGCCAGCGTATTACCGTTCGCCCTGAGCCCTTCGGTGGACTCAGGACAGGCCTGTCGAAGGGTGGACGGTCTGCCCGCGCGTGTCATTGCGAGCGTAGCCGCGCCTCTCCCTGTCATTGCGAGCGTAGCCACGCCTCTGCCTGTCATTGCGAGCGTAGCCACGCCTCTCCCTGTCATTGCGAGCGTAGCCATGGCTCTCCCTGTCATTGCGA
>JAXHUA010000055.1:0-2400 GCA_034189695.1 Chloroflexota bacterium | reverse complement strand
CGACCCACGTCCACGCGGTCCGCGCCGAGGAGATAATGGCGCAGACCGCGACTTCCGCCATGCCTTGAGTCGTCGCCCTACTTCTTCTTGTCCGGCATGAATGCACTGATCATATCGAGGGGCAGGGGGAACACCACAGTCTGCGTCTTCTCCGTGGCTATCTCAGTGAGGGTCTGGAGATAGCGCAGCTGGAGTGTCGTCGGCTCGGCGCCGATGATACGCCCCGCCTGAGCCAGCTTCTCCGAAGCCTGGAGCTCACCCTCGGCGTGGATGATTTTGGCCCTTCTCTCCCGCTCTGCCTCGGCCTGTGCCGCCATCGCCCGCTGCATCGAAGCGGGAAGCTCCACGTCCTTCACCTCCACCACGCTCACCTTGATCCCCCACGGCTCCGTCTGGTCGTCTATGATCTGCTGGAGCTGCTGGTTTATCTTGTCACGATGCGCCAGCAGTTCGTCCAGCTCCGACTGGCCCAGCACGCTCCTCAACGTCGTCTGGGCAATCTGGTAGGTCGCCATCTTGTAGTCGTAGACCTCTATAACGGCCGCCTCCGGGTGCAGCACCCTGAAGTAGACCACCGCATTGACCTTGAGGGTGACGTTGTCTCGGGTGATGGCCTCTTGAGAGGGTACGTCCATGGTGAGGACGCGGGTATCTACCTTGCGCATGCGGTCGATGAAGGGAATGATCAAGCGCAGTCCGGGCTTCCTGGTGCTCTCCAGACGGCCCAGCCGGAACACCACTCCCGCCTCGTACTGGTACACCACCTTGATCGCCGCCGTCAACAAGAACAGCACGATGATGGCGACCAGTACGTAGATGATGATATCGGCCATGCTAACCTCCTTACGACTTTCTCTTTGTTACCTTCAGCTTGAGCCCGTCGACCTCTGCTATTACCACCTCCTCCCCCGGTTCGACCCGCCCCTCATCCACGGTGGCCTCCCACAGCTCACCGTGGGTGTAGACCATGCCCTTTGGGTCAAGGGGCGTTCTGGCCTCCGCCACACTGCCTACCATCGCATCCCGCCCCGTCTGCTGCCTCGCACGATGGGTACGCAGGACGGAGGCTATGACAAAGACGAAGAAGGCCGTCACAGCTATCACCACGCCTGCGATGAGGCCGGGGTTTATGCGAAAGAGGGGATTGCTCATCAGAATAAGCGAACCAACCGTCAAGGAAGCAATACCTCCCAAAGTCAGTATACCGTTGGTGGCGGTGAACAACTCCGCAACGAACAAGGCGAAGGCGAGCAGTATCAGTATAACACCTACGTAGTTCACCGACAGCATCCCCAGCCCATAGAAGGAGAGCATCAGGCAGATAGCGCCGACAACGCCGGGGAATATCGTACCGGGGTTGAACAGCTCAAGCAATACGCCGAGCATGCCCACGCTCATCAGGATGTACGCTATGTTGGGATCGGTAATGGCCAGCAGGAAACGCTCGATGGCGCCCATCCGTACGTAGTTGACACTGGCGGCCCCGGTGTCGATAGTGACCACCTCCCCGCTGAGAAGCGTCACCTCCCGTCCGTCGAGCTGAGTGAGGAGGTCGTCCATGCTACTCGCTATGAAATCGATGACCGCCAAATCCAGCGCCTCCTGGGCGGCGCTGGACCTGCTCTCTCTCACAGCAGCCTCGGCCCAGTCAGCGTTCCGCCCTCTCGTCTCGGCGATACTCCGAATGTAGGCGACGGCATCGTTGACCACCTTCTCCGCCATGGTCTCGTCCATCCCGTCCTCGCCTATGGCGACCGGGTGAGCCGCGCCAATCTCGGTCGCCGGAGCCATCGCCGCCACGTGTGCCGCCAGCGTGATGAAGGCGCCAGCCGAAGCAGCACGTCCACCCGGTGGCACGTAGACCACAACGGGAAGGTCAGCCTCCAGTATGCGCTGCACAATGCTCCGCATAGACGTATCAAGTCCACCCGGCGTGTCCATCTCGATTATGCAGGCCACGGCGCCATGAGCCTCCGCCTGGTCAATGCCGCGATCGACATAGCTGGCGAGCACCGGGGTGATGGCGCCCTTCACTTCGAGGACATCGACCTGGTCCGCATCAGCGCTCACCCCACCCGATGCGAAAAGGAGCACCAGGCCGAGGAGAATCAGGCCAAGCCATATCTTTCTCATGGTACACCCCGCCGAAGTATCCACGAACCCATTATATTGGCGAACGGTACTCGTTTACAACTTGGCACGGCCATTCCGACCAAAGTAGTCTGAAGCGCCGCTGGGGCATCAAGAGGTCCTGTCACCGTTCCCGTCGCCCGCCAGACGGCAGCGGTCTGGCAGCAACAGCCGCCGGGCCGCTTCGCCGGGAAACCGCTTGAATACCTCGGCCGCGACTACCCGCGTTGAAGGCCACCCTGTGTTGGTGTAGAATAGCTTGAGCTTCAG
>JAXHUA010000054.1:0-16346 GCA_034189695.1 Chloroflexota bacterium | reverse complement strand
GCGAGACGTTGTGGGCCCTGCCCGTCTCGGGGTTCACCAGCTTTTCCAGGCCCGCCGCTTGAGCGCAGTCCTTCACGATCTTCCAGGCGTGCCCCCGCGTGATGCCGAAGAGGAGCTGCTTTCCACCGACGGATACCGGGCCCCCTCGGTCGATGTAGTCTCTCATCATTTCGAGGGTGGCGTGGTCCACGGGCAGGGTGCGTACCTTGCGGTGCTCTCTCTCGTCGGCGAGCGCGCGCTCCACCTTCTGGCCGCAGCCGGGACAGAACACGTGCGTGCTGCCCAGCCTGGTGCCGCAACCGGGGCAGGCCAGCCTCTTCTGCGCCTTGAGGTGCACGATGGTCACCGTTCCCTGGTGGAAGTCTACGTCCTTCACCTCGATGGCCAGCGCCTCGCTTATGCGGCAGCCGAGGTGAAAGAGGACCCGGACGAGCAGCCGGTCCCTGGCGTATGCTGCCACCTCCTCCAGGAGCTGGACCTCTTCAGGATCGAGGTATGCCTTCAATGCTCCCCTCCTTTACCTATGCCGGCACCGCCACGAATGCCCAGTTCAGCCAGCTGTAGCCGTTGCCGATCACGCCACCGCCGGCATCCCTGCGCTTTATATTCACCGAGACCTGGCCCGGCGTCGGGGGCAGCACCTCGGAGCCGTACCAGGCCCGCGTGTAGTCCCAGTACCACCGGGCAGGAGGGTACCAGTTCGCGGGGTTGGGTATCGCCGCCACCTCCACCTGGCCGGTGATATCGGCGTGGCCCACCACATCAGACCACTGCAAACTGTCCCACGCTATGTATTTCTCGTACGGTGGCGACGACCGCACTGCACCTTCGATCTCTGTCCCCTCCTCCAGGGGCAGCTCGAAGCCCACGTCGACCAAGAGAGACGAAGGCCTGGTCATAACAGTATCGCGCGGCAGGATCTCTATAGCTGGGACTACCCCTACGCTGTGCTGCAGCAGGTAGAAGAACGGCGACCCAGGAGTCATGAACGGCTCCTGGAGCACCAGGTAATTGCACAAGGAAATATAGGGACAGTGGTGATAGCTGTTCGCGGAACCAAGCACGATAGTTATTGCTGGGGCTACATGTCCTTCAACCACGTGTCCAAGAGAAGGGTAGAACATGCTAGGGTGAGGTGCGGGTACCTCGAAGTCGAGGGTATCTGGAATACCATAAGGGAAGCCCCACACTAGCGGATCTTCGAAAGTTCCTGTTAGCCCGTGTATGGCCACGACATACCCAGGGCAATCGCTACCCCGAGGTATATCCGAATAATCCCGATTTAGCTTAAGGTGTATGTGCACTAGCTCCCCTGGCAGCGCTATGCATGGGCTCACAGAAAGCTCCTCTAGGAAGAATTCCGTGCCAGGCTGCCCATAAGTGAGCCACCGGGCGCGCGGCACCAGCTCCGCGAGGCGCTCCGCCTCGGTGTCTAGATCCGGGCCTGGTTCACCCGGGCCAGGGCCAGGCCCAGGCGATGTGCCGGGCTGCCGGTACATCGACATTGCCGCTGCCACGAACAGCATGCCTACCATGCCCGGCAGCACAGCTCCCATGTAGTCTGTGTCGCCATTCACCGCTCACACCCTCCTTACAGCTACACCTTCGACCAGGACTGGCTGGTGACGTCTCCGACTGCCGCTTGAGTGACGACCTCGGCGACGGGAACGCCGGCCGTGTCGTTGGCCAGGTCGTTGATTACCACCTCGCTGCCGTCTTCAAGTATCGCGTGCAGGGCGATCCTGCCCCAGTGGGGGCCTGCGCCAGCGTTGCCACCACAGCTGACCCCGGCCTTGCAGACGCGCTGCTGGCACACCATGGTGACCTGGTTTCCGGGCTCAACGAACGATGGGTGGGTGAGCCACAACACCTCGCAGTCGTTGTAGTGCATCAAGTGACGCTCTTGCATCAGCTGACAGAGCACCTTCGGCTTGAACCGCGTTACCCCCGTATTCCTTACCAGGACAGTGCACCTGGTCATCTCCCCCAGAGCGTACTGCGGGAGCCCCAGCGCCCCATAAGGCGGCCAGAAAGTATATGCTAGTCCCATGACCATTGCAGATGCACCCCCTTTATCATTGCTCTGCCCCCATCGTCCCCAGCAGCGGGGCTGCCATGCCCAGTGTCACGACCATGAGCATCATGCCCATCATCTGTGTCATCGTGCCCGTTATCCCGTCGACTCCACCAGGTACACCGATGATCTCGGCGACGGGATCACCGGCCGTGTCGTGCGCGATGTCGTTTATGACCACCTCGCTGCCATCCTCGAGCACTCCGTGAAGGGCGATCCGGCCCCAGTGGGGGCCTCCGCCAGCATTGCCGCCACAGCAGACGCCGGCCTGGCAGACGCGCTGCTGGCACACCATGGTGACCTGGTCGCCGGGCTCGAGGAAATCGTCGGCGGTGTGCCACACCACCTCGCAGTCGTTGTAGTCCACCCAGTTGCGGCGCTGCATGAGCTGGCACAGGACCTTCGGCTTGAAAGCGGTGATGCCGGTGTTCTTCACCACTACAGTGCACTGCGTCATCTCGCCTATGTCGAACACAGGCAGCTCCTCGAGAGGCACGTATGGCAGGTAGACCTGTGCGCCTATCACAGCTTGCTCCAGTCCTGGTCTTCGACTACTCCGGCGGGCACGGCGCTGCCGACTGTATAGACATCGTTACCTGACCATATCGGTGCGCCTTCGCCCTGGAGCATCAGCTTGGCATCGACCAGCCAGCCATCGGCCCAGTTCAACGGTACGTTACACATGACCCTGGTGGTCACCGTCTGCCAGGGGTAGGCCGCTATGTACACCCAGGGCCCCTCTGTCCAGGTAGCCCCGGTACCGGGTCGCCTGATGTCCCACCTCAGGTTTCGCTGCAGGATATCGCCACTGTTGTTGCGCCAGGTGACGTCAGCCAGGGCGTCCTCACCGGGGTCGACCTGGGGGTTCACGATGACAACATCGAGCAGTTCGAACCCGCTGTTCCCGCCTGTTACCAGGGCAATCGGCTTGCTGTCGTCATCATCCAGCACCCATTGGTCCCCCTCCCACCTCCAGGCGTGGACGAAGACCGCCGAGTCCACAGCCGGCATGGTGAAGTAGCATATGAAGCTTCCTGTGTACCCTGCTGCAAGCCATCCGTCGAACTCGGTATCGAGTACCCAGCCACTGCCATCCCAGAAGTACATCATTATAGCCCTGTACTCATTCACGGCAGAGTTGTTCTTCACTCGGGCAGTGAATGATATCTGCTGTCCCGCCTGGGCCTCCGCAGGGACTTCTATGTCTACTATCTCGAGCAGTGCCATGCACCCGCTCCTCTCAAAGTGCTCTCCCCAGCATCCCTACCATCATCACCATGGCCATCATCGTGGTCATGGACACCATCATCTCCTCCATGGGCGCAGCGGGCTGGGACATCTCCCCTACCATCGTCCCCATGGCCGGCACCCCGTAGCCGAACGTGTTGTCCTTCTTCACCGCGGCATCCGGGGGCTTGACGCAGAAGTAGGGGGCGAACTCCCTGGCTATCGCCCATCTGAATGGCCAGCCTGCGCCGTAGGCCCTCCTGCCGCTCTCCCAGACCAGGCCGGTCAGCCCAGAGAGTATCGGTGCCGAGAACGAGGTGCCCGACTTGGTGACGTACTCGTCGTCGGCGGCCTTGCTCGCCACCGTGATATCGGTGCCCCAGAGCACGAAGTCCGGCTTGGTGCTCCCCTCCAGCGTCGGCCCCCTCGAGGATTTCTCCCAGGCGACGATGCCACCGATCGTCTCGATGGCGCCCACGGCTATCACCTCCGGCTCGCAGGCGGGGAGTGAGATGGTGGACATGTCTGGCCCCGAGTTCCCCGCGGCAGCGACGACGTCGAGGCCGTACTCGACGCTCGCCTGGCGGCAGGCCACCCTCACCGGGTTGTCGACGTCGCCATCGTCTTCAGACCCCAGGGACAGGTTGATCACGTTCGGGTACATGTCGTCGGTAGGCAGCAGCCCGGCGACCCTCGCCGCCTGGGCGAGCTCGCAGACCTCCTCGATCCCCATGATCACGCTCTCGTCGGTGCCCAGGCCCTCGTCGTTCAGCACCTTGATGTTCATCAGGATCGCCCCCGGGGACACGCCGGCCTCGGCGCCGGCCATGTGCTGGCCGCCGGCGATGAGGTAGGCGACACCAGTTCCGTGGCCGTACACATCGCTAGCGGTGTCTGAATCGGTGAAGTTCACCTCGTGCACTACCTTGTACTGGAGGGACTCGTGGCTCTTTCGGATCCCGCTGTCGAGCACGGCCACGGTGAGCCCCACCCCGCTCAGCGGCGGCGTGAAATAGGACCGCACCAGGTAGAACACGTCTGCCAGGGTCTCCACCCCGGGTACCTCCTGCATTGCCACCACCTGGTCGGCGCGGTGCTCCTTGACCGGCTTGACCTTGAGCCCCCGGCCGGCGAGTGCCTTGACCTGGTCATCGTCCAGCTCGCAGAACACCTGCTCCAGCAGCCGGGCCACCCTGACGTTGCCGGCCGCGACCTTCCTGCACTCTGCCTCTATCTGGGCGAGCCCCATAGTGGATGTGACGATGTAGCGCACGGTCCCCTCCTATAGCTGGTCCTCACTGTCGGCAATGCCGTTTGCCTTCTCCAGCTTCCTGAGGCGCGTATCTATGCCCCCCAGCTTGTATACGATGTGGAACTGGAGGATGATCACGGCTATAATCAGTGGTATGGCAACGGCCTCTATCACCATGTAGCCCTCTCTATTCCAAAATATCTGCCCCTATGCAGCGGCCGAGATCTCCTTCTTCTCCGCAGGCCTGGTGAGAGCAGAGACCAGCACCACGCCCATGATCCCCATCATCATGAGGGGGAGCATCGACCCGAAAGAGGAGACCCAGTCATAGCTGGGGGCACCTGGGGCTGTAGCTCCAGGCCACGGCGGCCAGGCGGCAGCAGCGGCAGTGGGCGAGACCAGCAGCGTGCTGACCGCATCGATGGCCTGGCCACCCGCCTTCTCGTAGAGCACCACGCTCAGCTCGCAATCGCTATCCTCGAAGCGCAGCGCGCCGCGCAGCCTCTGCCAGTCCCCGGCGTCGACCTTGAACCACGCTGCCCCGAAGACCACTATCGACTCCTCGCTTATCACCTGGCCGCCGGAGGCCAGCCTGGCCATCAGGGCATACTGTCTCTCATCGTCGGACGGGTTGGCCACGTAGATCGTCGTGCCCAGCTCTGTGCCGGCGATATAGGTTATCCAGGGGGGCAGATCCCAGAAGATGTCCCCCAGCGCCCCGGCGAGAGTTGTAAGACCGTCAGCCATGCTCTACTCTCCTCTCGCGATACCGACCACCAGGGCCGCCAGGAAGCTGAAGACGATGATACCGATAAACGTAGCCAGCGCCATCTCCCAGGTGACCGTCCCGGGCGGCCACACGCCGCTGTAGAGCAGCGTGGACACGGAGTCGACGTACTCACCGGTGGCGACGTCGAGGAGGTGCATGCTCAAGGTGGCGTCCGTGACCTCGACTGTCTCCTCGACGTACAGCTCCCGAATGCTCATCTTTATAATCCAGAAAGACTCGTGTCCATCTACGGCTATCGTCCTTTCCTCTACCAGCTCACCGTCCTTCTCCACCTTGAGATGGAGTGAGTACTCCCTCGGCAGCAGGGTCGGGTTGGAGACGAGGAGCTGTACGGCAATGGGCGCTCCCGCCTCATACCCCATCGCAGGGGGCAGGTTCCAGGACAGGGTCCCCATCGGGAGGTAGAGCAGCGTGGACACGGAGTCGACGTACTCACCGGTGAGTACGTCGAGGAGTTGAATGCTCAAGGTGGCGTCCGTGACCTCGACTGTCTCCTCGACGTACAGCCCCCGAATGCTCATCTTTATAATCCAGAAAGACTCGTGTCCATCTACGGCTATCGTCCTTTCCTCTACCAGCTCACCGTCCTTCTCCACCTTGAGATGGAGTGAGTACTCCCTCGGTAACACGTCCAGGTTGTGGACGAGGAAGTCCATGGCAATGGGCGTTCCCGCCTCATACCCCATCGACGGGGGCAGGTTCCAGGACAGGATCGCCAACGGGAATTGGAGCTGCTGTGCGCTCATGAGAGTAGCTTTACCTCCTCCCCCTTGAGTGCAGCCCTCACCATGGAGAGGGCCCAGGCGCCGACGGCCACCAGGATCGCCACGTCCACGAGCACGGCGAAGATCGCCGGCCAGGCCATGGGCTGGTACTGGACCGGATAGTACACGTACCCGTTCATTCTGCGACCTCCTTTGGTTTCTCCTCGGTGGGCATGATGGCCGGCAGCATCTTCATCATCAGCCACATGACGAGGAGCATGAGGCCCATGGAGAACAGGCCCTCGATCATACTGGTGACGGATTCAGGAAGGAGCCACCAGACGGCGGCCATGAGCAGAGGGGGCAGCAGCGTGACGGCGAGGATCCCCAGGATGACGGGCATCCAGGCCAGGCCCTTCATCCAGGCGATGTAGAGCACAGGCTGGGCGCCATCGACGAAGACGGTGTAGCTGTACCCCGGCCAGGGCTCCACCCCTTGCTCTGCCAGCGCCGCGGCGAGCTCGGCCAGGGTATCATCCGTGGGATACTCATCGAGGCGGAGCTCCATGAGCATCATGGTGCCCTCGGCCGCCCCCTCCTCGAGAGGAATGAAGGCGCTCAGCCCGTCCAGGGTCGCCGCTGATCCCAGGAGATGAGCCCGACACCCGGGTGGTATCATCGCAGGCATTTCGTCCTCCCCCTAAACAAGAGGGGCTGGGCCACAAACGGCGGCTCCAGCCCCGACTACGAACTGCCGAAGGTACCCGGCAGTTTTCGGGCACACTCACCTATGCGAGGTGTAGCCTACACCTCCAGTATGACTCTCCTCATCTCGAGCACCATGTTTTCGCGCCCCGCATAGGCAGCGCATCCTGTATCGGGTGAGCCTCTGCCTGAGGCTACTGGTCCAGCTGGAGATTGATCAGAGCGTCACCGTAGTCAGCAGCCGTTCCACCGGTAGCAGTCAGCAGGTAGCCGACTCTCTGGTATCCCAGCGACGGGTCGGCTTGAGTCCCCGGCTGAATCGTTCCATCCATCCAGGCAAAGACATCCCGCAAGTGAGCGGCGGAGCCCGGCCACACCACACCCATGGGCGTAATGAACGCAGGTCCTGCCGTTTGCAGCCAGAAGTAGTTGCCGCTCGCCACAGGCTTCAGATTGACGCCCACAAACGGCTCAAACTCCTGCTGGGTGCTCTGGGCCGCCATTACCGCGCTGTACGGGCTGCGGTAGGCGCTGCACCCCATGGCCACCGTAATCGCCTCGACTGCCACCGGCTTATCCAGGTAAAGCCGGACGTAGGTGCCATTGCCTGCGTCGGACTTGACGATGTAGTGTTGATGGAAGATGGTATCGCCGAAAACTATCAGGTGGCCGCCCTGATAGTAGTCTGCTGCCCTCAAGGCAGTATCGGCGATATCGAGGTAAGTGGCGCCTACCGCCGCGGCAAACCCAATACCGCCCTCGAACCCATCCTCGTTTGCGTGGCCGGTTACTCCCGGCGCGTAGTTGGAGTTGATTACCAGCCTGGCCAAGCCGGCGAGGTCTCCAGCCGCATAGGAATACCGGAAGATCCTGCCGTCCAGGCGCATCCTGGCGCCAATCACGTAGTTCTTTACCGTGCTTAGCTCCAGGATGTCCTGCGCGGCACGGCCGCGAAGGCGCTCACCCACCATCAAGTCCATCGCCTGCTGGATCTCAGCTCTGGCGTAAAACCCGCCTGCCATCATTTACCCTCCCAGTTTGTTCTATAGTTCCCCCATCCCCAGGAAGAGGCGTCGCCTGCTTTCCAAGGGCGTCCATCCAGGACTAGCCCGAATGGCGTCGCATCGCAACAAACCTCTGCTCAGCCCTAATCCAGCAGCCTCTTGCCCTTCCAGCCGTAGGGATTGAGGGTCAGCGTCCGGTCAGCGGTGAGCGCTGCTGTGGTCACCTCGCCGAAGAGCGTCAGCTTGGCTCCGGGCGGCAGCCGGAGCACAGCTCCGATAGCGTCGCCCAGGGCTACGAACGCGGGCGCGCAGCCATAGCACTCGGCGACATAGATGCCGCCGCCGGCTGCACCCTGGTTGGTTGCCCAGAAAGACTGCCCTGCGGCATGGTCCTCATCCGCCCACGGAGAGACTCTGAAGTTCCCCAGAACGATCCCTCCAGATTGGGCCGGCGTGACCAGCTCCACTTGGCTCAGGAACCACACCTCGTCCGCGGGCACCTCGATTTCCTTCACCGTGCCGTAGACACCGACCGCGGAGCCTGAAGGGACGGTTAGGGTTGTGCCCTGCCGGCTGTCGATCTTGCCCACGGAGTGCAGCTGCTCTGCGTGAACCAGGGCCTCGGTCAGCGCCTGGAGCGGCAGGCCGACCCAGTGGCCCGACTCACTGTCGTAGACGGCGATCAGCCTGAGGATGGTCCGGTCGGGTTCATCGATGGAGGGCACCCATCCCGCGGGAGGACGCACGCCAGCGTAGCCCGGGGCCGGGTATTGCATTGGATTCATCATAGTCTCCTCCTTTCCGATAGGATCATCCTCACGAGGTCTGAGTGATGCCCTTGAGCATCGGCATCATGATGCCGAGCATCATGACCATCATGATCATGGGCATCATCATGGAGAACATGCTGGTCATGGAGTCTTCCTGGTACGGGTAGTACCCGGAGGTCGTGCCGTACTGGTACTGCTGCGGGGTGAATGGCCTGTTAGGCATCGTCGCTATCCTCCTTCGGTGTTTGCTCAGCTGCCGCCGATGCCCTTGAGCATCGGCATCATGATGGAGAGCATCATGACCATCATGATCATGGGCATTATCATGGAGAACATGCTGGTCCAGGTGTCCTCCTGCATGGGCAGATAGGCGCCCGGGCCGGCAACCTGCATCGGCACCGCGGGGCCACCTACCTGCGCTGCCCCGTACTGGGCACCGGGTATCACCGGTGCCTGGATGTGCGGACTGTACATCTCTACCTCCTCGACAGTCTTGCCTCAGAGAGCCTCCTGGCCTCTCGCTCGACGCATTCCACGTCGTCCACGGGGCACACCGATACCGCCGTCTCTACCGCCCAGCGGCCGTACCTCTCCTCGAGCCTGCGCCGCTCCTCGTGCGGGATGGGATTATCGCGTGGCGCCCTCACCAGCTGCCTCCCGACAGCCGCCACTATCAGGAGACCAGTGAGGCCGATGCCCCAGGAGAAGATACCTTCAAGCTGGGAGGCCATGCTCTCATACGCTCAGGCCTGCTCTGTAGTTGTCGACCCACTTGTCCCGTGCGCCGGCGATGGCGTTCGTCTCGAGCTTGTCCCCCTTGCCGGAGATGCCCTTGTCGTAGGCGGCGCCGGTGACCGGTCCGACGTTGATGCCCAGGCGGGCCAGTCCGGACCTGAAGTGGGTGGACATGTTCTTGGTCTTGGCGTCGTACTTCTTGCCCTTGCCGGTAACCCCCTTGATGAGGTTGTCGCGGGCCTCTTCGAGTGATGCGACAGCCATGTGACTCCTCCTCGATCAGGATTTGTGCCGCCTGGCGGGGCAGCTCCCTTGGAGGTTGCGGCCCTCGACGAAAAGGCAAAGGGGCGTTGCCTTCAACCCTTCCGATCGAAGGTCGCAACGCCCCTTTTGTGAGCACTTGAGCCGCCGGTGAAAGCACAAAGCCCTTCGAGCCGGCTGTCACCGGCAGGCTCGAAGGGCTTCCCTTATCTAATAGCACCGCCGCAGGTTTTTGTCAATACGCAAGTGCCATGGCATATGCTATAATACGACGATGGAGGACATGAGGGACATTCGCAAGAGGCTGGGGCTATCGCAGGAGGAGCTGGCGCGTCGGCTGGGGATATCCGGGACGACTGTTGCCAGGTGGGAGAGCGGCAGGTCCAGGCCGTCCAACTTGGCCGTGCAGGCCATGAAGAGGCTGCTGGAGCAGACCTGCATCCTTGAGGAGGATGGGGAGTGATGAGAACCTGGTTGTCACGTGACAACTGGGGGAACAGCTACCTGGACATGGCCTTCGCCCAGTTGCGCCACTTCTTGTCCTGGGCCTCCTGGTAGCGGCGCAGCTCTCTCCGCTTTATCTCCTCGATCTTCTCAGGGGATAGTTCGCCCCCCGTGGCACTGCAGGTCTCCACGGTGGAAGGGGCGAGCGGGAGCTGCGCACCGGGGCGCTCTTCGCGCACTGCCGCTTCGCGATGACCGCCCGCCTCGTGAGCCATCCGCATCACGGCGGTCATCGCGATGTAGAAGAGGCCCACCTGGAAAAGGCTGTCATTCAACGGTAACTATCTTCCCCTTCATATCGAACATCATGCTGTGGCCGTATGCCAGCTGGTCGGCGAGCTGGTCGATGGCCTTTCGCATGTCAAAGCTGTCGTTCGGGTCCGCCAGGACATACCTGACCTCGAGCTTACCCTCCCTGGGGTACTTCGTGATCTCCATCCTCAGGTGCTGGCCGACCTCCTTCGCCGCCTCCATCTGCTGAGGGCTCACTCCGAACATCGCCGGGTTCACCATGGCTCTCCTCCTGTGCTCTGTTTTCTGTCTCCCACCCTTGGGGGGTGCTCTGACCAGGGGCCTGCATGGGTGCCTGCGCCGCCTCGTAGGTGCGGACTTCCTGCTCCCATCCCTCGGGCGGCCGGCCTTCCTGGAAGCCGGGCATCATCTTCTGGGTCATCATGTGGTCCATCATGTCCCACATCTTGTCGATACGCTTGGTGAGCATCTCGTTGGTATCCTTCGGCGGTGGGGCCTTGGGCGCCATCTGCTCAAGTCGGCCCAGTATGGCGCCGGCGGTGTCCTGTGCGGCAGTGTAGGCGATATCCATGCTCGACGCCCTGGCCCTCTCGGCGGCCGCGTCCTGCTCCTTCCTGGTCTCCACCATCATGTCCATGATCGGCTTCAGCATCTTGGCCTGGGCATCTGCCTGCCCTTTCATGATCTCGACGTCGGTCAGCACCATCATCTGCGCCGCCCGCATGAGCATCATGCCCCTGAGCATCCACTCCCCTACCTCGCCATCGCTCGCGAGGTAGGTGCGCATTATCGCCTCAGGCGATATTACCTCCTGGCCCCCGCCGGCCTTCAGCACCACCGGGAGGTCGCCGTTCAGCTGATTCTTCCGCCTGCTGACAGGGCAGGCCTTGTATACCTCGGACAGGCTAAAGCCTATCTCGTGGATCTCCTGGTGGCTGTATCCGAGCGCGTTGAGCCGCTGTATCTTCTGTCTGGGCTTCAGCGTAGAGTCCTCCAGTATCGCCACCACCTCGCTATCGGCCTGTACCTCTTCCATGAACCACCTCCAAAAGAAAAAGGGCGCTCCACTCCCGAGTCGCTCCTCGAGAGTTGCAACGCCCCTTTGGTGACATCATAGCGCCCGGCCGGCCCTTTGTCAAACTGCCCTGGAGAATTATTGAGAAAATTGGAGAATTTGCGGAGAAAAATTGGAGAATTCTCGGAGAAAACTGGAGAATTTCTCATGCCCACATAGAGAAAATATTGAGAAAATTCTCCACCCGCAGATAGAGAAGAATATTTTTCAACCCCCGGATACAGTATCCGGGGGGGGGGTAACCCCCTCCCTTATTCTCCATTCACCCCAGCAGCAGCGCTATCGCCCTCTCCACGCCGAGCTGAGGCCCCAGGCGGGCCACCCTCACCGCGTCGCGCACGTCCTGGGACCTGCCGTCGAGCCTTCTGGCTATCTCCTCGGCTATCTCACCAGGGATACCCTCACGGCGAACCAGCACCCCCTTGACCACGGCAAGGTAGTCCCAGCGGCCGTAGGCCTCTATCTTGCGCACCGCAAAGCGCGACAGGAGCTCCGGGGAGAGACCATGCAGCCGGTTGGTGGCCGCCACCACTCGCAGCGGGATGGAGATATCCAGGGATCTCCCTTTCTTGGCCCTCACCAGGCGACCGCCTTCCATCATACTCAAGAGAGCGGCGGTATCGGCGGCGTTCATCTTGTCCAGCTCATCGATGAGGATGACCTGAGGCTGCCGTTCTGCTACCAGGTCCCAGAGCCCGGCCTTGGAGGTGGCTGACCCCACCAGCCAGATGACCCTCTCACCACCTGCCCGCTCGATGTCCCACAGGAACAGGCTCTTCGCCATGGCCGGCGGCCCGGCAAGAAGGACGTGCACCGGCCTCTCTGCAGAGAGGGCCGCCACCAGCAGGTCCTTCACGTCGTCGTGGCCGATGATGTCGTCGAAAAGGTCGTCGGGGAGCTCCAGTGGGCCGGACTTCAGGTCAAGTACCTGCGACTCCTCATCGCCAACCAGGCTCTCAGCCATCGCGCGCCCCTTATCAGTGAGCTTCAGCCCCCGGTAGCTGTTCGATTGAAAGAGGATCTCCAGCAAGCCCATCGTGACAAGGCGGTTCAGCGTCGGCGGCCACACCCTGACCTGCGACCACGTCCACCCGAGCCTCCACTCCTGCTCCTGGTCGGTGGAGTCCTCGAATTCCAGGATGCTCCTCAACGCAACTATGTCCTTGTCAGTCAACTCCATTTCTACCTCCACCACCTTTCTCTCTCGCTATCCTTTCCGTTACTAGCCTGTCCCTCCCGCTCCTTTCGCCAGCCCATCCTGGCCTATCACATCGCCAGCCTGTCCTGGCCCGTCCTGCCCTATCCTTCCGCCAGCCTAGCCGCTCTTGCCCTAACCTTTCGCCAGCCTGTCCTTGCCCCTACTTTCCTCGCGCCAGCCTATCCTATCATAACCTATCCATCCGTCAGCCCATCCTTTCCTTTCCTGACGCCAGCCTCCCCTCCCATAGCCTTCCGCCAGCCTAGCCGCTCTTGCCCCTCCAATTCGCCAGCCTATTCTGCCCTTTCCATTCGCCAGCCTGCCCTTACCACTCCATTCCTCACGCCAGCCTGTCCTGGCCCATCAATTCGTCAGCCTATCCTCACCTCCCCATCCGCCAGCCCATCCTTTCCTGTCCTCACGCCAGCCTGCCCTTCCCTTCCATTACCTTTCCGATCGCCAGCCTGTCCTATCCTACCCTCCCCTGCCCCAGCCTTCCGCCAGCCTTCCCTTGCCTAACCTGACGCCAGCACTGCCGGCGGCCGCGATACCTTCTCAAACTGTCCCAATGCAAAGGTGTACTGCGACTCGCACCTGCCCCGGCCAGGACCGAGCCCACGCATGCTGCCATATATGAGCAGCTGCTCCAAAAGTGCGCGGTTCCACCGGGGATCGCCCACCAGGTAGAGCTCCCACATAAGCAGTGGAGCCTCTATGAACTCCTCGGTCTTCTCTGTGGCCTGCCGCACCGTCACGCCGGTGGACAGCCTCACATCGGGGGCAAAGTACGTGGTGAACGACCTCACCTCTTGCCCCTCGTCCAGGTAGAGCCGCTGGGGGGTAACGAACACCGTCCGGGTGATAAAGTCCTTGAGCGCCCAGAAATTCAGCGCCCTGGAAAGTGCCTCCCCACATTCTCTGAGATGCCCTTTCAGGTAGTTGGCGTGGAGATATGACCTCCCTTCGTCATCCCGCCGGAACACCGTCGACGGTACCCGCCCTGACGGTATAGCGGCAACGATCTCCTCCCTGAGCTCATCGAGAGGTTTGATCTCCTCTCCGAGGCACTCGCGATATACGACCTGCGCCTCGGTCGGCATGTTCCTCTTCAAGGCTGCCTCTATCCCCCCGGCGGTGGTAGGGGAGGAGGCATAGAGTGGACCGATCACCGAGATGGTAATCGGCACCTTGTAGAAGAAAAGCTCACCTATCTCTCTCTCCTTTCTTGCCATTGTCAATCCCTCCTTTCCTGCATGGCCACTACCAGCCCCTTTCTCTCTTTATCACCTCATATGCTGCCATCACCATCTGCAGCAGGGTCTCTGTCCCCTCTACCCCTGCTGTGTCGGGATGAAGCTTGTGCAGGAGCTCCCGGTAACGGTGTTTGACCTCGTCATCGGAGGCTGACCTGTCCAGGCCCAGGATCCGATACGGGTCGACCCCGGACTGCCCGGCCGCGCCGGACGACTGGGCTGCTGATGCCACACGTTGTCCCATCATCGCTAGCAGCTTGGCCGGATCGGCTGTGGTCATCAGCAGATGCTGGAGGGCTTCCACCTCTTGGTTGGCCTCTTCCTGGGCTACCTCCCGCCAGCGCTGGAGTATCCTTAGCAACAGGCTTTCGTTTTCGAGCATATCACCTCCCTGGCCGGGGTAGAGCCTGTTCGTCGTGGTGATGGCAGGGGCGCATGTTCTGAAGTTCCACAAACATATACACTTGGCTCCACCCCGGCTGGAGTTTACCCACCCGCCACCCGATTCCTGTTCCACAGAGCTATCCTCGAGTTTACAGAGGCCCGAACCCTCTCGGCTTCGTCCTGGCCTAGAACAGACGCTATCTCCTCAAACTGACTGTCGTCGATCGGCATAACAGGATAAAAGGCATCGAGCGGATATGCGCACTGTTCGCATATCAAGCACGAGGATGCATTCTCGTACTTGAGCCTGGCCGATGATGGCGCTATCTTGATATCGGCCCCACACCGCTCGCAGGTGCCCCGTGTGGTGCCTGGTATACGCACCCCCGCAGCGTCCCATCGGCTGCATACAATCAGCACGCCGTCGTCATCTTCGCTCATGCTATCGCTCCCACGGCTGGAGGTGGGGCAGCCCTACGGCCCTAAACACCTGTTCCTCGGTGAAACACGTGATATGGCCTGTAGGGGTGTCGAAACCGTCGCCGTAGGCCAGAAACCGCATCCCCCTCGCCTTCGCGGCGCGGGCGATACTAATGTTCGTCTCCTTGCTGCCGGTCCTCACTACCATGGTCACGGCCCAGCAGTCCTCCGTAGTGGAGAAGATATCCACCCCGATTCCACTGCCTACATGCACCATGAGCTTGTTCTGGGGCCCAAATAATCGGTGCCCCCGCTTGTTGAGTCGAAAGTCCAGCACCCCCGCGGCGACCAGGGCATACAGCTTGGCTGTGAATAGGTCGATCGGACTGTCTTTAGGGATGACGAGTATTTCGACGTCTTTGACCTCGGGGCGCCGACGTCGCACGCTGCCGGCCACGGCTATACGCTCACAGACCGGCGCGAGCTCCGCCTCGAGCTCCCGGTACACTCGGATCGCTTCCTCTAGCTTCGGCATACACCACCTCCCGGTCTAGCGCGCTGGCGTCTCGTGTCCACATTTCATGCAGGTCCCTGCCTCGTCCCTGTCGCCATTCCGGACTTTGGCTCCCCGTTATTACGTTGGGCCTCTTACCCTCTCAACTCCTAGCCAGTCAAGCAGTATTGCCCTGACATAGCTGAGGCTGTATTTGTTTTGGCCCGCAGCCTCTTTGAATGCCTCCCAAACGTATGGCGCCGGGCACCCCTTGCCGGCCAACTCGCGGGAAAAATCTCTTATCTGGGCCAGGTCCCTCGCAGAAGGGTTCAGCCCCCACCCTTGCCGATAGGCGCGCATGATCTCGTCTTGTATCTCTGAAGAGCCACCTGGCGAGGGTGGGGGCTTCCCACCTGGAGCACCAGGCTCATCTTGTAGATCCCACGCCCTCTCCGGGTGGTTTTCTTTAGAGTTTTCTTTAGTATAGTTTTCTTTAGAGCAAGCTAAAACCGTGTCATTTTTGACACGGCGGCGTGTCATTTTTGACACGGTGGGCGTGTCATTTTTGACACGGGCTTCGGGGGCATGGGGCTGTTCTGCAGGCGTGTCATTTTTGACACGGTTGTCAAGCTGGTGCGCCGCGGTACGGGGCCGCTTTGGCTTTGAGGGCGTGTCATTTTTGACACGCCTGTTACTCTTACTCAGGAAGGCACTCCTGGACCACTCGCTCGGCGGCAGCACCCTGTAGGTCTCGCCTTGCTTGGAGATGATGTTCCGCTCGCGCAACCGCCCCAGGGTGCGGCGCAGGTTGTCCTGATCGAGGCAGGCCCTCTCCTCGAAGAACTGTGGCCTGATATTGTCTTCCTCTCGCAGATAGCCGTTGGTCTGGTTCAGGATCAGTATCACTGCCCTGAACTCGGACCCACTGAGCGCAGACTGGCAAAGGGCCTCCATGGTCTCGCGGTGGTTGGGCACGAAGCTGTAGTTGATGCTCTCTACAGAACGGATGTTTCTTCCCATGGCGCCCCTTATGTATGTAGTGCTAATGAGAACCACCCTCGCAGCCACGCAAGGTGTCTCTCCAGGGCCTCATGATTCTTGATGCGGCGGGGATCGAGAAAGACATCGACTCTCATATCGGTTTCTCTCACCCCAACGGCACACATCCCGTTGCGTCGATGGTGTACGTGTACCCTCACCTGCACGGTGCCGGCGAGCTCCTGGAGCTCAGCCTGCAGTTGCTTC
>JAXHUA010000053.1:0-2660 GCA_034189695.1 Chloroflexota bacterium | reverse complement strand
ATTGTTCCGGCAATGTTATCAAATGTTGATTCCCACACATCGCTTAATGCCGTGCCCGGCGTAATACTCAACATCGTCAGCTTGGTCGGATCGAAGTTAATATACATGATCGACTTATGCGAGCTGGCTACCCTGGGCTACTTCGAGGGCGGTTCTGTTCCCTCTTCTGCGTGGTATGATAATGGAAGCACTGACAACTGCAGCAACGGCAGTTGTGATTGCCCGAACGAAGGAGGGAGCGCTACTGGCCACTACAAGTGGTACTGGGCCAAGACCGACGAGCAGGTAGTCTCGCTGTGCACCGGCAGTGGCTGCACTGCGACTGATGCGGACGGCTACCAGGACGTGTTCCCGTAGAGCCCGTCTCACTGATCACGAAGAAGAAGCTGGAGCTCCTGTAAAGAATAGAAGCAGCAACCTGTTGGGTTGCTGTTTCTATTTGTGTCCGCCTGGACGGCGCCCGGTGTGTGGCATGGCCCTCGTCCCGCATCTGTTGGAGCGAGCGGACGCTCGTCCGTACCTGCTGAGGGGTGAGAAGTGGCGTGGGACGTGCATGTTGTTATAGAATGAAGCCTGCTGAGGCCACGTGGCCACAGGCCACAAGCCAGGCACAGGGCACCTGGAAAGGAGAACCGGCAATGTGGATGGTGGACAAGAATGGCGTAAGGGAAGCCATCGACGCCATCAAGGTCAAGCTGACGGACAGCAACGACGCAGCGCAGGGACTGGCGGACCTGCACAGCATCATCAGGACGAAAGAGGAGCACCTGTGGCGGGCTTCGGTGCAGTGCTCATACGCCAGAGTGGTCGAGTTGAGCTCGCTGCTGGAGATGGAGCTCAACATGCTGAGTGGCGCAGCGGACGCGGCTGAGAACGGCAATAGCGCCCGCGCCACCACGCTGCTCGACGATTTCCTCGACTTCATCGACGAGAACTACAGCGACGAGATCCCGCCTGCAATGAGCTAGGGCTCTCCTCAAGACGATACGAATAGCATCGACCGTTTCCAGCCCGTGTGAGCGAGGGAAGCTCAATTGCCAGGAGGGATGCCGCTAGCTATGGGGTAGCCGTCCCGCCACCGGTCACCTGCCCACCTCGCTGCCGCCGTCGACGACGAGTGTCTGGCCTGTCATGAAATCGGAGGCTGGCGAAGCGAGGAATACCGCTACATAGGCAATGTCCTCCGGCCGTCCGACACGGCCCAGCGGTATCGCCCGCGCCTGCTCGGCCATGCGCTCGGGGTCTTCCAGCGCGAGTGCCGGTCGAACCGCCTCAGTATCGATCAGCCCGGGAGCGATGCAGTTGACGTACACATTGTCGGGCGCCCACAGCGAGGCCAGGGACTTGGTGAGATTGATGACCCCGGCTTTGGCCGCACCATAGTGTGCCGACCCGGGGGAGGCCTTCAGCCCGGCCACAGACGCGATGTTGATAATCTTGCCCTGTTTCCTCTCCACCATGAGTTTGCCAACAGCCTGGGAGCATAGAAACGTTCCCTTGAGGTTGATCGAAAGGATGACGTCCCAGCCCCTGGGGGACATCTTGTCGAACGCCCAGGCAGCCGCGCCGCCGGCGTTATTGACCAGTATGTCGATGGTGCCAAACTCCTCCAGTGTACGGCTCACCAGAGCCTGAACCTGTTCGGCCTGTATTACGTCGGTCTGCACACCAAGTGAGCGTCTTCCCAGGCCCTGGATCTCCGCTGCCGCCTTGTCGATGACGTCAGCCCGCCTGCTGGCAACGACCACGTTTGCCCCTGCCTTGGCGAACTCCAGAGCTATGCTACGCCCGATCCCGCTCCCCCCGCCGGTCACAACGGCCACCTTGTCAGTCAGGTCGAATACAGACATGCGTGAACTCCTTTCTTCACTCGCGGGCAGTCTCTATCTTGTGCAGGGTGCGCGTGCCAACGCCACGACGCGTGATGCGCCTGATCTTCAAGCCGGTGAGGTCGGATGAGGTGGTGACGTACTTCTGCACGGCTCTGCCAACGGGTCGCGCAGCGACGATAGCCCAGGTTGCGGCGACGATAACCGGCAACAGACGCTTCCTCCGGTCACTGCCGCCGAGAACGATGAGGCTGGCTATCCCCGCCATTACTCCGGCCACGACGAGATTGGTGCCGCAGAATGGCGACACTGCCAGCTCGCTCTCACCCGCCTGCAATCGCTCGAGCGCCTCCTTGGCTGCATCGCGGACTGCCTCCATTGGAGCATTGCCGTAGAGGTAGAAGCCGTCGTGCGTGGCGCAGCCAATCATGCGCACATTCACTCCCACTCGTTTGATGAGAGACGCAATGGTGGCATGTTCAAGCGCGTGGTTCTGACGCAATGACAGGATGATGCCGTCGCTCATGGTGATATGCTCCCCGAGCGGTTGCCCGCTCGTTGCAAGCTGGTGGCGTCGTCCCCGGTCCGATGCCCCAGGTCGCAAGTGTAGCAAGGCATGTCATCGCCGTCAACCTGAGCGCAAAGCCAGACCGGGCATTTCGCTCGGACATGCTCCGCAGCGCTGGGGATATCCCATGCAAGGCGCGCAACGTGTTGCGTCAATAGGAAGTGTTACCGAACGGTGGTTGGTTGCCTCATAAATGAGGTTACCGAAGCCTCCTTTCCTTGGGCATGCTCAGCCATGGCCCATAGTGTTTCCAGTTGACGGTT
>JAXHUA010000052.1:0-5700 GCA_034189695.1 Chloroflexota bacterium | reverse complement strand
ATCCTTCTCGCCCTGCACCCGTCTCGCCCTCTACCCGTCATTGCCCTCCCCCTGTCATTGCGAGCGAAGCGAAGCAATCCCGGTGGTGCTGGGGGACGGAGCGCGCTGCACCCAAGCCCCGCTTCCCCGAGATTGCTTCGTCGCTATCGCTCCTCGCAATGACAGGGGGAGGGCCGCTAGCCGCGGTAGTCCAGCAGCACCACGCGGGTCTCCTCGGGGAGGCCCGACCTCGTCAGCGAGAGGCGCTGCTGGGGAGGCACATCGGCCTTGACCCCCATCTCCTTGAGGAAGCCGTCGACCGGGTCGAGCGCGAAGCGAAGGGCCGGGGTGTGGAAATGCATCGGGATGACGACGCGCGGCTGGAGCACCCTCACCGTCTCCGCGGCGGCGGAGGCGTCAATAGTCGACACGCCGCCCACCGGCACCATCAGCACCTCGGCGCCGCTCATCTCCTCGACCTGCGCCGACGAGAGCGCGTGACCCAGGTCACCCAGGTGGCACACCACGACCTCGTCCATCTCGATGACGTAGGCCGTGTTCTTTCCCCGTGCCGCCCCGCCCTCCGCGTCGTGGAAGGTGCTGATACCTCTGATGAGAACGCCGCAGACCTCGTACTCACCCGGGCCGTGAATCACCTTCGGGTTTCCTTCCACCCCTGTGGTGAAGCCGTGCCCCGGGTGGGCGTGGCTCGACGTCACTATGTTCGCTGCGGGCGTGCCCAGCGCGTAGCCAATGCTGTCACCGTAAGGGTCGGTGATGAGAGTAGCGTCCCTCCCCTTGATGCTGAAGCACGAGTGCCCAAGCCAGGTGATATCGATTGTGCTCACCCCCCCGCCTCGGCCGGCAGCCGCGGCTACAATCTGAACCTGTTCAGGAGCGCCCAGCCCGACGGCACCGCCGCCGAAGCCAGCGCGATCTTGATCAGGTCGCCGGGTATGAAGGGGTACAGACCAGCGGTGAGCACCGAGCCGGACGGCACGTAGTAGGCCAGCCAGGCCAGGCCGAAGACGTAGAGCACGGCGTTGCCGATGAGCATCGCCAGTGCCATCGTCCAGAAGCGCCGGTCCCAGCCCCGCTCAGCGAGGAAGCCGACGACGAAGGCCACGGCCACGAATCCAATCAGATAGCCTCCGGTGGGGCCTATCAGGTGGGCGATGCCACCATGCCAACCGGCGAACACCGGGGCGCCCATCGCACCGGCGCTGAGGTACGTGAGCTGGCTCAGGGCACCGCGCTTGCTGCCCAGCAGGGCGCCGGTCAGCAGCACAGCGAAGGTCTGGCCCGACAAGGGGACCAGGCCGATGTAGAAGGCGACCTGGGCGAAGAGCGCGGTCATGGCGCCGAAGCCGACCACGAGAAGAACGTCGCGCGCCAGCGTCGCCCTGGGGAAGAGCGCGTCCATGATGGTGAGGACCTTCGGTTGCATTCGATTCCTCCTTAGCGGTATCTGGACGTAAGTCTCTAAGAGTATAGCAGCTACTGCGGCGGAGGGTCAAGCCCGACGAGGCACGGCGTTCGCTCCACCCTCACCCTTTCGACAGGCCTGTCCTGAGTCCACCGAAGGGCTCTCGCCATAGGCGAGTCGGTGTCGCCTGAGGCGACCCTCAGGAGACCTACGGAGACAGGGCAGGCCTAACCCCCTCCCCGGCGCCCTCTTCTGTCATTGCGAGGAGCGATAGCGACGAAGCAATCCCGGGGAAGGGTGGCTTGGGCGCGGCGCGGCCCCCCAACACGACCGGGATTGCTTCGCTTCGCTCGCAATGACAAGCTGCCACAGCCCCCCCAAAACCCCTTGACAGGCACGTGGGCCGGTGCTACATTGATACCGTTAGCACTCGGAGGTCGAGAGTGCTAACCGTGGAGGTACAGACGTGCTCACCCGGAGAAGAGCCAGCGTTCTGCGGCTCATCATTGACGAGTACATTATGACAGCCACGCCGGTACCGTCGGAGGCCCTGGCCCACAAGTACGCCCTCGGGGTGAGTCCGGCAACGGTGCGCAACGACATGGCCACCCTGGAGGACGGCGGCTACATCAGCCGCCGGCACATCTCGGGTGGGGGCATCCCCACCGACCAGGGCTACCGGTACTACGTGGAGTCGCTGATGAGGGAGGAGGACGTGCCGGTCGACGAGCGGTTGATGGTATCGCACCTGTTCTTCCTTGTCGAGCGCGAGCTTGAGGAGTGGAACCGCCTCGCCGCGGCCCTGCTCGCCCGCACGCTCAACAGCGTCGCCATTGTCAGCTTCCCCAAGGCCGCGCGCACCCGGTTGAAGCACATCGAGCTGGTGGCGTTGCAGGAGTTGCTGGCCCTGCTGGTCGTGGTCCTTCGCGGGACCAGGCTGAGACGGCAGCTCATCGCCTTCGATGAGGCCGTCACCCAGGACGAGTTGAACGCCATCTCCAACAGGCTGAACGCGCTGTGCGAGGGCATGACCAGACCGCAGATAGTCGCCTGCGCTGACCGGCTCTCCAGTCAGGAGGGAGGAATCGCGCGGGCAGTCGTCCAGGTCATGGAGAAAGAGGACGCGCTGAGGTACGGGGAGCTGTGCGTTGAGGGCGTGCGCCACATACTGGGCCAGCCGGAGTTCTCCGGCGGTGAGAAGACGATGGCCCTGCTGGACCTGCTTGAGGGTGGACGCCTGGTCACCTCGATTCTGCCCGAGACCGTCGCTCCGGATGGCGTGCAGGTGATTATCGGGTCGGAGAACAGGGAGGACGCCATGCGGGAATGCAGCGTGGTGCTGGCGGGCTATGGGGTCCCCGACGAGGTCGGCGGCGCCCTGGCTGTGCTTGGCCCCACGCGAATGCCGTACGACCGGGCGGTATCCAGGGTGCGCTTCATCGGCTCGCTGATGAGCGACCTGATCGGGCAGCTCTACCGGGAGCGCCGCCCGGGGTAGGTTGACGGAGCGTTGCCTGGCCCCGGCTACCGAAGGGGGTGATGTGTTGGACGAAAAGGAGCACGCCTTTGATGAGCTTGAGTCCGCCGAGACCGGTGCACCAGGGGAAGCGGCGCCTGAGCAGGACGCTGAATCGCTGAAGCAGGCGCTGGCTGAGCAGAGGGAAAGGGCCGAGACCTATCTCGCCAACTGGCAGAGGGCGCAGGCGGACTTCATCAACTACAAGAAGCGCGTCGAGCAGGAACGAAGCGATACGACAAGGTTCGCCAATGCCAGCCTGATAGAGAGGCTCCTGCCGGTGCTCGACGACCTGGAGCGGGCCCTGGAGAGCGTACCCGAGGGGCTGGCCGAAGACGGCTGGGTGGACGGCATAAATCTCATTTACAGGAAGTTCATGAGCACCCTGGAGGAGCTCGGGCTATGCCAGATTGTAGCCCTGGGCGACGAGTTCGACCCGCACGTGCACGAGTGCGTGCTCGTCGGCGAAGGTGAGGAGGGGAAGGTGGTCGAGGAGTTCCAGAAGGGCTACCGGCTTCACGACCGCGTGCTGCGCCCGGCCAGGGTGAAGGTGGGCAAGGAAGACGAACAGGCCCCAGACGAAGAACCGCAGGAGGAGGACAATGGCTAAGGTAATAGGCATTGACCTTGGAACCACGAATAGCTGCGCCGCCGTGATGGAGGCGGGAGAGCCGACGGTGATCCCCAACGCTGAGGGCGGCCGCACCACCCCGTCGGTGGTGGCTCTTGCCAAGAACGGCGAGCGCCTGGTGGGGCAGGTGGCCAGGCGCCAGGCCATCACCAACCCGGACAACACCATCTTCAGCATCAAGCGGCTCATGGGCAGGAAGTTCAACGAGCAGTCCGTTGAGTACGACAAGAAGCTTCTCCCGTACAGGATAACGCAAGCCGCCAACAACGACGCGGCGGTGGCCATGGGCGACCGGGACTACAGCCCGCCCGAGATATCGGCGATGATACTCCAGAAAATCAAGACCGATGCCGAGGCCTACCTGGGCGACAAGGTGACGCAGGCGGTCATCACCGTCCCGGCCTATTTCAACGACAGCCAGCGCCAGGCCACCAAGGACGCGGGCAAGATCGCCGGGATGGAGGTGCTGCGGATAATCAACGAGCCGACCGCGGCATCGCTGGCCTACGGCCTGGACAAGAAGAAGGACGAGACCATCGCCGTGTACGACCTGGGCGGCGGCACGTTCGATATCTCCATCCTGGAGCTGGGCGAGGGCACCTTCCAGGTGAAGTCGACCAACGGCGACACCCACCTCGGCGGCGACGACTTCGACCAGGTCATCACCAACTGGCTCTGCGACGAGTTCAAGAGGGACCAGGGCATCGACCTGCGGCAGGACCGCATGGCGCTCCAGCGGCTGAAGGAGGGGGCGGAGAAGGCCAAGTGCGAGCTCTCGACAGTGCAGCAGACGGAGGTCAACCTGCCCTTCATCACCGCCGACGCCAGCGGGCCGAAGCACCTCAACATCAACTTCACACGCGCCAAGCTGGAGCAGCTCGTGGGCGACCTGGTGGAGAAGACCGTCGGCCCGTGCCAGCAGGCGCTCAAGGACGCCGGCCTCACCGCGGCCCAGATCGACGAGGTGATACTCGTCGGCGGGCAGACGCGCATGCCGCTGGTGCAGGAGAAGGTGAAGCAGCTCTTCGGCAGGGAGCCCCACAAGGGGGTCAACCCCGACGAGGTGGTGGCCATCGGCGCCGCCATCCAGGCGGGCGTGCTCAAGGGCGAGGTCAGCGATGTCCTCCTCCTCGATGTCACGCCGCTCACCCTCGGCATCGAGACACTGGGTGGGGTGATGACCTCGCTAATCCAGCGCAACACCACCATCCCCACCTCCAAGAGCCAGGTGTTCTCCACCGCGGCCGACGGGCAGACAAGTGTCGAGATTCACGTGCTCCAGGGCGAGCGGGCCATGGCCGCCGACAACAAGACCCTGGGACGCTTCATGCTCGACGGCATCCTGCCGGCGCCCCGCGGCATACCGCAGATCGAGGTCACCTTCGACATCGACGCCAACGGCATAGTGAGCGTGCGGGCGCAGGACAAGGGCACCGGCAAGGAGCAGAAGATAACCATCACCGCTTCCAGCGGGCTGTCCAAGGAAGAGGTGGAGCGGATGCAGCACGAGGCGGAGAGCCATGCCGAGGAGGACCGCGGGCGGCGCGAGGAGGTGGAGGCCAAGAACGCCGCCGACAACATGGCCTACACGGCGGAGAAGACGCTCAGGGAGCAGGGCGACAAGGTGCCGGCCGACCTCAAGCAGCGCACCGAGGAGAAGATAGCCGCGGTGCGCTCGGCGCTCCAGTCGGGCTCCATCGACGAGTTGCGGCGCACCACGCAGGAGCTGTCCGAGGCAATGCAGCAGGTAGGCAGCTCGGTGTACCAGGCGCAGCAGCCTCCACCGGGCGGCGAGCCGCCGCCGGCTGAGGAGCCCCCGCCCGATGAGGGCACCGTCGAGGGGGAGTTCCGCGAGGTGTAGCCCGCGCTTATCGCAGTTGACCCAGGGCAGGGGCGCAATGCCCCTGCCCTTTCGTTTCACCCTCACCCCACCGCCCCATTTGTCATTGCGAGGCGCGCCCCGCTTTGTCATTGCGAGGCGCCCCCCGCTTTGTCATTGCGAGGCGCGGAGCGCCGAAGCAATCTCGGGGTGGGGCGTACCCGCGTCCCACCGCACCGCCGGGATTGCTTCGCTGCGCTCGCAATGACAGGTGGGGCCTGCGGCTGCGCTCGCGACGACAGGGCGGATGGCGGGATGGAGGCCCCAGT
>JAXHUA010000051.1:0-14377 GCA_034189695.1 Chloroflexota bacterium | reverse complement strand
GGCACGGGGATCGTGACCGTCGTGCCGGATGTGGCCGTCTTGAGCCTGGGCGTGGAGGCTCGGGAGTCGACTGTGGAGGAGGCGATGGACGAGGCCGCTGACGCCATGGACGCGGTGATGGCGAAGCTGCGCGCCAAAGGGGTTGCCGACAAAGACATCAAGACCGAGTGGTTCAGTATCTACCCCATCACGGAGTGGATAGAGGACGGCCACGAAGTGATAGTCGGTTATCGCGTAAGCAATACGGTGAGCATCAAGATCCGTGACGTCGACGCCGCCGGTGAGATCATAGACGCAGCGGCCCAGGCGGGCGGAGACCTCATCCGGGTCCAGGGCGTCAGCTTCACCGTCGATGACCCCTCGCTCTATTACGTCGAGGCAAGGCAAGAGGCTATGACCGACGCCAAGGCGAAGGCGCAGCAACTGGCCAGCCTCGCCGGCGTTGGCCTGGGGAAGGCCTACTATATCTCGGAGAGCAGCGGGTACTATCCCATCTACGCCGACTACGCCTGGGAGTCCCGCGGAGGTGACGTAGCTGCCACCACACAGATCAGCCCGGGGGAGATGGATATCACGCTTTCGGTCCAGGTGGCCTTCGCAATACAGTGAAGGGGCCCACTTGGCTGACATAACAGGGCCCCGCTGAGGCGGGGCCCTCGCTCATGTTGCGGTGCCGCGGGGGAAGTGCTAGAATGCCAGGCACGAGGGCCGTGGCATGGTACTGAGCGACCGGACGATCAAAGAGGAGATTGCCAGGAAGAGGATTGTCATTGAGCCTCTCGACCCCTCCTGCATTCAGCCGGCGAGTGTGGATGTTCACCTGGACAGGAAGCTCCTCGTTTTCCGGACGTGGCGGTCGCCGTTCTATGTAGATGTGAAGCAGAGCCTGGACGACCTGACCGAGGCCGTGGAGATCGACGACGACCGGCCGTTTCTCCTTCCCCCTGGTGAGTTCGTTCTGGGCAGCACAGTGGAGGACATCTCCCTTCCGGACGACATAGTGGGTCGACTCGAAGGCAAAAGCTCGCTGGGAAGGATAGGCCTGCTCATCCACTCCACTGCCGGTTATGTCGACCCGGGCTGGCAGGGCCACCTTACGCTGGAGCTCTCCAACGTGGCCAAGCTGCCGGTGACGCTCTACCACGGCATGAAGATCGGCCAGATATCCTTTGTGCGGCTGACGTCCGCCGCGGACAGGCTGTACGGGGACGAGAGCCTGGGAAGCAAGTACCAGGGTCAGGTCGAGCCGACCGCGAGCCGGTACTACCTCGACTTCGACAAAACGGAGCACTAGAGGAGGGCGACATCAACAAGATTGTCATCGCGTTCTGTCTGATAGCGGTGCTGGCACTCGCGGGCGCCACCGGCTGTTGCGCCCCAGCGGGTCCCCCCACGCTGCCCGAGGGCTACCTGTGGTACTACAACGGCGACTTCAACTACACTATCGCCCACCCGGAGATGTGGCTGGTGTCGGAGACGGAACCCGGGCTTGTCAGCATTTCCGCCAATATGACCGGGCCGATGCTGGACCTCGGCGTTGACGAGGTGCCGGAGGACATCGACGCCGAGACCTACGTTCAGGGGCTCAAGCTCCGCGCTGAGGCCGTTGGGGCGACCATTGAGGGTGAGCGCTCCATCGTGGTCAACGGTCTGAAAGGGCATGAGCTGGTGCTCACGCTTTCCGGAGGGGGCATGAGCACGAAGCAGCGGGCGGCCATCTTCGTTGTGGACGGCACGGGGTACTTCGTCGTGTGCAGCGCCATGGGAAGCCAGTACGATATGTACACGTCTACATTCGACACCATCATACACACGTTCTACCTCACGGATGAGCCTCTGGACTAGGCGTCGCCGTGTTCACGGGCCGGGGGGGGTATGCCTCCGGCTCTTTCGTTTCGCGAGTGCACGTACGTCCCGTTGAGAGGATAGAGCGTCCAGGAGGGTGGATTGGGCCGGTTGCTCGAACAGCAGCTTCATGAAGTGACTCCGCGCGCCGCAAGAGCGCTGTCCTGTTGGTGAGGATGGGAGCGCTATGTTCACCGGAATAGTCGAAGAGATGGGGACGGTACGGGTGGCGCACCCGCGAGGGCTCACCATTTCCGCAACCAGGGTCACCGAGGATACCAGGGAGGGTGACAGCATCTCAGTGAACGGCGCATGCCTGACGGTCACCGAGGTGTCTCCGAGCGAGTTCTCGGTGGACGTAATGCCTGAGACGTTCAGACGGACCAATCTGGGGCTGCTTCGGCCCGGCGACGTGGTGAATCTCGAGCGGGCCCTCTCCGTCGGAGGCCGGATGGGGGGGCACTTCGTTCAGGGACACGTCGACGGAACCGGCAGGCTCGTTTCAGCAAGGCGTGAGGATGAGGCGGTGCTGTTGCGGTTCGAGGCCGCGCCGGAGGTTATGAGGTACGTGGTGGAGAAGGGGTTCATCGCCGTCGATGGAGTGAGCCTCACTGTGGTAGAATGTGGTAGAGGCCACTTTGTGGTCTCACTGGTGGGCTATACCCAGAGGGCCACCGGGCTGCCGGACCGAAGGCCTGGAGAAGTGGTCAATCTGGAGGTCGATATCATCGCGAAGTATGTGGAGCGGCTCGGAAAGGAAGCACGCCCGGGAGTGACGGAGGGATTCCTGGCGGAGCACGGCTTCCTTCCACCGCAACGGTAGCCTGGAGAGGGAGAGAATGGGGCTGACGCCGGTTCCAGAGGCAATCGAAGACATCAAAGCAGGAGGAATGGTCATCATCGTGGACGATGAGGACCGCGAGAACGAGGGCGACCTGGCTATGGCGGCGGAGAAGGTCACCCCGGACGCGATCAACTTCATGGCCATGTACGGCCGAGGGCTCATATGCACGCCCGTCATCGGCGAGAGACTGGACGAACTGAGAATCCCGATGATGGTCCGTGACAACACATCGAGGTTTGAGACGGCCTTCACGGTGTCTATCGAGGCCAAGCACAGGGTCACCACCGGCATCTCGGCGCACGACCGGGCGGCCACCATCCTGGCTATGGTCGACCCGGCGTCCAAGCCCTCGGATTTCGTCTCGCCGGGTCATACTTTTCCCCTGCGGGCCAGGGAGGGGGGTGTGCTGGTGAGGGCGGGGCAGACCGAGGCCATCGTAGACCTGGCCCGGCTCGCCGGGCTCTATCCCGCCGGGGTCATCTGCGAGATCATGAACGAGGACGGGACGATGGCGCGGCTGCCGCAGCTTGAGGCGGTGGCACGGGACCACGGTCTCAGAATAGTGACAGTGGCCGACCTCATCGCCTATCGCAGAAGGACCGAGAAGCTGGTCAGGCGCGTTGCCGAGGCCAGCCTGCCAACCAAGTACGGCGATTTCACCGCCATCGCCTACAAGAGCGTTACTGACCCCGACCAGCATGTCGCCCTGGTACACGGGGACGTCTCCGGAGACGAGCCGGTGCTCGTGCGGGTGCACAGCGAGTGCCTCACGGGGGATGTGTTCGGCAGCCTGAGGTGCGACTGCGGCGAGCAGGTCGGGCTGGCACTCCAGTCCATCCAGGATGAGGGACGCGGCGTGCTCCTCTATATGAGACAGGAGGGAAGGGGAATCGGCCTGCACAACAAGATTAGGGCCTACGCCCTTCAAGACAACGGGCTTGATACAGTCGAGGCCAATGAGTCCCTTGGCTTCGCCCCCGACCTTCGAGACTACGGGATTGGAGCCCAGATACTGGTGGACCTGGGCCTGAGCAACATTCGTCTGCTGACCAACAATCCCAAGAAGGTGGTAGGGCTTGAAGGCTACGGGCTGAAGGTCACGGAGACGGTGCCCATCGTCTGCAAGCCGAACCCGATCAACATCGAATACCTCAGGACGAAGCAGTCCAAGCTGGGACATGTCCTTCACCTCGACGAGGGTGTCGAGGGGTAAGCAGAAACGAGAAAGGAGGCGTGGAATGTCATCCAAACCGAAAATGGCCTTTATAGTCCTGGTGCCTGATGCTGAGCCTGAACAGCATCGCTGCACGTTGGAGAGCGGACTCGTCAAGATGATCATCCAGATGGTTCCGACGATGGACAAGGCCGTCGAAGTGGCCAAGCAGATGGCGGACGAAGGGGTCAACCCTATCGAGCTATGCGGTGGTTTCGGCCACAGCATGACCGGGAAGGTGGCTGACGCAGTGAAAGGGAAAGCCCTGGTGGGCGCGGTTCGTTTCGACATTCACGCCGCCTTCGGCAAGAGCAGCGACGAGATCTTTGGTGGCCAGTAGTGCCGCTGTCAGGAGGAACCAGTGGGTAAGAGCTACGAAGGCACGCTGGTAGGCGAGGGTCTCAAGTTCGGAATCGTGGTCTCTCGCTTCAATGAGTTCATCACCGGCAGGCTTCTCGAAGGGGCGCAGGACGCGATGACGCGTCACGGTGTGAAGGTGGAGGACATCGACCTCGCCTGGACACCCGGCTCCTTTGAGATACCGCTGGTCGCCAAGAGAATGGCGGAGTCGGGAAGATACTCCGCTGTCGTCTGCCTTGGAGCGGTGATACGGGGTGGGACGCCGCACTTCGAGTACATCGCGGCTGAGGTGACCAAAGGGATCGCCCAGGTGGGTCTACAGGCCGACATCCCGGTGGTCTACGGGGTGATCACCGCGGATACACTGGAGCAGGCCATCGAACGGGCCGGAACGAAGATGGGCAACGCGGGCTTCAGCGCGGCGATGACCGCCATTGAGATGGCGAACCTGCTCCGGGCAATCAGTCCGTGACCTTGTAGACCCTGTCCCCCCGCCTCACGCGGTCGGGGACCTTGATGCCGACCTGGTCTCCCGCCTTGGCCTCGTCGACGTTAGCGTTGTCGATCTGCATCGACCCGACAGTGAGCTCCAGGTCAGTCGTGGCCCCCGTGATGTGGACCTTGTCTCCGACCTTGAGGACACCTGTGAGGTCGATTCCCGCGACTACTGGCCGGGCAAAGAAATCCATCACTTTGCCGATTTCCTCTTCCGCCATGGTGAGTCCCCCTTCTCGCAGTGAGTCTTGGTGCAGGCTGACATTATAGTCTCTCGGCGCGTGTCAATCAACAACCCCCACGCGAGCGCCGCACCAGGAACGGTTGAGGAGCGGTCGTATCATCATGTCATTGCGAGCGGAGCGAAGCAATCCTGGTGGTGAGGTGGGGTGGGGGCTCACGCTCCACCCGGAGATTGCTTCGGCGAGGTACCTCACTTCGTTCGGAACACACCTCCCAATGACAGAAGGGAGTTGGTGGGAGCATGCCCGGGTAGCCTGGAGCATCCGCTCCAGGCCGGGACGGAGCGGTTGCTCTGCCCTACCCATGTGTTGGGTGGGGGCGAAGCGAGGGGGCCGTTCATGCCCCTCACTTCGCTCGAGGCAAGGTTCGAAGGCCTGTCCTGAGCGGAGCCGAAGGGCTCACCAGGAACGGTTGAGGAGCGGTCGTATCACCATGTCATTGCGAGCGGAGCGAAGCAATCCTGGTGGTGAGGTGGGGTGGGGGCTCACGCTCCACCCGGAGATTGCTTCGGCGAGGTTCCTCACTTCGTTCGGAACACACCTCGCAATGACAGAAGGGAGTTGGTGGGAGCGGATGCTCCCACCTACCCGTTCAATCAAGGCAAACGCCTCATTCCGTTCGGCCTGTGTCCGGAGGCGGCTCGCCACAACCTTTGTTCGCCTGAGACCAATATGGTAGACTGGCGCTGTCTGCAAAGCGCTACTGCGTCAACTAACGGGACCGCATTGGGCCCCGGTGTGTCGCGTGGGACACTGAATATGCCGTCGAAGTATCGCCAAGGGTTGATCAAGGAACTCGTGCTGGTCCTCACCGCCCTGGGGGTCATTGCCCTGGACCAGATCAGCAAGTTCCTGGTCCGCTCCAACATGTCGGTGGGCCAGTCGATTCCAGAGGAAGGCCTCGTCCGTATCACCTACGTGACCAACACTGGAGGCGCCTTCGGGATACTCGCCAACCAGGCGTTCCTCATAACAGTGGTCGCCATTGTGAGCGTCGTCGCCATCTTCATATACGTCAGCCGTCCGTCGCTGAAGAGGACCCCGGTAACGATCGCGCTTGGCCTTGTCCTCGGCGGCACAATCGGCAACCTGGTCGACCGCCTTGCCTTCGGGGCGGTCGCGGATTTCATCGACATCGGTGTCGGCCACCATCGGTGGCCGATGTTCAACGTGGCTGACACTGCCATTGTCGCCGGTGTCATTGTGCTGCTCTTCTTCGTGCTGTTCGAGTTCAGAAAGCGGGAGCCAGTTGACGGACAGAGCGGTCAGAAAGCTTGAGCTGGTTGCCCCGGCCGCAGCGGCCAGGCTTGACAAATTCATTGCCGATGCGTGCCCCGACCTGTCGCGTTCCCATGTGCAGAAGCTGGTGGCTGACGGCCTCGTCACCGTGAACGGTCACGTGGCGAAGGCGAGCGTGAAGGTGAGCGCTGGCGACCGGGTCGTGCTGTCGATACCGCCGCCCGTCTCTCCTGTCCCTCTGCCGGAGGCGATATCGCTGCGCATCGTCTATGAGGACGCCGACCTGCTCGTGGTGGACAAGCCGGCCGGGCTGACAGTGCATCCGGCTCCCGGTCATCCAGGCCACACGCTGGTCAACGCCGTCCTGGCGCACTGCCCCGAGCTTGCGAGCGTCGGCGGCTCCATGAGGCCCGGGATCGTCCATCGCCTGGACAAGGACACCTCCGGCCTGATGATGGTGGCCAAGAACGATGCCGCACTTCGCAACCTGTCGAACCAGATGAAGGCGCGAACGGTGACGAAGCGCTACCTGGTGCTGGTGCGCGGTCACGTGTCGCCTGAAGCGGGGGTCATCGAGGCTCCCATCGGCAGGAACCCACGGAACAGGAAGAAGATGGCGGTGGTCGCCGGGGGCAGGGAGGCCCGCACGCACTACCGTGTTGTCAGATATCTGAACGGTCATACGCTTCTCAAGGTGACGCTGGAGACGGGGCGCACGCACCAGATCAGGGTACACCTGGCTGCCACCGGCTATCCCGTTGTGGGGGATGAGGTGTACGGTGGGAAACAGCGCGTCTCGGGCCGGCAGTTCGTCCACTCCTGTTGCCTGGGTTTCAGACTGCCCGCCACCGGCGAACGGGTGGAGTTCTCTTCAGACCTGCCGTGCGACCTTCAGCAGATGGCGGCGCGCCTGTCCGTGTTGAAGGAGGCAGACAGCCGATGATACAATGGCGGGCGCGGCGGCAACGCATGGACGAGAGGCGAGAGGGACTGGCAGTCGAGTATGCCGGGTTCTGGGTGAGGGTCGCGGCGTACGTTATCGATGGGATAGTTGTAGCCGCCATGTGCTACGCCCTGTACTTCGTACCGGGATTCGTCTACTTCGCCGCCACCGGCGAGCTGGGCGGCAACGAGCCGGTGCCCCTTGCCATGGCGGTGGTCGTCTTTGCCCTGTGCCTCATCGGCGGCATCGCCTATCCGGTATGCTTCTGGCGGTGGCGTGGCCAGACACCGGGCAAGATGGCGCTGGGAATACGGGTGGTGCGCTCCGATGGCTCGCCGCCAGGCTGGGGGGCGGCGCTCGTGAGGTTCCTCGGCTACGCGCTCGCCTGGGTCACGGTGGGTCTGCTGTTCCTGTGGGTCCCTTTGGATGACCACGGGCAGGGGATTCATGACAGGATCGCTGGCACGTACGTCGTGAAGGTGCCGCGAAAGAGGTCGCAACTGACGGAGGGTTATGAACGAGTCTGAGACGCGGGGTCCGGTGCGGGTGCGCTTCGCGCCGAGCCCCACTGGAATCCCCCATGTGGGTAACATAAGGACAGCACTGTTCAACTGGCTGTTTGCCAGGCACTGCGGGGGCAGCTTCGTGCTGCGCATTGAGGATACCGATGTCACCCGCAAGGTTGAGGGTGCTGTGGAGGCCATACTCGACAGCCTCAGGTGGCTGGGCCTTGACTGGGACGAGGGTCCAGAGGTGGGCGGTGCCTACGGCCCCTATTTCCAGTCGGAGCGCCTGGAGCTGTACCACGATGCGGCGCGGCGACTCATTGAAGGAGACAACGCCTACTGCTGCTACTGCTCCGCCGAGCGCCTTGACGAAATGCGAAAGGAGCAGATGAGGCGGAAGCAGCCGCCGGGTTACGATCGCAGGTGCCGCAACCTGAGCGACGCGGAGCGTGCCGGGTTCGAGGCCCGGGGCATCACCCCGGTCGTACGCTTCAAGATGCCGCTCGAAGGTCAGATCGTCTTTCAGGACCTCATTCGCGGCGAGGTCGCCTTCGACGCCGCCACACTGGACGATTTCGTGCTGCTCAAGTCGGACGGGTATCCGACGTATCACCTGGCCAACGTCGTGGACGACCACCTGATGAAGATCACCCACGTCATGAGGGCCGATGAGTGGCTCTCAAGCACGCCGCGCCACGTTCTCCTGTATGGCGCCTTCGGCTACGAGCTGCCGCAGTACGCCCACCTGCCGATGATACTCGGCCCGGACCGCGGCAAGCTGAGCAAGCGCCACGGGGCGACGTCCCTCATGGAGTACGCCGGGGAGGGGTACCTGCCGGAGGCTATGCTCAACTTCCTTGCCCTTCTGGGATGGTCGCTGGACGACAAGACGACAATCATCAGCCGCGACGACCTGTTGGGCAGCTTCTCTCTGGAGCGCATTGGCAAGACCGGGGCTGTCTTCGACCGTGAGAAGCTCGCCTGGATGAACGGGGTCTACATCCGCGAGCTGAGCGTCGACGAGATGGTGAAGCGCTCGCTGCCCTTCCTTGAGGACGGGCTGCCGCAGACGGTGACGCGCCCCATCTCCCGTGACTACCTGCGCCAGGTCGTGCCGCTGCTTCAGGAGCGGGTGAAGGTGCTGTCGGAGCTACCGGCCCTCTCGGAGTTCTTTTTCGTGGACGACCTCGACTACGACCGCCGCTCGCTGCTGGCCAAGGGCATGGACAGGGACACGGCGGTGGTTGCGCTCCAGACGAGCCGGGACCTTCTCCAGGACTGCCCGTTTGACGCCGCCTCGCTGGAAGGCCTGCTCCGCCCGCTGGCAGCCGACCTGGGAATGAAGACCGGGGCCCTGTTCGGCCTGCTCAGGGTCGCCGTCACCGGCCGCACGGCGGCCCCACCACTGTTCGAGACAATGGCGGTGCTGGGCCGCGACAGGTGCCTCAAGCGCATCGAGTCGGCAGTCGCTGCGTTGATGGAAGCCGACGTATGAGGGTGTGGTGGGCGGGGTCTACTTGGCCATGACCTCCCGCGCGAACGCACGCGCCCGCTCCAGCCTCGCCTCATCCGGTTGGCCCATCGTCCCCGGTCGCATGTTGCCGAACCCCACCACCTTCGGGTCATCGCTCTTCTTCAGCACCTCGGCGATGGCCTCCGACAGCTCGCCCTGGCAGTCGAATAGCCCGACCACGTTGCCCGCGGCGGCAGCCTGTTTGCACTTGTCCAGCCACCCCGCCAGCTCCTCATAGCCCTCCGGAACAGCGTGGGTCACGAAGAGAACCAGCTTCTTGCCGGCGCTGTGTTGCTCCAGGAAGACCTTGGCGTTGCCGGCCGGCCCGAAGCCCTGCACGGGAAAGCCGATGAATGCCAGGTCGTAGCCCTCGAGGCTCTTGATCTCGTCCAGGCTCTTGATCTCCTTGTCGGCCTGGATCTGGCTGTAGATGGCCTCGGCCACCTTCTTGGTGTTCCCTGTCTGCGACATGTACCCCACAAGTACCTTCATCCGTGCCTCCTTCTCGCGCAGCGCCTCCCGAGCCCGCTCTCCACGCCGCCGTTCGCTGCCAGCATTGACAGCCAAGTATGACATGAATCGCGTCGGATGTGAACCCATCTTGAAGGAACAGGGCCGCCCCGGCGGCTGACGGCTTAGGCGCGCCCGGGCGGAGCATCCACTCCGCCCCACCCACGCATGTGGGGCCGGCGCCAACGAACGCGGAGGCAGGACTTATGGCCTGAACGAGTGCAAGGGTTTGCCAGATGCAGCACTCTGTTGCTATAATGTTGAGGCGCTGGGGAATAGTCTAGTGGTAGGACGGCAGACTCTGGATCTGCAAGGCTAGGTTCGAATCCTAGTTCCCCAGCCATTATGCCGGTGTTGCGGCGTCCCATGAGGGCAGCCGGCCCGGCCAGACCGCTGAAGCGTGGCGCATTCGTCTAGGGGCTAAGGACACCTCCCTCTCAAGGAGGAGATCGCGGGTTCGAATCCCGCATGCGCCACCACAAGTGGCCACCGTACAGGGCGTCACGCTGGTCGATGAAGGCCACCACCACGTCCTTGACGTCCCACCGCGGCTCCATCTTCTCGACGCTCGACTCTCTGACAACGGCCCGCTGCACAATCCCAGGCTGTCGTGAAGGCTGACTGACCTCATGAACGGTCCAGCTTTGAACGCCCGCTTGCCAGGCACCCGTGTTCGTAGTCTTCATGGCATTGGTGCGTTTCCACGGTCCATCTCTGATTGACATTCATACGGTTCATATGCATTATCGTGTAACGATGCCGTGATAGGGAGGTAGTGCAATGTGGCCAAGAGTCTTCCTGGTGCTCATTCTGTGCATCACAGCACTCTCAGTGTCAGCCTGTGTAACCTCACATGACTACGAAGCTGAGCTTACCTGCGAGCAGTTTGCCGATAACAGTCACCAGAGTGGCGATTTCGTGTTGGAGGTCGGCGACAAGCTCAGACTGGAACTATGTTCAAACCAGACGACAGGTTATCAATGGGACTATGAGTTCACCACACAGAACGTAGTGAAAGAAGAAGACCATGACTTTCAGGAACCTGAAGAAGGTGTTGTCGGTGCTGCGGGTGTAGAGCTGTGGACTTTTGAAGCGGTCGGGGAAGGGACTACTGACATACAAATGGAATACAGCCAGGCGTGGGAGGGTGGCTCGGAGGCGGAGTGGACCTACACTGTAACGGTCACGGTTGAGTAGGGCGCAGGAACGCCCCTGGACGGTGTCGCAAGAGGGCTGCTGACGCCGGCCATGCGGCGCCACGCGGGCACGTGTTCGGCCAGGCTGCATCCGCGAAGACAGAATGCAGCGAACGACGATGGCATAACGTGGTGATGTGAACAGACTGAAATCGCTGTTCGGCGGAGCGAAACAGATATACAGAACTGAGGGATTGGTACCCCTGCTCAAGCGTGGGTTCTCGTTCGCGTCGTCGTTCATGTTTAAGCGTCAGGACTATTACCTGTACAGGGACCCGATTCAGGGCTTGCGACTTCCGAATGAAGTTGACGTCCTGCCGAGAGTTGACGATTGGGTTCTGAAGGTAGTCACGTCGAATCGGGAGGCTGACGAATTCGAGGCTGACGGCTTCGAGTTCCGCTCGAAGGTCATCAACGCGAGGGAAAGGCTGGACAGAGGAGCCACGGCATTCTGCATCTATGTTGGGCGGGAGCTCGCTCATATAGGGTGGCTTGCTCTCACTGAGGAGGCCGTGGACAGCCTGGGCGGCGGTTCGTTCGAAGTCAGGCTTGCAGACCACGAAGCGTATTCCAGCGGCATGTGGACCAACCCCAAGTACAGGCGACTGGGCATTCACAAGTACGGCTATTTCAAGAGACTGGAGTTCATGCTGGCCAACGGAGTCCGTACCGAGCGGTCTGTGGTCGATAGGGGAAACGCGGCCCCACAGCAGAGCAACGCTCTGGGCGGTATGCTGGCTTTCCCGGGACCGCAGGCCGAAGGGCGGTACCTGAGAATCCTGTGGTGGAAGTCGTGGAAGGAGAAGCCGCTGGAGCACCCGGATGGCGTTTCCCCGGGCTGACGCGCATCTGGACACAAGCTCCGACCCGGACGCAAGGCCGCCCTTCGGGACGCCCGGGCGCAAATCATGCATGCGCCACCAGCAGGGCCCAGCGGGCCAGCCGGACGCCGGACCCTCGCTGACCGAGGCCGCCGCCCTGTCCTTTTCAGCCGCGGGCAGTGGCGTTCACTCCTTGAGCTTCAACAGCCCCGTTTCCATGCCTGGCCGACACCAGCTCGCAAAAAGCGATTCGCGGGAGCTGCCGGGAGGGCCGGGGACGAGATGCCGGGCTGAAGGAGCGGTCGGTGCGACGAGGGGCGCTTGCTTCTGTACGGTAATGCGCTATATACTCGCGGTGACTCGTGAGCGATGACACCATGCAGCCGAAGGCCATGACGGACTGCTTCACCCCCACGAGCCCAAGCACCTAGGGCTGGCTGAGACGGAGACGAGATGCCAAGAAACGAGCGCGTCCACGAAGCCCTCCAAGCCTTCGCGGCCGCCGTCACGGCGAAGATGACCCAGCTAACCGCCGGGGAGCCGGAGGACCAGTTGCGCGGACCCTTCGACGCCTTAATGGGCGATGTTGGCGACGCCCTGGGCTTCAAGGTCGTGTGCACTGGTGAAACGCCTCTGCGCGACCGGCTCGGTCGCCCCGACTTCGCCGTTCACGTCAACGGGCTTCTCGCGGGCTACGCGGAGCTCAAGGCGCCCGGCGTCGGGGCGAATCAGTCGCGGTTCAAGGGCCACAACCGTGACCAGTGGAAGCGCTTCTCGGCGATCCCCAACATTCTCTACACCGACGGCAACGAGTGGGCGCTGTACCGGCAGGGTCAGCTTGTGGGCAAGCTGGTTCGCCTTTCGGGCGATGTAGCAGCGGATGGCAAGAAGGCTGTTGAAGCGCAAGACACGACCGCCGTTGAAGGCATGTTGCGGGACTTCGTCTCATGGCAGCCCGTCATCCCCACGGACCGCAAGGGAAGAGTCGATCTCAGGGGGTTCGCCGAGATGCTGGCTCCGCTATGCCGTTTGCTGCGCGACGACGTGACCGACGCACTTCCGGATCCCGGTTCACCACTCACTCAGCTCGCCCACGACTGGCGGCAACTGCTGTTTCCCGGTGCCTCGGACGAACAGTTCGCCGATGCCTACGCCCAGACCGTCGCTTTCGCCCTACTGTTGGGTCGCAGCGAGGGGGCGGATCCCCTGACGCTCGACAGCGCCGAAGCGGCCCTGTCCGCCCAACACAACCTCCTTTCCCGCGCGCTGCAAGTCCTGACCGACCCGGCCGCCCGCGTGGAAATGGAAGCCTCGCTCGACCTGCTCTTGCGGGTCATCGCCGTGGTGCCGCCTGCCACCCTCGCTGAGCCGAAAGACCCGTGGCTCTACTTCTATGAGGACTTCCTCGCTGCCTACGACCCCAAGCTGCGGAAGGACGTCGGCGCCTACTACACCCCCGTCGAGGTCGTCCGCGCGCAGGTTCGGCTGATTGACGACCTCCTCGTGAATCGCCTCGGCAAGCGGCTCGGCTTTGCCGACCCGGGCGTGGTGACGCTTGACCCCGCCGCCGGCACCGGGACCTATCTCCTGGGTGTCATCGAGCACGCTCTCGCGCGCATTGAAGCCGAACAGGGCGCCGGGGCTGTTGCTGGCCAGGCGACCACCCTGGCTGCCAATCTCTATGGCTTCGAGCTCATGGTCGGTCCCTACGCCGTCGCCGAGCTTCGCGTGAGTCGCGCCCTGCGCGACCGCGGTGCCACGCTGCCCAAGGACGGCACACACGTGTACCTGACCGACACGCTGGAAAGCCCCCACGCTCAGCCGCCGCAACTGCCCCTCGTCCTGCGCCCCATCGCCGACCAGCACGCCAGGGCGCTCAAGGTCAAGAGCGAGGTGCCGGTCATCGTATGCCTGGGCAACCCCCCCTACGACCGCCACGAGGCCGCTGCTGCGGACAACAAGGCCCGTACCGGCGGGTGGGTGCGCTGGGGTGACGACGGGGACGGCGCAAAGGCCGTATTGCACGACTTCCTCGCCCCGGCCACCGATGCCGGGCACGGCGTGCGCCTCAAGAACCTTTACAATCTCTACGTCTACTTCTGGCGCTGGGCGCTGTGGAAGGTGTTCGAGCATGAGAGCGCCAGTGGTCCAGGGGTCGTCAGCTTCATAAGCGCATCGAGCTACCTGGACGGCGACGCCTTCTGCGGGGTGCGGGAGCACATGCGCCGCGTGTGCGACGAGGTCTGGGTCCTCGACCTGGGTGGTGAAGGGCGTGGGACGCGGAAGAGCGACAACGTCTTCGCCATCCAGACGCCCGTCGCCATCGCGGTCGCCGCCCGCTCGCAGGAGGCAGGCAAAGACGACCCCGCCGCTGTCCGCTATGCCCGCATTGATGGGGCGCGTGACGGCAAGCTCGCGGCGCTCGCCGGTATCGCCGACTTCGCCTCGGTGAAATGGGAGGAGTGCCCGAACGACTGGCGCGCCCCTTTCCGGCCAGCGGGAAAAGGTGGCTACTTCGACTGGCCGCTGCTGACTGACCTCATGCCGTGGCAGCACTCAGGTATGGAGTTCAAGCGCACCTGGCCCATTGCCCCGGACACGGAGACTCTGGAGCGCCGGTGGCGGGCATTGCTTTCGGCTCGGGACCGGC
>JAXHUA010000050.1:0-13089 GCA_034189695.1 Chloroflexota bacterium | reverse complement strand
TTCAGGAGCCAGGGAAACGCGATCATGGGACATGACACGTACGACAGGCTGCCCCAGATACAGGCGCCGACGCTTGTCATGGCCGGCTCCTGAAGACATACAGCGGCGTGGGGTACTTGAGGCGGCCGGCTATGACTCTTTCCACCAGCTCCGGGTTCTGGTCGATGAACTCCTGGGTGAAGAGGAAGGGCAGCGACTCCCATGCCGCCTGTTCCGGGGTGAGCCGCTTGTGGCGTTCCGCATCGAACAGATAGGCCATCGACTCGGGTTCGGGCCTGGCGGCGTGGGCGCCGCCGGGCGTGGTGCATCCGAGGATGAGACCGATCACCTTGCCGGGATAGCGCAGGGCGAACTCCTGCGCTATCATTCCGCCCATGGACACGCCGAAGATGTAGGCTGCGTCGACGTCGATGGCGTCAAGCAGGCCGGCGACATCCCCGGCCATCATCTCCATGCTGTACAGGGAATCGGGCTTGTCGCTCTGGCCGGTGCCCCGGTTGTCGAAAGCGACTACGCAGTACTGATGTGAGAGGTCGGGAATCTGACGGAGCCAGCCTTCGGAGCTGCCTCCGTAACCGCTGATGAGGACGATCGCCTCTCCGTCTCCGTGCAGCTCGTAGTGGATGTCGATGTCGCCTACCTTCACCCTCGGCATGTCGAGCCCTCCTGCGCGTGCTTCTTCCAGCAACGCCTATTGTACACCCGCACGGGTGCTGTAGGCGACGGTCCGGGCTCAACCGGTCAGGCGTGTCCTACGCGAACCTGTCGAGGAACTCAAGGACGGCCCGATTGAAGTCGTCGGCGACCTCGACGAGGAAACCGTGTCCGCCGCCTTCGAGGACCACCAGCTCGGCACCGGGTATGCCGGCGGCCAGCTCCTCCGAAAGACGGACCGGCAGGAGGATGTCCTGTCGGCCTACCAGCACCAGCGTGGGGGCTGCTATCCTGCCGAGCCGCTCCCTGGCGTCGTGCTGTCTCGCCGCGGCGAACTGGCGGGCATAGGCGTACACCGGCTGGCGGTGAGGATTGGCGAGCATGGTATCGACCGCAAGCTGGACCAGGTCGGGGTTCTCGAAGAACCTGTCGGTGAACAGCCAGGAGACCCGCAACTGCGTCAGCGCCTCCTGGCTCGCCCCTTCTTCGGCCAGCCTCAGTGTCGCGCGCAGGACGTGGGTAGCCCACGGGTAAGGCCCGGCCGCTGTGGTGGCCAGGACAAGCGCATGTACCCGCGCGGGGTGCTTGATGGCCAGCTCCTGGGCGATCATTCCGCCCATGGAGAGGCCCAGCACATGCGCCCTGTCGATGCCCAGGCAGTCCAGAAGGCCGGCGGCATCGTCGGCCATCGTCTCCAGGGAATAGGGCTCGTCGGGGGCGTCGGTACGGCCGGCGCCCCGGTTGTCGAATGTGATAACCCTGAACCTCCTGGAGAACTCCGGCACCTGGAAGGCCCAGCTGGTCAGGTCGGCCCCGAGGCCGGGGATCATGAGCAGGGGCCGGCCTTCGCCGTGGACTTCGTAGTACATATCGATGTCGCCGACCCTGGCCGTTGGCATCCCGGTGTCCCTCCTGCTGCGGTCACGCTGCCGCCGTGGTAATGCTCCGGCGTTTTCGATAGAAGGTGGGGGAATACGATGAAGGGCGTGAGGTCACGCCCTGAGCGTCGCTCCTGCTTCGCGCTGAAGCCTCTTGAGCAGCTTCTCCTGCTCCTTGTTCACCTGCTCGTCGGTGAGGGTGCGACCCGGCGACTGGTAGGCGATTCTGAAGGCCAGCGACTTCCTGCCTGCGGGCACCCGGTCACCGGTGTAGACATCGAAGAGCGTGACCTGGGCCGCGAGCGGCGACCCCTCGATGATCGACTGCACGGCCGCGGCGGGCAGCTCCCTGTCGACTACGAGCGCGATATCGCGTATGGTGGCGGGGTATCTCGCCACCGGCTGGTACTTCCGGGAGGTCGTTGTCATCGGGAGGAGTGTCTCCAGGTCTATCTCGAAGAGGCAGACCGGCTGTGAGGATATCTCGAACGCCTCCGCCACGCGCGGGTGTAGCTCGCCGAGGGCGCCGAGGCGGCTGCCCTGGGCCAGGATGGCTGCGGCCCGGCCGGGGCTGAAGGCTTCCTGCTCCGCCAATTCGAAATCCGCGGCCACGCCCAGGCGTGCCAGTAGCGTCTCCACGATGCCTTTGGCGTCGAAGAAATCGACCTGCCCGGCGTCCCCGTGCCACGAGCGGTCAAGCCGTGGACCGCACAGCACTCCGGCGAGCATCTGGACCTCCCGGGGCAGGTCATCGTCTCGAGGCAGATATACCTTGGCCACCTCGAAGAGCCTGACGCCATCCTCCTCGTGCTTCTCGTTAGCGGACAGGGCCTGGAGCAGCCAGGGGCGCAGGCTGGTGCGAAGGTACTCCTGTTCAGCCGTGATGCGATTGGCCACCTTCAGCGGTGCGATTGACGAGCCTGGCAGGGCACCACCGAGAGCCTCCAGGCTGGTGAGTGAGTATGTAATCGCTTCCTGCATGCCGCAGCCGACGAGGATGTCGGACACCTGCTCTCTCAGTTGACGCATTGGGTCGGGATGGTACTCGGGAAGCGCGCCGCTCGGCAAGGTGGTCGGTATCTCGTCGTAGCCAACGATGCGTGCCACCTCCTCGACCAGGTCGTCGGCCAGCCGTATGTCGGTGCGCCAGTAGGGAACGGCGACCGAGTACTCGTTCGCGCCGGCGGGCTGGGGGTCAAAGCCGAGGTCGCTCAGGACCTTCCCGATCCTGTCCATCTCGATTGGGATGCCGAGGACTTTCTCAACCCGGCGCGCCGTCAGAGAGACGCGCTCGGAGTTCTTCTTGCCCGGGTAGGCGTCGATGACGCCCCCGGCCACTGTGGCGCCGGAGAACCGGGCCATGAGCTGGGTGGCGCGCCGGACCGCCGGCATGGGAAGCTCAGGGCTGAGACCCTTCTCGAAGCGGAGCGAGGCTTCGCTGCGAAGCTTCAGCCTGGCCGACGTGCGCCTCAGGCTCGCGGCGTTGAAGTTGGCCGACTCCAGGAGGATGGACGTCGTGCCTTCGGTCACCTCGCTTGCCGAGCCTCCCATGATGCCGGCGACGGCTACCGGACCCTCGCCGTCGCAGATCACCAGCATGTCAGGCGTCAGCGGACGGTCGATATCGTCGATGGTGGTGAGCCGCTCACCCGGTCGGGCGCGGCGCACCATGATCCTGCGCTGCGCCAGCTTGTCGAAATCGAAGGCGTGGAGCGGCTGCCCGTATTCCAGCATGACGTAGTTGGTGACGTCGACGATGTTGCTGATGGGGCGCATGCCGCAGGCGAGCAGTCGCTGCTGCATCCACAGAGGCGACGGGCCGATGGTGACGTTGGTCAACAGCGTGGCGCAGTACCGCGGGCACAGGTCAGGGTCGATGATTTCCACCGAAGCAGCCTGCTCCGCCGGGCCCCCGGCCTCGTCGTAACGCACATCGGGGACGCTCACCGCCTGGCCTGTCAGTGCGCCCGCCTCCCAGGCGATGCCGATGACCGAAAGGCAGTCGGGACGGTTGGGCGTCACATCCATGTCAAGGATGGCGTCGCCAAGGTACTCGTCGAGAGGCACATTGAGCGGGGCGTCGTCCGGCAGCACCAGGATGCCTTCGTGCCTGTCCGATATCCCAAGCTCCCGCTCTGAGCATACCATGCCCTGGGACTCGACGCCGCGGATTCTGGTCTTCTTGAGCTTGATAAGCGCGCCGCTGTCGGGGTCGAGGAACTGAGCGCCGATGTGGGCGAAGGGTACCTTCTGGCCCACGTCTACGTTCGGCGCCCCGCACACCGAGGTGAAACGCTCCCCCCCGACGTCGACGATGGCCAGCTTGAGCCGGTCAGCGCCCGGATGAGGCTCGATGGCGACGACCTGGCCGACGACGATGTGCTCCCACCCGCCGACGGTCTCGATTGAGGACACCTCCGTCCCCGCCATGGTCAGCCTGTGCGCCAGGTCCGTGGGGGGCAGGGTGATCTTGACATAGTCCTTGAGCCAGCTGAGAGGTGCTTTCATAGCCTGTCCTAGAACTGCCTCAGAAAACGCAAATCGTTGGAGTAGAAGAGGCGTATGTCGTCGATGCCGTATCTGAGCATGGGGATTCGCTCCACACCCATGCCGAAGGCGAAGCCGGTGTAGACCTCCGGGTCGTAGTCGACGCGGCGCAGCACGTCGGGGTGCACCATTCCCGCGCCGAGTATCTCGATCCAGCCGGTACCGGAGCAGAGCCGGCATCCCTTTCCCTCGCAGAGGAAGCAGTCGATGGCCATGTCCACGCCCGGCTCGACGAAGGGGAAATAATCGCAGCGGAAGCGCACCTTGCGCTGCTCGCCGAACAGACGTTTGGCAAAGGCGAAAAGCGTTCCCTTGAGGTCGGCCAGGGTGATGTTCTCGTCGACGGCCAGCCCCTCGACCTGGTAGAACATCGACTCATGGGTGGCGTCGGTGGCCTCGTAGCGATAGACCTTTCCGGGGACCACGACGCGCACGGGTGGCCTGGTCTTCTCCATCACCCTTATCTGCATCGGGGAGGTGTGGGTGCGCAGCAGCATGGGCTTCGAGCTGTCCTGGGCGTCGATCCAGAAGGTGGAGAACATATCGCGGGCCGGGTGGTCTGCGGGGATGTTGAGCGCCTCGAAGTTGTAGTAGTCCCACTCGACCTCTGGCCCTTCGACCACCTGGAACCCGAGAGCGGCGAATATGTCGCAGATCTCTCGCAGCGTCTGGGTGACGGGGTGAAGGCGGCCAAGTGAAACAGGCCGGCCGGGGAGGGTGACATCGAGCTTCTCGACAGCGACGCCGAGCTCGAGTTCCTGATAGGCTTCCTGCTTCAGGGCCTCCTTCCTGTCGGCGTAGCCCTGCTCCAGGAGCGATTTGACCTGGTTGGCTGACGCCCCGACCGCTTTCCTTTCGTCCAGCGGGAGCCTCCCCAGACCGCGGAGAACGAGTGTCAGGGCGCCCTTCTTGCCGAGGTAGCGGACTCTCCAGTCTTCGAGGTCATTGGAGTTGGCGAGGCCGCCCAGTTCATCCAGGGCCCTCGACCTTGTCTGTTCCAGTTCTTCTAGCATTACAGGCCATTATAGGGTTGCGCTCGTGAGAGGGTCAAGGACGCACAGACGCAGCGAGCGTACCGGGTTAACTCAATCACGGCTGGCCCGGCCCCGGGCGGTACGAGTGAGGGTAGTCTAGTCCTGGGGATTACCCCGGGCGATGGTCACCAGCCGGCTGAATGCGTTCGGGTCGTGGACTGCCATATCGGCCAGCATCTTGCGGTCGACCTCAACGCCTGCCTTGGTGAGACCGTTCATGAATGCGCTGTATGACAGTCCCTCCTGCCTGGTGGCGGCATTGATGCGGACAATCCACAGCCGGCGGAAATCGCGCTTTCGCGTGCGGCGGTGGCGATACGCATAGCTGAGCGATTTCATCATCGCTTCGTGGGCAAGCTTGTACCGTGAATGCCTGCCTCCGCGCTGCCCCTTGGTCAGCTTCAGCACTTTCTTGTGACGGTGACGGGTGGTTACCCCGCTTCTGGCTCTGGTCACCTCGTCCTCCTCTATGAGTAGGGCAGCAGCCTCTTTATCCGGGCCCTGTCCGAGGGGTGAAGGGGCAGCTTCTCGTCAAACAGCCTCTTGACGCGTGCCGGCTTTCTCCTCCTCAGATGGCTCTTGCCGCCTTTCATTCGCATAATCTTGCCGCTCCCGGTGATGTGGAAGCGACGTTTAGCTGCTTTGTGGGTTTTCAACTTCGGCATCAACTGACCTCTTCTCGACCTTGGGCTTCGCTGGTGTGAGGATCATTATCATACGCCTGGCGTCCATCTCCGGGGCCCTCTCGACCGTGGCGACCTCCTCCAGTTCACTGGCCACGTCGTTGAGGAGTTGCCTGCCAAGCTCGGGGTGGGTGATTTCGCGTCCTCGAAAGAGCACCGAGACCTTCACCTTATCTCCCTCACCAAGGAGCTTCCTGATCGTCCTCATCTTGAACTCGATGTCATGCTTGCCTATCTTGGGTCTGAACCTGACCTCTCTGAGAAATACCGACTTCTGCTTCTTCCGTGCCTCGTGCTCCTTTTTCGTCTGCTCGTACTTGAATCTGCCGTAGTCGAGAAGGCGGCAGACCGGAGGGTCAATCTGTGCCGCTACCTCCACCAGGTCATACCCCCGCTCCCTGGCGAGCTCCAGCGCCTTGACCGTTGGCATGACACCGAGCTGCTCCCCGGTCTCGCTGATGAGGCGTACTTGCCTGGCGTGGATTCTCTCGTTGACACGGTAATCCTTAACTATTTCTGGTCACCTCCTCGACTGTGTCTTGGGGCTGGCACTATACTATGTTCACACGGAAAAATCAAGGTTCTTTAGTCTCGATTGCCTTCGTTGCCACGCTCATGAACGCCTCCAACGAGAGGTCGCCGAGGTCCTCACCGCTGCGCAGTCGCACCGAGACCGCCCCGCTCTCGGCTTCCCTGTCGCCCACGATGAGCATGTACGGCACCTTCTGAAGCTGCGCCTGGCGGATCTTCTGGTTCATGCGCTCGGGACGGGTATCCACCTGCGAGCGTATCCCGCTGGCCTTGAGCTGCCGGTCAACGCCGAGGGCGTAGTCGAGGTGACGGTCCGCTATGGGAATCACCATCGCCTGGACCGGGGCGAGCCAGATGGGGAAGGCCCCGGCGTAGTGCTCGATGAGGCAGCCGAAGAAGCGCTCCATGCTGCCCAGGACGGTGCGGTGCACCAGCACGACGGGGTGCTCCGCCCCATCGCTATCGACATAGGTGACGTCGAAGCGCCGTGGCAGGTTGAAGTCGACCTGTGTCGTCGGCCCCTGCCACGCCCTCCCCAGAGCGTCCTTGAGGTCGATATCGATCTTGGGGCCGTAGAACACCCCCTCTCCGGGGTCCTCGCGGTAGGGCAGTCCCAGACGCTTCAGCGCCCTCTCCAGCGTGGCGGTTGCCTCGTCCCACATCTCCAGGGTGCCGGCGTAGTGCTCCGGCCGCGTGGAGAGCAACACATCGTACTCGGTGAAGCCGAAGGTGCGCATCATGAAAAGGGCGAGCTGCACCACTCCCATCACCTCGTCTTCAAGCTGGTCGGGACGGCAGAAGATATGGGCGTCGTCCTGGGTGAAGCCCCTGACCCGTGTCAGGCCGTGAAGCACGCCTGACCGCTCATAGCGGTAGACCGTCCCCAGCTCCGCCCAACGGAGCGGAAGCTCACGGTAGCTCCTGAGACGGCTCTTGTACATCAGGATGTGGGCATTGCAGTTCATCGGTTTGAGCAGATACTGCTGGCCTTCCACGTCCATCGGTGAGTACAGATGCTCCCGGTAGAACTCCCAGTGCCCGCTGGTCTTCCACAGGTCGATCTTGGAAATGTGGGGTGAATTGACGATGTCGTAGCCCCGCTTCAGGTGTTCCTGCACCCAGAAGTCCTCGATGATCCGGCGGACGAGGGCCCCCTTGGGGTGCCAGTGAGCCAGGCCGGGGCCGGCCTCCTCGTGGAAGCTGAAGAGGTCGAGGTCCACGCCCAGCCTGCGGTGGTCTCGCCGTGCCGCCTCAGCAATCATCTCCAGATGCCTGTCCAGCTCCTCCTGGCTGTCGAAGGCGACGCCGTAGATTCTCTGGAGCATTGGGCGTCTCTCGTCGCCGCGCCAGTACGCGCCGGCGATGCTGAGCAGTTTGAACGCCCTGATCTCACCGGTGGACTCGACGTGAGGCCCTCTGCACAGGTCGGTGAACGACCCCTGGCGGTAGACTCCGAGCCTGTCTTCGTCGATGTCGTCGATCAGCTCCAGCTTGTACGGCTGGTCGGCGAAGATACGCCTCGCCTCCTCCTTGTCGACCTGCTCCTCGATGAAGGGGAGGTCCGCCTCGATGATCTTCCTCATGACGGCCTCCAGTTGAGGGAGGTCCTCGGGGGTGAGGGAGCGCGGCAGGTCGAAGTCATAGTAGAAGCCATCCTCGATGGACGGTCCGATGCCGAACTTCGCATCGGGGAACATCGATTGCACCGCCTCGGCCATAACGTGCGACGCTGAGTGCCTCACGCGCTCGAGTCTATTCTCTTGAATGGAATCGTTGGGAACAACCATGATGCCCTTCGACTGGCAAAATAAGAACCCCCATCTCCCCGAGACAGAGGCCTTTTAGGGAATGGCACGCTAAAAACATGGTGGGCGGTACTGGATTTGAACCAGTGACCTCTGCGATGTCAACGCAGCACTCTCACCAACTGAGCTAACCGCCCCCTTCATCATCGACGCTGAGATTCTAGCAAAACATGCGTCTCAAGTCAACCTCAACGTGTGCGACTATGTGCCTGGCGGCCTGGGTCGCTGCCGTTCGTGGTGAGTCCTTCGGCTTCGCTTAGGGCGGGCCTGTCGAACCCTGTCCCGAGCGAAGTGAGGGGCATGAGCGGCCCCCGGGCGCTTCATCCTCACCCTCTGGTCCTATCCCTGCGCCTGGGTAGGGCGGAGCATCTGCTCCGCCCCCGCCTGGAGCGGATGCTCCAGGCTACCCCGACCTATACTTCCCGTCGGGGGAGGGGGAAGCCCGTCTCCACCGTTCACCCTTCGACAGGCTCAGGGCACGCTCCTTCGACAGGCCTGTCCTGAGTCCACCGAAGGGCTCAGGGCGAACGGTCATCAAGCGACCGCCGAAATCTTGAACCGCCCTGGGCCTTGTGCTAAACTGTGACGTACCCACGGGGCTGTAGCTCAATTGGGAGAGTGCTTGACTGGCAGTCAAGAGGTAGCGGGTTCGAATCCCGCCAGCTCCACCACCGCCGACGACATCCACCAGCAGTCGCGGTCACCGCCGTCTTTCACAGAGAGTCTTCTCAACAGGCTTCCCAACGGGCGACATGGGTCTTGACAAGCTGCATGATAGCGCGTACACTACTTATTAAGTACTCAGTAAGGAATGCGTCGGGCCATGACCAAGCGAGCAGAGAAGAGAGAGCGCCTCACCAGTGGTGAAAGAAAGGCGAAGATCATTGATGCGGCGTTGACTCTTTTTGCCGAGAAGGGCTTCAGCGGTACCAAGACCAAGGAAATCGCCGAAGCAGCGGGCACGAGCGAGCCCCTGGTCTTCTGGCATTTCAAGTCGAAAGAAGAGATCTACCGGGAATGCCTCAGGGCACTGTTCGCTCGCCACCCGGTGTTACCGGACATTGCGGAGAGGATGGCACAGAAGGACGACCATGCAGTCTTCAAGCAACTGGCGCTGCACGTAGTGGGTCACAACAGGAAGGACCCGCGGATACTGCGTCTGGCCATCTTCAGCGCCCTGGAGGGGTTTCCTCTGGGCGAGATCGCCCACCGGGATGATGCTGCTGGCCCTGCCCTGCCACAGGTTCTGAGTGGCTATATAGACCAGAGAATCGCTGATGGGGCATTCGAGGAGCAGAACGCCGAGATCGCCGCACAGGTGTTCATCGATTTGATTTACACCTGTGTTCTCGACAAGGAGGCCGCTATCAGCGGTCGACCGCTTGCCTACTCTGACGAGGAGATAGTAGAGAATCTGGTGAGGATATTCGTCAAAGGGTTGAGCAGGTAGAGGGTTGCTCCGTGAGAAAGAGCAACCCTTTGCTGAGGCTGGAAGTACTGATTCAGTACTCGGTAAACGGCAAGGGGGACTGGATATGAATGCCGGAAACGCGGAGAGGAATCACTTCGATGGACTTCATGCCTCAGGGTTGGCCTTCTGGATGATAAGCCTGATGCATGACAATCCCCTGCTCCCGCTTGTCAAGAACCCCGGCAGGTTGCTGCAGGCAGCGGGACTGAGGCGGGGGCAGAAGGTGCTGGAGGTCGGGTGTGGTCCGGGGTTCTTCACCATACCCGCGTCGAGGATTGTGGGAGAAGAGGGCGTCATCTACGCTACTGATATCAATCGCCGGGCTATCAAGAGGGTAGAGGCGAAGATGCGGAGATACGGCATGGACAATATCAAGCCTGTTCTGGGGAATGCCGCCGATTGCGGTCTGCAAGATGGTAGCATCGACCTGGCTTTCGTCTTTGGCATGCGCCACATTGCTGGTGGCCTGGGCGGTCTGGTCTCGGAGATGTATCGTATTCTCAAGCCAGGAGGCACGCTGTCTTTCGAGAGGACCACGGGCTCCGCTGCCAGGCTGGTTGAGGATGTGGAGAGGGCGGGCTTTGTCAAGACAGGGAACAGGGGCCGGATCTTCCTGTTTGCCAAGGGAGGGAATACCGCAGAGTGACCGATTGCTCTGACTCCACACAAAAGGGGATGCCCAATGACAAGGACGGCTGACCTGGTGGGAGCTGTAACGGCAAATGTGTACATGCTCCTCGTGATAGCGATATTCTGCGCGCGCATTGTGGGTTGGGTCGAGGTGGGAGACTGGATCGGCGTCGCCTCTACTCTCGTTCTCGTTCCTCTCGCATACCTGTTCGTTGTTGCGCTCAAGACAGACCGGCGCAAGATATACTTCGTATGGCTTGCGCTCATGGTGCTCTTCGCGCTTTTCGAATTGATTGCTGACAGTATTCTCAGGGTTGACTTCCGCAGCGTACAATGGGCCGTAGTGCCCTATGTCATGTTCTTCTTCGCGGCGACTGGAGGCATGATTGGCGTGGCGGCGCAGGCGGGCAAAGCATGGTCAATAGCGACTACCGTCGTCTTCCTGGTCATGGCGGTTCTGGCGTTCGTTCAGCATGGCCTCACCGGCCTCTAGCCCGCCCGTGTGCGGCCACTTCAGCGGGAGCGGTCGCAACTCAGGGCTGTCGCTGGATGACCCTGCCGGGTTCGTGCGACGCAGGTCGCACTTCAAGATGTCACTGATAACTGAGGAGGTGTGGCATGGAACAAGGGCGGATGTCCTATCCCGTTTCTGTCAAGGGTGAGCTTTCCGAGCCGCCGGGTCGGGGCTGGTGGCTGCTCAAGTGGCTACTGGCGCTCCCTCACTACATCGTTCTGTGGTTCCTGTGGATAGCGTTTGTGGTGGTGACCGTCATAGCCTTCTTCGCCATACTTTTCACAGCGAAGTACCCGAGGGGTCTTTTCGACTTCAACGTAGGCGTCCTGCGGTGGACATGGCGGGTGGGCTTCTACAGCTATCAGGCACTGGGCACCGACACGTACCCGCCTTTCGCTCTCCAATCGGTTGACTATCCGGCTGATCTGGAGGTGGCGTATCCGGAGAGGCTCTCCCGTGGGCTGGTGCTGGTGAAGTGGTGGCTGCTCGCCATTCCGCACTACATCGTGGTCGCCTTCTTCCAGTCGGGGTATAGCGACAACGGTGGCGGTGGCCTCACATTCATTCTTGCTCTCTTCGCCGCGGTGGCCCTGCTGTTCACCGGCCGGTACCCGGGAGACATCTTCAACTTCGTCGTGGGGATGAACCGCTGGAGCTACCGGGTGGCCGCTTACGCCGCACTTATGACGGACCAGTACCCACCCTTCCGCCTCTGGGACTAGGACTCGCGGCGGGCATACGGCGGCGAAGCCGGACTGGACAAGCACGGAGGTCTTGCGTGAGTAGCGGGGGTGAAGGAAGCTTCGTCGACCTCCCTCGTTGCGGCGTCGAAGCCGACGGGAACGGCAATCGCGTCGTGATTGAGAACCTGAAGCGGCGACAACAACCAGTCGGCACGTTCAGACGTCTCTTTGCGGGGCCAGGTGTCTAGGCGTAGCGTCCGCAGGCGAAGCTTTCGCCAAGCTTGCACTGTATGCAACCGCCCGGCGTCTGCTCGGCGATTATGAGCTGTGACTCACACTGGCCACAGAGACGTTCCTCCCCGGGCTTCATCGGACCGTCGCAGGGAGGGATGGTCATGGGGCAAAGCTCGATGCAGCTACCGCACTGCTTGCAGAAGTCGGGGCGGATGCCGAACGGGTAGTCCACACGGCGGTTCTTTCCCCGCCCGACAAAGCCCTTCGCCCGGGCCTTCCAGACCTCGGCGCAGACCCGCACACAACGCCCGCACAGAACACAGTCCTCGTTCCGGAAAGGATACCGGACCTCCCTGACGCCACAGCGCAGGGCGATGTCCTGGATGGCGCGGGAGTTGGGGGCCTGGGCCACCAGCAGCTCGGCCAGGTTACGTCGCAGTTTCCGTATCCTTTCCGTGTTGGTCAGTATCACCATGCCCTCCTGCACTTTCAGGGTACAGGAAGTCGTGACATTGGAGCGGCCGTTGACCACGTGTTCGACAATGCACAGCCGGCACGCGCCGATGTCGGAAAGATATGGCACGTGACATAGATGGGGGATGCAGATGGCATATTCGAGAGCGGTATCGAGGACGGTCGCCCCCTTGACCGCGCGGACAGTGGCCCCATCTATGCTGATATTGACGTATTGCAGCATCTTGACACCTCTTTGTTCTCAGGCGACTTGAACCGCATCGAACCTGCACTCACTCCGGCAAATCCCGCATTTCTGACAGAGCTCTGCATTGATGATGTGAGGCTGCTTCTTCTCACCCGTGATGGCGTTGTGCGCGCAAGACTGGAGACAGACCCCACATCCCGTACACTTCTCCGGGTCAATCCAGTATGTGACCAGCGCCTTGCACACCCCGGCCGGACATCTCTTCTCTTTGATATGTGCCTCGTATTCCGAGCGGAAGTGACGCAGTGTGGATATCACCGGGTTGGGCGCTGTCTTCCCCAGGCCGCACAGGGCGGTCTGGGCGACGGTGTCGGCCAGCTCCTCCAGGAGGTCGAGCTGTTCCGGCCTTCCACGGCCTTCGGTGATGTCCGTTATTATCTCGAGCATGCGGTCAATCCCCAGCCGGCAGGGCAGGCACTTCCCGCATGACTCGTCCTGAAGGAAGGTCAGGAAATACTTGGCCACGTCCACCATGCAGGACTCCTCATCCATGACGACCATGCCGCCTGAGCCAACCATGGAGCCGGCTTGAGAGAGCACGTCGAAGTCAATGGGAAGGTCGAAACTGTCCACCGGTAGACACCCGCCAGACGGCCCGCCTATCTGGACCGCCTTTACTGGCCGGCCATCGACGGCGCCGCCGCCTATGTCGAACACCACCTTGCTGATGGGCGTACCCATGGCCACTTCAACCAGGCCGGTGT
>JAXHUA010000005.1:0-5960 GCA_034189695.1 Chloroflexota bacterium | reverse complement strand
ACCGTCAACTGGAAACACTATGGGCCATGGCTGAGCATGCCCAAGGAAAGGAGGCTTCGGTAACCTCATTTATGAGGCAACCAACCACCGTTCGGTAACACTTCCTATTGACGCAACACGTCATCGCCGTTGGAGCCTGCTTCACGGTGCAGGGGTTCCGCAGGGCCTTCGACTTTGCGCCCTTCAATGCTACAATGCCATTCGCTGCTGCGCACAGCGACTCTGGGGTCAGGCGCGACGGCGAGGAGTGCGGCGTGACACAGCAGTGTAAGGAGGTGCAGAGAGATGAGTGCAGTGGCGTTGCGCGAAGCGGACAGAGTGGAGATAACTGTCCTGGTCGACAACTACACCGATCTGTTTGTCCGCCAGAACACCGAGGTCGCCCAGCGGCCGGCGGTAGCCGCCACCGACGCCCCCCTGGCGGAACACGGCCTCTCATTCCTTGTCAAAGTGTATGCTGGCTCCGAGGAACACGCGGTCCTCATGGACGCCGGCATTTCGACGGCGTGTCTTGTCCACAATGCAACTGTCTTCGGCGTCGACTTCGGCCAGGTGGAGGCAGCCGTCCTGAGCCACGGTCACCTCGACCACTTCGGGGGACTGGCCGGGTTCCTGGAACGCGCCAGAAAGGGAATCCCGCTCGTCCTGCATCCAGACGCCTTTCTTGAGCGCCGCCTGAACGTCCGCGGCGTGATGCTGTTTGAGCTGCCGAGACTGGACGAATCGGCCCTAGAGCAGGCGGGCGTCGATGTCCGCAGGGTGAGCGAACCGTCGACCCTGGCCTCAGACCTCATGCTCGTGCTCGGCGAGGTGGAGCGAGTGACCGACTTCGAGACCGGCTTCGCGTGGGCTGAGGCCAGGATCAACGACGAGTGGGTCACTGACCCATTCCGCGACGACCAGGGAGTCGCGGTCAAGGTGAAAGGGAAGGGGCTGGTGGTGATGAGCGGCTGTGCCCATGCCGGCATCATCAACACGGTTAAACACGCTCAGAAGGTGGCGCTGACCGAGAAGGTGCACGCGGTGCTCGGCGGGTTTCACCTTACCGGCCCGCTGTTCGAGCCTCTTATCGAGCCGACCATCGCGGAGATGAAGAAGATAGCACCGGACTTCGTCGTCCCAATGCACTGCACCGGATGGAATGCCGTCAACCAGTTTGCCAGGGAAATGCCGGAGCAGTTCGTGTTGAACGTCGTCGGGACGACCTACGTCTTCCAGTAGTCCACGGGTGAAGGCGACCCAGCTCCGCCCTGCGAAGTTCTTCGTTCGGATCGGAGAGGGCTTACAGGGAGTGCACCCTGCCGCAGTGCGGGCATCTGACGCGAGAGCCTTTGAACTTGGGCGGCACCTTGAGCTTGGTGCCGCAGGGGCAGTTGATGGTGGTGTAGTCGCTCAGCTTCCACATCACGTCCGACACCTCGCGGGCGCGCTTCGCCCTCGCTGGCCCAGGCTCAACCGGCCCGGCATCGGGAGACGCGGCTCGCACAGGGACCGCCCCCACAGACGCCAGGCTGGCCGCGGACATGGCTCTTCCTCCGCCCTTGTGCACCTGGCGGTACGCCATATCGTAGTCAGCGAAGGATGCTCCACCAGCCATGGAGCGCAGTATGCGTATCCGCTCCGAGATAGGCGGGTGCGTGCTGCTGAGGTCGCTGGCCGCTCTGCCCTTCTTGCGAAACGGATTGACGGTGTACATCGGAGCTGTCGCCTGGTTCGCCGACTTCAACTCCACTGTCGAACCGGCGAGCTTCTCCAGCGCCGACGCCAGCCCCTCCGGGTACCTGGTGTACAGAGCGGAAGACGCATCCGCAAGGTACTCCCGCTTCCTGGAGATGGCGAAGTAGATGAGGTATGCCAGGATCGGCGCCAGTATCATCAGCGCGATACCTACAGCGAGGATTATGAGCTGAGCGTAGCCGCCGCCACCACCTGCGGACGAAGTGCGCCTTCCGCCGAACATAGCGCCGAAGAACAGTGAACGCGTGGCGAACCACGCCAGGATCACAATGGTGCCCAGGAGCACCCCGCACATCGCCATCAGGAGGACGTCGCGGTTCTTTATGTGCGCAATCTCATGCCCGATGACGCCCTGCAACTCGTCACGGTTGAGCTTCTGGAGAAGCCCCGAGGTCACCGCCACTGACGCACGTTTCTGGTCACGACCCGTGGCGAATGCGTTCAATGCCGGGTCGTCGATGATGTACACATCGGGCATCTTCTCCAGCCCCGACGCGATCTTCATTTCCTCAACTATGTTATACAGTTGAGGATAGTCGTCCCGCTCGATCTTCCTCGCCCTGGACAGTCCCAGCAGTATGCTATCGCCCTGGAAGATGGCGATGAGATTCATAACGAGCCATACGACGAGCGCAATCACCAGGCCTGCAATGGCGCTGCCGAGCAGGGCCACGCCGAGGAAATAGCCGATCAGCAGCAGCAACGCCCCCAGAGCGACGACGAGCACCACCGACCGGAGTTGATTCGACCTTATCTGTTCCCACATTGGTCACGCACTAATCGCTAGCTGAAGCTGACCTTTGGCGCCTCCCTTTCCGCAGCCACTTCCACCTCAAAGAACTCGCTCGCTCTGAAGCCGGTCATCCCCGCCACCATATTGGAGGGGAACATCTGTGTCTTGTTGTTGTACCTCAACACGGAGTCATTGTAGAACTGGCGCGAGAAGCTGATCTTGTTCTCCGTCGAGGTCAGTTCCTCCTGGAGGGCAAGGAAGTTCTGGTTGGCCTTCAAGTCAGGATAGTTCTCCACAACCGCGAGCAGCCTCCCCAGAGCCCCGCTCAACTCCGCCTCTGCCTTGCCCTGGGCGCCAACCCCGGTCCCGATCGCCTTCTGGGCCAGATTGCGCGCATTGGTGACCGCCTCCAGCGTCTCCCGCTCGAACTTCATGTACCCCCGCACCGTCTCGACCAGGTTCGGTATGAGGTCATGCCTCCGCTTGAGCTGGACGTCGATCTGTGCCCACGCGTTTCGCACCTGGTTGCGCAACCTCACCAGACCGTTGTAGATGAAAATGAACCAGATCAACAGGACTACGACGATACCGATGACCACCCACAGTGCAATCATGTGAAACCTCCTCGGCAGTCAGTGCCTATGCCTCGTCAATACAGACCACGTTGCTGAAAGTGCGCCGCCCGCGACCTCCACCACAAGGGCCGTTCAACCGCCGGGCCCCGCCTTGAAGACCTCTCCCAGGAACGTGATGACGCGCCCTTGTGAGTCCAGTCTGTCTGGGAGTTGGGCTACCAACTGGCCCAACTCCCCGCTGTCAAACCAGAGCCCATGTTCCCGCGGACACGCATCGATGACAACTGCGGGGTCGCGGCCCAGCGTTGCCTTCTTCATCCTTCTGCCACAGATAGGGCACCTGCGCTTCTTCTCTTTGGATGGAGCCTCAGGAGACGTCAGGATGCCCTCCACCGACAGGCGGGCGCCATCCACTTCCATCGTCTCCAGGAGCAGCTCAAGCTCGCCCGCGTCGAACCACACGCCGGAGCAATTCACACAGTAGTCAAGCTCGATATCTTCGTGCTCAACAACTATCGTCTCTTTGCCACACGCAGGGCACTTCATACCACAAACCCCGGAATCGATGTCATAGGAAGTGTAAATACCCAGCGAGCAGGTGTCAATACGACCGACTGCACAGCCCTACGGCGCGCCGTGCTGGGCGCCCCACTCGCCGACGGGTTTCACCTTCACGAAGCCGCGCGCGAGGCTGAAACCGGCCGCAGGTCCTACAGAGGGCTTTATAACGAGATAGCTCTGTGGTACTTTCTTGAAGACCGACTCCACCACACCACACAGAGACCAGGGAGGCACACATGAGGATCGCGGTCTCAACCGAGGACCCACACCTTGATGCAGAGGTATCACCACGCTTCGGTACCTCCCCCTACCTGTTGATTGTGGACCTCGATACCGGCGCTGTCGAGGCGGTGCCAAACCCCGGGGCCACGGCCAAGCGAGGTGCCAGCATGCAGGCGGTTGTGCTGGCAGTCAGTAACGAGGTGATGGCCGTTCTCACCGGCTGGTGCAGCCCGACCGCAAGAAACCAGCTGGCGGCAAGCGGCATTGAGGTCTACACCGGGCTGCGTGGCAGGGCGAGAGACGTCCTGAAGAAGTATAGCGACGGCGACCTGGCGCGGGCCACGCCCGAACCCGTCACCAGCCCCCGATGGTTCAACCTCAGCAAGGATGCGGTCGTCCAGGCGCTTGCCAGCTCTGCAAGGCAGTTCGGCATGATGTTGCCGCTACTGGTAGGCGTGGTGTTGCTCATTGGCCTGTTCAACGCCTTCGTCCCGCGGACTCTGCTGCTGTCCGTTTTCTCCGGCAACCCGGCGGTCGACACGCTGCTGGGCGCTCTATTCGGCAGCCTGTTCGCCGGCAATCCAGTGAACAGCTACGTCATCGGCGGCGAGCTGCTCGGCCTCGGCGTAAGCCTGTTCGCGGTCACCGGCTTCATCATCGCGTGGGTGAGCGTTGGAGTCATTCAGTTGCCCGCTGAGATGGCGGCACTGGGGAAAGTCTTCGCTCTGTTGCGGAACGGGCTATCGTTGGTCATGGCGATACTCATAGCGGTCGTCACGGCGTTGCTCATGGGCCTGGCATACGGGTGGTCCCAGTGAAGAATAGTGATACTCAGGGTCAGGGTGGAAAAATACGATTGCCGCGTGTGCTTCTGTTCCCGTTGTCAGTACTGGTGCTCTACGGCATTCTCTACGCCCTCTATCCCGACACGACCGTAAGGGCCCTCTCAGCCAGCGGCAGTATCTTCCTGAGCATCCTCGTGCCCCTCACCCTGGTCTTCGTCCTGATGCTGGCACTGAACCTCTTCCTGAAGCCAGCGCACGTCGCTCGATTCCTCGGCAAGGAGGCCGGCGCAAGAGGCGTTGTCCTGGCGGCCGCCGCCGGCATTATCTCCATGGGGCCGATCTACGCCTGGTATCCGCTCCTCCGAGAGCTGCGGGCAAAGGGTGCGGGCGACACCATGCTGGCCATCTTCCTGGGCAACAGGGCCGTCAAACCCCTGCTTCTGCCCATAATGGTCTCCTACTTCGGCTGGCTATACGTCATTCTGCTGACCCTGCTCACCATGGCGGGGTCGATAGGTGTCGGCTTTGCGGTTGGCTTCCTGGCGCCGCACCAGCCTGAAACAACGTCTGAACCTGGCTCATCCGAGGAGTGAGGGGCATCCAGGCTTTGAGAACGCGTTGCGTGTGAGCCAGACCGAAGGCGTCGGCCAACGACCCGGCTCTGACCAGATTTGTAGGAAAGGGTGAGAAGCGATAGGTTTGTCAATCTTGACAGTTTGAGGGCGTCAGACGGACAATGATGAGTGACTGGGACATCAAGCGAAGAGTATGCGCGCAGGTTCCAATCCCAGGTCACCAACGGACGGCACTGCGCTGTGAAATGCTCGTAAAGATGTCCATCGCACAATAACCGCAGAGTAGTAATCCGAATACCCTGACCGATAAAGGCAAACCACGGGAAACCGTGGGACGCAAAGCCATGGGTCTACGGTCGAAGGCTTCGACCAGGATTGCCAGGCTACCGAAGGAGGGACGGATGGGAGCTCCATATATACACAAGGCCTTTCTCGGATGAGAAAGGCCTTTTCTTTGTCGCAACCCGCCTCCCGGCCGACAGGGCGTACACGCACCGGTGTGCGTTTGACACGGGGCGGCCCGATTTCCGGCCCTCCATCACTTGCGCGTCTAGAAGGGAGGTCTGCCTCAAACAGCGCGAAACACGTCTCCAGACCTTGTTGACAAACATCCGCGTAAAAGGAGGGAGCAAAATGGGAAAGGGATGGGTCATTGTGCTGGTGGCAGTGCTGCTGCTCGCAGTCACTGTGGCGCCAACAGCAGTCTTCGCCGCCGACAACGGAGCGAACGACAAGTATGAGGCAGGCAAGTCAGGGAATGCCTTCCTCTACC
>JAXHUA010000049.1:0-16441 GCA_034189695.1 Chloroflexota bacterium | reverse complement strand
GTTCTCCTTTTCTAGCCGAGCAAAGGTCATCCCCTCACCACCACTCCCCCACCAGAATCCGTTACTTAACAATAGCAATAGTTCACTTTGCTAACTATATCAGCGCCCGAGAACGTAGTCAACGGGAACAGGGCAGGGGATAGCGGACTGGCACACACCCAGCCTACTGAGTCTCCAGACGCCGCCGATACGCCTGGTACGCGCTCGCAACGTCCTCGTGTTTCGAACTCAGAATCCCTGCCGCCAGAAGCGCGGCGTTCTTGGCCCCGTCGATGGCGACGCACGCCACCGGCACGCCCGGCGGCATCTGCACCACCGAGAACACCGCGTCCATGCCCTTGAGCGCACTCGTCGCCAGCGGCACCCCGATAACGGGGAGCGTGGTCCAACTGGCGACCACGCCAGGCAGGTGCGCTGCCCACCCCGCCCCGGCGATGATTACCTCTATCCCCTTGTCACGGGCACTCTGCGCGTACTCTCGGACCATATCCGGGTTGCGGTGCGCCGACATCACCGAGACCTCGCAGTCAATGCCAAGGTCATCCAGCATGTCCAGCGCCGGCTGCATCAACGGTTCGTCCGACCTGCTGCCCAGAATCACTGCCACAAGCGCCATCTCCTCAGCCCACCTCTCTCAACGCGATATCCTTCCGGTAGTGACAACCCTCAAAGTGTACGCGCGCCACATTGCTGTAGGCCTTCTCACGCGCTTCGGCAATGGTGCCCCCCGTGGCGGCCACTGTGAGCACCCGCCCGCCGTCCGTCACCACCCGACCGTCCTTCGTCTTGGTGCCGGCGTGAAAGACCGCCACATCTTCGTCAACCGCATCCAGGCCGGATACCGCGAACCCTTTCTCGTAGCCGCCCGGATAGCCGCCCGATGCTATGACCACGCCGACACAGGCCTGTTCACTCCACTCCACCTCGACCCCGTCCAGCCTCTGTTCGATGACGGCGAGCATTACCTCTACAAGGTCACTCTTGAGCCGAGGCATCATGACCTGGTTCTCGGGGTCACCGAATCTGGCGTTGAACTCCAACACCTTCGGTCCTTCGTCGGTCACCATTATGCCAGCGTAGAGAACGCCCCGGTACGGTCTTCCCTCTTTCGTCATTGCAGCAACCGTTGGCTCCAGCACTATCCGCTTGACCAGGTCGGTCATGTCGTCATCAAAGAAGCCCGGCGGGCTGTAGGCCCCCATGCCGCCCGTGTTAGGCCCCTTGTCGCCATCGAAGACCCTTTTGTAGTCGCACGCTGGTACCATGGGAACGACGGTTATGCCATCCGTGAAAGCGAGAAGGCTCACCTCTACTCCGTCAAGGCACTCCTCGACCAGCACCCTGTCGCCCGCGCTGCCGAACGCGCGTTCCTCCATAATCTCTGAGAGCGCGTTGACGGCCTCGTCAGTGGTGCTGGCGACGATGCTACCCTTCCCCGCAGCGAGGCCGTCCACCTTGACAACGATCGGCACAGTCTGCGAAAGAACGTAGTCTTTGGCCTCGCCGAACGAAGAGAACGTTTCGCTCTTGGCACAGGGGATGCCGTACTTCTGCAAGAGTTCCTTGGCGAAGACCTTGCTGGACTCTATGACAGCAGCTAGCTGATTGGGGCCAAACGTGGGGATTCCGTGCTTCTCGAAAAGATCGACAATCCCCTCCGCCAGAGGCGCCTCGGGGCCGATAACCGCCAGGTCTATGTTCCTGTCGGTCGCCGCCCGAGCCAGATTCTGAAGGTCAGTAGCCTCGATATCGAGGTTCTCGGCAATTGCAGCGGTACCAGCGTTTCCTGGAGCGACGTACAGCTTGCTGACACGGGCACCCTGGCGCAGCTTCCAAACCAGGCTATGCTCTCTCGCCCCTCCACCAGCAACAAGGATATTCATTCAGTCCCCGGGCAGACTACAGACCCTCTCGTTTGAACATCTCGGCCTGAATTGGGTCGAGCTTCCGAATCAGCTTCGTCAGTTCGGCTACGTGCTCCTTCTCCTCGTCGCGAAGGTGCTCCAGCACCTTTATCACCTCTTCGTCGTCTATGCTATCGATATGCTCCTGGTATTGATTAATTGCCTGCAGTTCACCGATCAGGTCTTCCCGAAGCATCTCCAGGACTACGTCTACGTCTTCCTCATCCTCGTACTCGGACTCATATGACACGAACAACCTCCTTCGGGGCGCCTTACTCCCATTCAATCGTTGACGGTGGCTTCGACGATATATCGTACACTACACGGTTCACCTGCGGAACCTCATTGACAATGCGATTGGAGATGCGCGCCAGCAGGTCATAGGGGAGGCGGGCCCAGTCGGCGGTCATCGCATCATCCGAAGTGACTGCGCGAATGGCGACCAGATGACCGTACGTCCGGTAGTCTCCCATCACGCCGACGCTCCTGGTGTCGGTCAGAACGGCGAAGATCTGCCACAGGTCGCGGTACAGCTTGGCCTTCTTGATCTCGTTCATCACGATCCAGTCGGCTGCTCGAAGTACATCCAGCTTGTCCCTGGTAACCTCCCCGATTGTGCGGATAGACAGCCCGGGACCCGGGAAGGGCTGGCGCCATACCATCTCCTCAGGCATGCCCAGAGCAAGCCCGACCTCTCTTACCTCATCCTTGAACAGATAGCGAAGCGGCTCGACCAGTGAGAAGGTCATGGCGCTGGGGAGCCCACCCACATTGTGATGCGTCTTGATCTTGGCGGATGCCTTGCTCTCCGGAGCTCTGCTTTCGATGACATCGGGGTACAGAGTACCCTGAGCGAGGAAGTCCACCTTGCCAAGCTTGGCTGCCTCTTCCTCGAAAACGGCTATGAACTCCTCACCCACGAGGCGGCGCTTCATCTCAGGGTCAATCACGCCCTTGAGGCGCGCCAGGAACCTCTCGCTGGCATCGATGTATCTGATGTTCATCTTGAGGTTCCTCTGAAACGCGCTGAGGGTACGCTCCGCCTCGTCACGCCGCAGAAGGCCGTTGTTGACGAAGATGCACGTGAGCTGATCACCGATTGCGCGGTAAACCATAGCGGCCGTCACAGCGGAGTCCACACCTCCCGACAGCGCACAGATCACACGGCCGTTCCCCACCTGTGCCCTTATTCGCTCTACGCTCTCGGCTATGAAGTTGCCCAACGTCCAGTTGCCGCTACACCCACATACCTCGTACAGGAAGTTCTTCAGGATATCCTTGCCCTGCGGTGTGTGGGACACCTCCGGGTGGAACTGGAGTCCAATGATCCCATGCTCGTTGCCCATTACCGCAACGGGCGAGTTCTCAGTGTGGCCAAGCGCCGTGAAACCCGGCGGTAGCTCCATGATCTGGTCACCATGGCTCATCCACACAGGCATGGAGGCAGGCAGACCCGCGAAGACCGGTGACTCCACATCACCCTGGTGCAGCACAGCATGCCCGTACTCGCGCCTAGTGCCTTCGGCGACCCTTCCGCCAAGCTGGTGCGCCAGCACCTGCATGCCGTAGCAGATACCCAGTATTGGAAGATGCGTCTCATAGAGAAACGGTGGAGCGAAAGGAGCATCTGGCTCGTACACACTGCCCGGGCCGCCGGAGAAAATGAAGCCCCTGGGCTTCAATGAGGCGATCTTGTGCCACGGCGCATCGTACGGCACCACCTCGCTGTAAACGTGGCACTCCCGTACGCGTCTGGCGATAAGCAAGCTGTACTGGGAGCCAAAGTCGATTACCAGCACCGTCTCCCGGTCCGCCTCCGGCACCGCAGGCGTCACCGGCTGCTCGCCCGCCTTCTGCTTGGCGATTTCGAGGTATGTGGACACCTCGAGGTCGTCGCTCGTCGTAACCCGGAGGCTTTCTGCCTCTTGCTGCTCACTCATGGCCAACGCAACCCAAGGATATTTCGTTACCTTCTACCCCAAGAGGGCGCCGTCGCCACGGCATTACCCCGAGGGCGACGAACAGTCAGGGCTGGGTGAATCGGCACTGTCCCAGAACCGCCAAGGGACAGACGCCAATCGGCAAAAGGGGCTGGAATCCAAGCCGTGTCTGCCAGGTCCGAACGTCAAAAAAGAGTTTGCCGCCCTGACGCCGACAAACCACCTGCCTCCCAGGAGACCCCTTGGGAAGCATTATAGTCCAAGTCGGAGTCTGGGGTCAATCCGCATTGACTGCCAACGGGCGTGAGAGATAGCATAGGGCAAGGAGCGAAATGGACCGGGAAAGACAAGTCCGCCAGGAACTGGAAAGGTGCGGAAGGGGCCTGCTTGCGAAGGGCCTCGTCTGGGGCCGTAGCGGCAACATAAGCGCCAGGCTGGAGCCAAACGCCTTTCTCATCTCCGCTGCGGGCGCGGACCTGGGGGCGCTGGGCAACAATGACTACGTGCGGTGCAGCATCGACCCCGAGGTCTGGCAGGGTGAGCAGCGTCCTTCGATCGAGACGGGGATGCACCGCAGAATCTACGCGGCGTGTGGGAAAGCGGCCGCCGTAATCCATTCGCAACCTTTCTACTCGACGTTCGTGGCCTGCTCCGACGCGAAGGACCTCCGTACCGATCTACTCCCCGAGACGATGGCGTATCTCGGTCGCATCGAGCGGGTGCCGTACCGCCATCCGGGCAGCCAGGAACTCGCCGAAGCCGTGGCAAGCAAGGTCGGCAGTAGCCGGGTGCTCCTTCTCGCAAACCACGGCGTCATCTGCTGGGGAGCATCGCTCGATGAGGCGCTCATTGCGACGGAGACGCTCGAGTACCTATGCCGACTGGTGGTAACCGCCCAGGCGACTGGCCAAACCTTGAGCTACCTGGGTGCGCCGGTTGTCGAGGACTTCGCCCGTCACCTGCGGCAGCTCGGACGGCAACCATAGCTCCAGACCCATTGAGCGTGTCGCCGAGGGGCACCAAGGGCGCTCCGCCGACCTCCCGCAGCGGCGGAGCATTCCAGGGCAGCGGAGAGGCCTATCCCTACAGGGAATACGTTGCGTTCACCACGGCTGCCTCCACCGGCCCGCCGAAGACGTCCTTCACGAGAGTCAGGTCCCGTGAGTAGTCGTGCTCCGGCCAGAAATGGGTAAGCACCAGCCTCCCCACTCCAGCCCGTCTCGCAATCTCAGCCGCCTCGCGCGGCGACATGTGACCCCAGCCCCCCTCCTCTCCCCCAACACGGGCCGCTTCGCAGAGAAACACGTCGGCGCGGCGAGCCAGGTCTTCAAGCGTCTCACACGGACCGCAGTCCGCCGAGTAGACGATCCTGCCAGCAGCACCGCTCACAGCCACCGCACAGGTGGGGACATAGTGCTTGACCGGGGCGAGTTCGACAGTGACACCTCCCAGCTCTATCGTGCCGTTCGGGTCGTACTCCTCAATATGGAAGAACTCCGAGAGAAAGGACGGTGAGGGGTCGAACAGGGCCGAGATCCTGAGAAGCCCTTCCTCACCGCCAGGAGGCAGATACAGGAATGGACGCCCACGCCGCGTACGCCATAATGCGTACCGGAACGGGAAGATGTCTAGGAAATGGTCGGCATGAAGATGAGTGATTAGAATGTGCGAGATATCCCACGGCTGCGCGTGGTGCTGAAGATTGCTCAGAACGCCAGTCCCACAGTCAAGAAGCAGTCTTACGTCCTTCTCAGCCACGAGGTAGCCCGAACATGCTGCCCCCGCTCCAGGATACGCCCCACTTGTCCCCAGAACGGTCAACTGCAAACCTAGTTGCCCCCCCTGGTCAACGTTTCGAACAGTATCTTGGTGTCCTCAAACAGGGCACGAGCATGCTCCAGGCCGCGACGAATATCCTCCTCCGGGCTGTCCGAGACCCATCCGTGCCCAGGATAGAGCTGGGTAACCCGCAATGTGCTCAGGCGCTCGAGGGAGTTCATGTAGTCACTGATGTTGCCCGAGCCGAAGATGCCGGACAGGGTGCCGCCGGCAAAAACGGTATCCCCGGTGAACAGCAGCCCTTCGCCCGGCTCATAGAGGCATATGCACCCAGATGTGTGGCCAGGCGTGTGAAGAGCGCGGAGACGGTAGTTGCCCAGGTCTATCAAGGTGTCATGTTCGAGCCACACGTCGGCGTGAAACGCTGTCGAGCCGGCATTCATAGACTTCATCATCGTCACGAATTCGTCCTGCAGTTCGATCTTGTTCGCAGCGAGGCGGTGGGCTGCCACCACCACGTCCTCATAGAAGAAGGATGTGGCGCCGATGTGGTCGAAGTGCTCGTGCGTCAGCACAATCAGGTCGATATCGCAGGCCCTGACGCCCACTTCCAGCAGCGACTTCTCAAGACGCGGGAAGCTCCCCATCAAACCCGTGTCGATGAGCACATTCTTGTGGGTGCCCTTTATCAGATACACGTGGCTGCCTGGCTTCTTGGCGCGGAACTGGAAGATCCCCGGTCTCAGTTCGTGAGTCATCGACCGGCTCCTTCTTCTCTAACCCTGGCTAGCGTGACATTCGCCTCCCTTATGCGACGACACAGAACACCCATAACCGTGAAGGCAAACATCGGCTGCTGCTGAATCATATACAGGAACTTCGACCTGTCAAGGGCGACCAGACGGGTGTCTTCCTCCGCCACCGCCGTCGCTGAACGACGGCTGCCATCGATAAGGGTCATCTCCCCGAAGAAGCCTCCCTCGCCAACCGTGGCAAGGGTCACGTCCTCGCCCCCCTCGCCGCGGGTAGACAGCCTCACCCTGCCTGAATGCACGATGTACATCTCGTCCCCGCTGCTGTTCTCCTCAAAGATGACCTCCAGCCGCGAGTAGTCCCTGACGAATTTGTCCAACTGTGCGTCATCCATGACTCCCCTCCCGCAAACCCTGACAGGCTAGTCTGTTCCACCAGTAGTGTCAACATGCCGGGTCGCCAGCAGAAGGCGAACCACCTGGTACGCACGGATGGGCTCACTCTTCCCTTTGAGCTGTTGCGGCTCCAGTGCAATGGCCTCAACACGCTCGCGCACCTGTTCGTAGGTCTGGGGGCCAATCCACACGTGCCCTCCGAACGCACCAGAGCAGAGCCGAGACGCGATATTGACCGCGTCGCCGATCACAGTGTACTCCGTGCGCCCCTCAGACCCCATGTTTCCGGCTATGGCCCGTCCGGTGTTGATGCCAATGCCGAACTGAACGCGAGCCAGATTGGGGTCTTCCTGTTGCAGCTCCACGATGGCCTGCTGTGACTCCAGGGCCGCCTTGACGGCAAGCAGGGCATGCCCGTGCTGGTCCTGCGGGGCATTCCACACCGCCATTATGCTATCGCCGGCGAACTTGTTCACCATACCACCATTGGAGAGGACCTTGTCTATCATGACGGAGAGGTACGTGTTCAACATGTGGACTACCGCCTCCGGGCTCATCGTCTCACTGATGGTGGTGAACCCACGTATGTCGGCGAATAGCGCTGTAACCTCCCTGTCCTCCCCACCGAGCTTCAGTTCATCGGCATCGGCCAGATTGACAATCTCCGCCGCCACCTGCGACGAAACGTACCGGCCGAACAACTCCTTCACCTGATTCCTATCTGACTGCGTTGCGGTGACACGGCAAAGCACCACGGTCACGTACATGATGGGAAGCGCGAAGATAGGGTAGAGTATGCTCACCACAAGCCCCCTGTCGAACGCGAAGAAGGCCCCCAGCAGATATGCAATGAGTAGCGCCCCGGTGAGCAGCCCTCCCCAACGCAACCTCATGTGAGGCAGGGCGACCCCGGTAAGGCCTACAAGAACGAGAAGCGTAACGAGCGTGGTAGGCCAGCTTGCCTCGACCATGAACCGCTGTCTGAGAATCGTGTCGATCGCGTTCGCGTGGATTTCCACCCCGTACATCTTCTCAGCCGATATTGGCGTGACCCAGGAGTCAGGCTCCCCCGTCGCGGTCATCCCGATGAGCACGATCTTGAACTTCACCAGCTCGGGGTCGAAATCGCTCTCGATAGCCTGTCTGTAAGAGATACTCGGAAACGTATCGGGCCCGCCGACGTAGTTGATCCTCATGCTTCCCGTCCCGTCTACGGGAACGTCGCGGCCAACGAGCCGCAGAGCGCCGCCCGATGCCTCAAGCACCTCAGGCACGGTCTTCGAGAAATGCGTGTATATAGCCGCCACGTTCAGCGCGGGATAGGTTTCGCCTTCAGCGCTCTCCACCACCAGCGGCACTCTCCGCATCACGCCGTCGCCGTCCGGCATCACATTGGCGTGGCCCACAGCCACCGACGCCTCATCCAGCATGGGTGCGGGACTGAGGACCCGCGTAAACGCCACCGCCGAGCCGGCTGACGCAACCTGGCCGTCTCCGGCCGCCGCCAACACGACATTGCCCGCCTCCACCATCGCCTCGGCCAGGGCCGCGTCTTCCGGCGACTCGTCAGCGAAGAGAACGTCGAAAGCGATGACCATGGCCCCCGCCTCGCTCAGGTTCTCAACAGCCTGGGCGTGCAGCGTGCGGGGCCATTCCGACCACCTGCCGTACTGGTCGAGTGTCTCGTCGTCGATGGCGGCTATGACGATGCTGGACGACGGAACTGCAGGCAGGAAGAGAAGGTCCTCGATCCTCCATTCGAAGCTGGCAAACGGCCGCACGAGCATGGTCAGCAACGTGAATGCAAGTCCGACCCCCAGCGCCACGAGTACGTGCTTGCGGCGCCGGCGCTGCGTTCTCGTGCCCTTGCCGAAGAAGCTCCGCATCGCCGCCGTCCGGTGGTTCCGCACTCGTGTCAGGTGCCGCCGCCCGTTCTAGGTCTTGGCGTTGCTTTTGGGGTAGGGGTAGGTGTCGGGGTCGGGGTCGGCTCGATAGACGGGCATGATCCCGCACTGACATCGCCCGTGCCCGCCTGCACATCCCACTGAATGCAGGCGCAGTCCCACACCTCGGGGTCCGCTGTGGCCCCCCTGCCCCGTCCGCCATAGGGTTCTTCGCCACATTCGAACGTGTGGTCGTACGTGGCCACCAGCATGTCATTGAGCCATATCCTGACCGTAGCTGTGGTGGTCGCAACACAGTAGTCGAAGTAGTCCACCTTGTATTCGTAGGCACCGCCGTAAGGCGGTGTCACAAGCGCTATGTACTCGGGTCCGAAGCCGCTGGTGTCGTCAACGTCGAGCGACGGGTCCCCGTCTGTTGGGTCTCCACCGCTGCCATCCCAATCGGGATTGTCATTGAACCAGCAGCAGTCGTCCGGGGTCTCGTAGAACGTGCCGCCAGGCCTGATGAAGTGAGCGTCCACGTCCGTGCCGTCGGTGTCCCACGTAAGCTCTATGAGTATTGATGTCATCTGGATGTCGGCGTAGACCGTTGCGGTGTCGCTGCCGTTCCAGCCAACAGAGTCGACGGCGGTTACTGTTATCTCGTTCTGGCCATGATGCAGTTCCAGAGGGGTGTCGAAGCTGTAGTGGTAGCTTCCTTGGCCTCCATAGGCCAGCACCAGGTCACGCGTTTGCCCGCCGTGGGTTATGGACGCCTCGTCGATCGGCAGGTTGCTCGTCACCGTTCCTTCCACGTCTATCAGCCTGCTGTCTACCTCTGAGCCGTCCTCAGGGCTGGTAATCTCGACTTCAACCGACGACACCACCGTGGGTGTTGGTGTCGGAGTTGGAGTTGGCGTGGGCGTGGGCAGTGGTATGGTGGTTGGGGTCGGCGACGGGAGAGGCTGTGGCGGAATGGAATCGACGTTTATGCTCGGCGCCTGGGGGGCGGGCGGTACACTTGACTGCACTGTTGAAGGCGGGCTCCCCGGGACAGTAGTGATGTGGAAGCCTCCCATGGCGCACCTCGTCTCGCCCTGCGCCTCGAAACACGCCTCACCATCCTCGACGTCGAGCCGCGTGACCCCTTTCCTGTCCACCTTCAGTTCGAAGTGGGTGCCCCTTACGACAGCCACCCCGGCCGGGGTCTCTACCTCATAGCTCGACTCAGCATCAACCAGCTCCTCCACCCGGTGGATCGTGTTGCCGATTTCCTGAGTCAGGCTGATGCTCGTCGAGCCGGTCTCTGTCATCGCAAGGTCGACGACGCAGACGAACGTGAATTCCTCCATCTCCAGGACGCTGCCATCGAACAACACCACGACGGCGTAGCCATTGCCGCCGGTCTGCACCGAGTCCCCCTCTTCTACGTCCATTCCCTCGCAAGCGTCAATCCAGGCCTTTGCGCCAGACCTCAGAACAAATACCTGGCCCTCAACGGAGGCGATCGTACTCGGTGGAATGACCATGGCCGTCGGCGTCGGCGTTGCCGCCACAGGGGTCGGCATCGGCGCCGCGGCTCCCCCACCACACGCCCAACCCGCCAATGCCAGCGCCGCAGCGGCCACAGCGATGACCAGCCCATTGATGAGGCTGTCTTTCGGTACTCCCTGTTTGGGCAAGAAACTCCTATCTGCTGGCTAGATTGACGATATTGCGGGCAGGTTAACATCATGCAGTCAGGTCGTCAAGACCCTCGCCCTAAGATTAATGGCCGACTAGAATGTGTTTGATGCCCCTCCAGACAGCCGAGTCCACATGCTTTCCGCTTGCGGTCAACGACAAAGAGAAGGTTGCGGAAGAGTGTATAATAGTGGTGGGACTGGGAAAGACAAAGGACTGCTACTGCATCGGAGGGGTACCGGAAAGGAGGGCAGCCATGTATGTCCATGAGTACATGCAGACGAAAGTGGTCACCGTTTCACCAGACACGCCCATCGAGGATGGCGAGAAGATGATGAGTGACTTCAACATCCGGCGTTTGCCAGTAGTCGAGAACGGCAAGCTGGTCGGCCTGGTGACCAAGCACAGACTGAAGAGGCTGGAGCTATCAGGCGCGACCAGGATGAAAGACATCATGGTGAAGAACCCGGTGACTGTTACGCCCGATACAATGATAGTGGACGTGGCCTTGCTGGGGCAGGAGCGCCAGATTGGCACCTTTCCCGTGGTGGACCATGGCAAACTCGTAGGGATAATGACCGCCACCGATATTTTCAACTTCCAGGCACAGGCACTGGGATTCGGAAAGCCGGGACTGAGACTTCATCTGTACGACTGCTGTGAGGGCTGGCGGCTAAGGAACATCATAGAGATCGCCCTTTCGCACAAGGCCACTATCCGAGGCCTGTACAGGCTGACTTCCCCAGCCACAGAGAGAGAAGAGACGATTCTCTTCCTGGACGCCATCGAAGGGGCGGAGCTTCTCAATGACCTGAGGGGGCGTGGGTACGTAGTAGAGGCGCGATTCAGGTAGTGTTTGGACTGCCGTCAGGCCATGGGCTCGCATCGCGTGCCACAGGCGACCCGCCTGTGCCCGGGCCGCATGTACCTCAGCGCCGTGATCCCGCCGGCTGCGGTAGAAGGGCATCATGATGAGGAAGGCCAGCAGGCAGCAAACGGGGGCGTTCAGGGTCAGGCAGGGGGAATAGAACCCACGTTGCGGTGCCTGGGCGTGTTCCCCGCCGACCGGTACGTGACGGTTGCGGAGAACCACGCTCCGTTCGCTTCGTGCAGTCTCCCGATTGCATTGACACCCTACACGACGTATCGTAGACTCGACAATCGTCATCTCGCGCATTCGAAAAGGAGGAAGCATGTATAGGAGAATGCTCGTCCCTCTGGACGGCTCGGAACTGGCTGAAGTCGTCTTCATATACGCCAAGGAACTGGCGGGAAGACTCAACCTGGATGTCACTTTTCTCCACGTCTGCAGCCCGGATGAACGGGAGCTCGTCCCGATGCACCAGGCATACGTCGAGCGGGTGGCTGAGAGGGTCAAGCAGGAATCGGATGACGTGAAGCAGAAGGCTGGCGGAGAAGCCGGGGCTGAGGCCATCGAAGCCAGGGGAGAACTTGCCGTAGGCTATCCGGCCGAGGAGATAATCCGGTTCGCTGATGAGAACGGCATTGACCTCATACTCATGGCGACCCACGGCCGCTCCGGCTTGGGACGCTGGGCGTTGGGAAGCGTAGCCGACAAGGTTCTTCGCGCGTCCAAGGTGCCTGTCTGGCTCGTACGGGCCGGCGTCTCTGAGGAGCTCGTTTTCGACAAGTGGCCGCAGCAGACCATACTTGTTCCGCTGGACGGTTCCGAAGTTGCCGAATCCGTGCTTCCTCACGTTGAGGCCTTGGCCAAACAGCGCGGCGCCGAACGAGTAGACGTGGTGCTCCTCAGAGTGTGTGAACCGCCGATCATCCCGCTGGACTACGGCGAAGCCATACCCATAGGCTGGGAGAGGCAGGTCGAGCAACAGACAGCCAGGTGCCAGGAAGTGGCCACCCAGTACGTTGCCAGCGTGCAGAAGCGACTTCAGGACGCTGGCCTGAAGGCTCAAGGGCAGGTGCTGGTAGGCAGGCCGGCAGACGTCATCGTCGACTATACCAACAGCAACCCGTTCAATCTGGTCGCCATGGCAACGCATGGCCGTTCTGGCATCGGGCGTTGGGCTTACGGAAGCGTAGCGGAGAAAGTCATCTCAGGGGTCAGCTGCCCCACATTCATGTTTCGACCCCACTAGCCACAGTTCTCTCAGCACGGCCAGGGTCTTCGTCAGGAGGGCCTCCAGGTCATGAGAGTGCGATGTGCTGCATGCGGCAGAAGAGGGGAGTGTGATGTACCATGGCTGCCGGGCCACCCGGCACCGACCTACGCCGGTACGAGACGGCGGTGATACTCAGAGATGGCTCGACGCTGTATCTCCGCCCCATCAAGCCGGATGACGAAGAGAGGCTTATATCCTTCTTCTACCGGTTGAGCCTCGACACCGTGTACCTCAGATTCCATCGAATCCTAACGCAACTGTCGGTGGAAGAGGCGCGACGGCTATGCAACGTGGACTACGATAGCTCTTTCGCCCTCGTAGGGATTCTCGGTGAATCAGCTGAAGAGCGAATCATAGCCGTTGGCCGCTACAACCGCCTCGCCACCGGCGATTCCGCCGAGGTCGCTTTCGTGGTGGAGGACCCATACCAGGGAAGGGGAATCGGCACGCACCTTCTGGAGCAGCTAGCCGTTGTCGCCCGAGAGAAGGGCATCCGCCTTTTCGAGGCCGAGGTCCTTGGTCAGAACCGCGAGATGATGAGAGTCTTCCTGGACAGCGGCTTTCGCGTGGAACGTGAACTGGAGTACGGGGTCCACAAAGTGGTGCTGAACGTTGCACCGACCCCCGCCGTTGAGGAGAGATCGGCCGAGCGAGAACGAATCGCCACCATTGCATCCCTGAGGGCATTCCTCAATCCACGCTCTATAGCGGTCATCGGCGCTTCCCAGAAACGTACAGGCATCGGCAATATCATCTTCAGCAACCTGCTTCGCTACAGCTTCAACGGCGTTGTGTACCCCGTCAATCCCAAGGCTGACGTCGTAGCCTCAGTGAAAGCATACCCATCGGTGCTCGACATCACCGGCGACGTTCACCTGGCAGTGGTCGTAGTCCCAGCGGAGGCAGTGCTGGGCGTACTCGAGGAGTGTGGCCGCAAGGGTGTTCGCGGGGCTGTGGTGATCTCGGCGGGTTTCGGCGAGAGCGGAGACGAAGGCCTGACCATGCAGAACAAGTTGCTGGCGACAGCCCGCAGCTACGGGATGCGTCTTGTGGGCCCCAACTGCTTCGGGATTCTGAATACCAGCCCTCAGGTGAACATGAACGCCACCTTCTCCCTCACCTACCCCCCGAGCGGGAATGTCGCACTGTCAGCCCAGAGCGGAGCCCTTGGGCTTGCCATCCTTGAGTACGCACACACTCTCGGCATTGGCCTGTCCACATTTGTGAGCCTCGGAAACAGAGCGGATGTGTCGAGCAATGACCTGCTGCAATACTGGCAGCAGGACCCGGCCACCAATGTGATGCTCCTGTACCTGGAGTCGTTCGGCAATCCCAGGAAGTTCGCTCGAATAGCCCGTTCGGTGACCACCATCAAGCCCGTTGTCGCCCTCAAGAGCGGCCGCACTCCGGCTGGCTCGCGCGCAGCCGCATCGCACACTGGCGCCCTGGCCACCGCCGAGGTGTTCTCGGACGCCTTGTTCAGGCAAGCCGGCATCATCCGCGTGGACACGCTGGAGGAGCTCTTTGACGTGGCCAACCTGCTGTCTCATCAAGCATTGCCGCAGGGAAGGCGGGTGGCCATTCTCACCAACGGGGGAGGGCTTGGGATCCTCGCCGCGGATGCGTGCGCCACGCGAGAACTCGAAGTGCCATCACTCTCACCGGAGACCGTTTCCGAGATGAGGACCTCACTCCCGCGCCAGGCCAGTACTGCCAACCCGGTGGACATGACGGCTGAGGCCTCCGCAGAGGATTACCGGCAATGCCTGAAGCTTCTCCTGCACGATGAGGCGGTGGACATCGTGATCGTTATCTTCATCTCCCCAGTCGTGATGCATCCCGAGGCGATAAGCAAGGTCATCACTGAGGCGGCAGCCGAGTTCCAACGCCGCGGGAAGACACTGGTGGCGTCCCTGGTCGGCACGCCAAGCGCGAGCGCCGCCACAGGTACTGGCGAGAAGGGCTTCGTCCCCTGCTTCACGTTCCCCGAGTCCGCTGCCCTTGCGCTCGCGCGAGCGTGTGAGTATGCCGAGTGGCTGAAGCGCCCAAAGGGCGTGATTCCCGAACTCAAAGGCGTAAACGAGAAGAGAGCCGAACAGGTTGTGGAAGCAGCCGTGCACCAGCGTGTCGCACCACCCTCATGGCTGGATACGGCCTCTGTGATCCAGCTTCTCGATGCCTACGGCATTCGAAGCGCGCCCACGACGCTGGCTACCACGCCGGAGGAAGCTGGGAAGGCTGCCAAGGAACTTGGCTTCCCGGTAGCGGTGAAACTTCTTTCGTCAACGATATCGCACAAGACGGATGTGGGTGGGGTAGTGCTCGATCTGCGTACACAGAAACAGGTGGAGCACGCCTTTGGCCGGATAAAGGAGAGCCTGGGCGGAATAGGCAAGGAAGACGAAATGCTCGGGGTTCTCATCCAGAAGATGGTGCCTCACGGCATCGAAGTAATCGTCGGCGTGACCCAGGACCCGACCTTCGGCCCACTCATCATGTTCGGCATGGGCGGAATCTATGCCGAGTTGTTCGGGGATACCGTCTTCCGCATCCATCCACTCACAGACGTCGACGCGCACGAGATGGTGCGGTCGGTCAGAGCACATAGGCTGCTCGAAGGCTGGCGTGGCGCGAAGCCAGCCGACATAATGGCCATTGAGGAACTCCTGCTCAGGATCTCGGCGATGGTCGAGGACCTGCCGCAGATCGCAGAGCTTGATCTCAACCCGGTGAAGCTGCAGGAGCGTGGGAAAGGATACATCGTGGTCGATGCTCGAGTCGTGCTCTCCTGACTCCAAACGTGAACACCCAACTGTAGCACCATGCGGACAACAATGCGGTTGACTAACGCTTCGCAAACCGTTTTAATTGCATCGCTGCGGAAACCCACGAGCTATCCCCATGCAGGACGAAGTGGGTGAGGGTGAGGTTCGATGGCAACAGGTCCCGCTGGCACGGGCCCAGGCAAGTACGAGAAGGCCGTAACCCTCAGAGACGGCTCCGCTCTGCGGCTCCGACCCATCCGCCGCGACGATGAGGACAGGTTACTGGCCCTTTTCCACCGTCTGAGTCCCTACACGGTGTATCTCAGGTTTCACCACGTTCTCACCGAATTGCCACAGTCGGAAGCGCAGCGCTTTTGCGAGATCGACTTCGAGGACACCTTCGCCTTGGTCGCCACGACCGGAGAAGGCATAAGCGAAGAGATCATAGGTGACGCGCGCTACTACAGGCTACCGACTCAGGACTCAGCCGAGGTTGCCGTCGTAGTGGACGACGCCTACCAGGGCAAAGGCGTTGGCGGGAATCTGCTGCTGCAACTCGCCATAGTAGCCCAGCAGAACGGCATAAACTACCTGGAGGCGGAGGTGCTTGCAGAGAACCAGGAAGTCATGAGCGTCCTGAAGTATGCCGGCCCGCAGACTATTCAACATCTCGAGGGACACGTGTTCCGCGTGGTGGTGAACATAGCCCCCGACCTCGCGGTGAAGCAGGGATGGTCGCAGCCGGGCGGGGCGCCGTGAATCGCCACTACCAAGTCCGGCGCACGAGACCGCCCTCGCTTCTCCTCCAGCTAGACAGCTACAACCTCCTCGACTTCGGGCACTTCTTCCTTCAATATTCGTCCGATGCCGTTGCGCAGCGTCATGGCCGCCATGGGGCAGCCCTTGCAGGCCCCGGTGAGTCTCAACGACACTACGCCGCCACTCACATCGACGAGTTCAACATCACCCCCATCCGCCTGCAAAGCAGTCCTTATCCGTTCCAGCGTTGCTTCTACTCTCTCCTTCACCGTGTCTCCTCCCTGTCGCGGCAGGTGCAGTGCACCGCCTTCTACCGTAAGTCAGGATAGGCCAGGTCATGGGTCGTGTATGCAACTTTGGTCTCATTCCAGCCCATCCGCCACCACCACACTCTCACCCGGGTCAACAGCCCCCCCCGCCCCCCCCCCGGCCTCCAGCC
>JAXHUA010000048.1:0-4345 GCA_034189695.1 Chloroflexota bacterium | reverse complement strand
TGCGACCACGGTCACCGTGCCAAAGGTGAGCCTGAGCCAGTCATGCTGCCAGGCAACGCCGATGAGCCTCCTGTCAGCGGCGAGCGTGGCGACGTCGTGGACACTGCCGAGCTCCGGGGAGATCGACTGCGACCGCCACCTCCATGTCATGGCATGGAGCTCAAGGTCGCCCGTATCAGAGCCAGACTTACCCAGATAGAGCTGGCGGCGATGGTTGGCATCCAGCGGAACTCTCTTGGGCGGTATGAACGCGGAGAGCGGCGGCCCAGCCAGGAGCTTCTGGAGCGCATTCTAAAGGCCATACAGGACAACGGCCGATCCACCGGCCAGGAGCGATGATAATGCCCCGATATTTCTCTGGTGGGCGATGCAGGAGTCGAACCTGCGACCTTCTGCGTGTAAAGCAGACGCTTAAGCCCACAAGCCCCCGGACTGATTTTCCCTGAGACACAATCTGCCAAGGAGGCAGATTGTGTCTTTTTATTAGGTGCGTTCCCTCATCCCTGGGGGGGGGTGGGGGTTATCAGGTATAAAATGGTGGACTCTGAAACGGGAGGTACACCATGCAGACACAGGATCTGGTAGACGATTTCCTGGCCCACCTGAAGGCCAGGAACATGAAACCAAAGACCCTTCTCTGGTACGCTGACCTCCGGCGCTTCGCCGTCGCGTGCCCGGAGCTCCCCCTCACCCCTGAGCCCATAGAGCGATTCCTGGGGGGCCTGGAGTGCTCTGACGATACCAAGTTCGCGTACTGGCGGCGACTCAGGGCGCTCTACCAGTTCGCCAGGCAGCGACGCCGCATCACCCGCAACCCCATGACTGCAGTGTCCAGGCCGCAGCGCCTCCACAAGGTACCACCCACCATGGAGGAGTGCGAGCTGAGAGACCTGGTAGCCGCTGCGAGCTCAGCCAGGGACCGCGAGATGGTGCTCCTCACCATCGACAACGGCATGAGGGCAGCCGAGCTCGCCGGTCTTCAGTGGGTCCACATAAGAGGCAACTACATCAAGGTGGCGCTCAAGATGCGGGAGAAGTACATCCCCATCTCCGACGAGAGGAGGCGGGCACTGCTCAAGCTCCGTGAGAACAGCAACGGCGAGTACGTATTCGTGAACAACAGGGGGGATCCGCTGACCCCCAACGGGGTCTACCAGGTGTTCCGCCGGCTGATGGACAAGGCGGGGATCGCCGGCCCCAAGCTCGGCCCTCACCGGGTGCGGCACGCCATCGCCCGGGGGATGATAATGCAGGGCGCCGACATGGCCACCGTGCAGTACACACTGGGCCACAGCAGCATCAACTCTACGCGCGTATACACACAGCTCACCCCTCCTGACGTCATCAAGAAGCACGCGCGTTACTCCATGGCGAAGGTCGTGGCCAGTCCGCTACAGGGAGCCATGTTCGAGGACGAGGTGGTCGAGGCGGCCGAGGCCATCATCGCTGCGAGGAGGTCCGGAGATAATGTCTAAGTGTACTCATCACTGGGCCCTCTGACGGGAAATGCAGCCAGGGTAGAAGCGATGCGCCATGATAGACCCCAACCTGGTCGACGTGAAGCAACTGCAGGCTGAGCTCCAGGAGCTCGCCGGCACCGTGCAGGTGAGGGTACACGTACACCATCGACGCAACGGGATGTGTGCCGTTGGGGTGAGAGAAACCGATATGAGAGTCGATGTCTTTCTCGATCCCCGCCGCATCAAGAATCATGAGGCCCTGGAGAGACACCTTGCGTGGCTGCGAGGGTGGTTCTCATTAGCACTACATACATAAGGGGCGCCATGGGAAGAAACATCCGTTCTGTAGAGAGTATCAACTACAGCTTCGTGCCCAACCACCGTGAGACCATGGAGGCCCTTTGCCAGTCTGCGCTCAGTGGGTCCGAGTTCAGGGCAGTGATACTGATCCTGAACCAGACCAACGGATATCTGCGAGAGGAAGACAATATCAGGCCACAGTTCTTCGAGGAGAGGGCCTGCCTCGCGCAGGACAACCTGCGCCGCACCCTGGGGCGGTTGCGCGAGCGGAATATCATCTCCAAACAAGGCGAGACCTACAGGGTGCTGCCGCCGAGCGAGTGGTCCAGGAGTGCCTTCCTGAGTAACAGGCGTGTCAAAAATGACACGCCTTCAAAGCCAAAGAGGCCCCGCCCCGCGGCGCACCAGCTTGGCAACCGTGTCAATAATGACACGCCTGCAGAACAGCCCCATGACACCGAAGACCGTGTCAAAAATGACACGCCCACCGTGTTAAAAATGACACGCCGCCGTGTCAAAAATGACACGGTTTTAGCTTGCTCTAAAGAAAACTATACTAAAGAAAACTCTAAAGAGAACCACCCGGAGAGGGCGTGGGATCTACAAGATGTGCCTGGTGCTCCAGGTGGGAAGCCCCCACCCTCGCCAGGTGGCTCTTCAGAGATACAAGACGAGTTCATGCGCGCTTATCGGCAAGGGTGGGGGCTGAACCCTTCTGCGAGGGAACTGGCCCAGATAAGAGATTTTTCCCGCGAGTTGGCCGGCAATGGGTGCCCGGCACCTTACGTTTGGGAGGCATTTAAGGAGGCTGCGGGCCAAAATAAATACAGCCTCTGCTATGTCAGGGCAATACTGCTTGACTGGCTAGGAGTTGAGAGGGTAAGAGCCCCCACGTAATAACGGGGGCCAAAGGCCGGAATGACGACAGGGTAAGTGGTAGATAATCACCGTCATGATCTCAAACAGGGGCGAGGTAGGGACCTGCATGAAATGTGGACACGAGACGCCAGAGCGCTAGACCGGGAGGTGATGTATGCCGAAGCTAGAGGAAGCGATCCGAGTGTACCGGGAGCTCGAGGCGGAGCTCGCGCCGGTCTGCGAGCGGATATCCGTGGCCGGCAGCGTGCGACGCCGGCGCCCCGAGGTCAAAGACGTCGAAATACTTGTCATCCCTAAAGACAGTCCGATCGACCTGCTCACAGCCAAGCTGTATGACATGGTCGCCGCGGGGATACTGCGTCTCCGGAAGGATAGGCGCGGGCGCACTTCATTCGGCCCCCAGAATAAACTGCTGGTGCATGTAGCCAGCGGCATCGGTGTGGACATATTCACGACAGATGCTGCCAGGTGGGCAGTCGCCCTGGTGGTACGGACCGGCAGCAAGGAGACGAACATTAGTATCGCCCGCGCCGCGAAGGACAGGGGGATGCGGTTTCTGGCCTACGGGGATGGTTTCGACACCGACGGCGGTCATATCGTGTGTTATTCCGAGGAACAGGTGTTCAGGGCAGTAGGCCTGCCCTACCGCCAGCCGTGGGAGCGATAGCATGAGCGAAGATAACGACGGCGTGCTGATTGTATGCAGCCGATGGGACGCTGCGGGGGTGCGTATACCAGGCACCAAACGGGGCACCTGCGAGCGGTGTGGGGCCGATATCAAGATAGCGCCATCATCGGCCAGGGCGAAGCACGAGAATGCATTCTCGTGCTTGATATGCGAACGGTGCGCATATCCGCTCGATGCCTTTTATCCTGTTGTGCCGATCGACGACAGTCAGTTTGAGGAGATAGCGTCTGTTCTAGGCCAGGACGAAGCCGAGAGGGTTCGGGCCTATGCAAACTCGAGGATAGCTCTTTGGAACAGGAATCGGGTGACGGGTGGGTAAACTCCGGCCGGGGTGGAGCCAAGTGTATATGTTTGTGGAACTTCAGAACATGCGTCCCTGCCATCACCACGACGAACAGGCTCTACCCCGGCCAGGGAGGTGATATGCTGGACAACGATAGCCTATTGTTAAGAGTACTCCAGCGCTGGATGGGTGTGGCGCAGGACGAGACGAATCAAGAGGTGGAAGCCCTCCAGCAGCTTCTGATGACCACAGCCGATCCGGCTAAGCTGCTAGCGATGATGGGACAACGTGTGGCATCAGCAGCCCAGTCATCCGGTGCGGCCGGGCAGTCCGGGGTCGACCCGTATCGGATCCTGGGCCTGGACAGGTCAGCCTCCGATGACGAGGTCAAACACCGTTACCGGGAGCTCCTGCTCAAGCTTCACCCCGACACCGCAGGGGTAGAGGGGACGGAGACCCTGCTCCAACTGGTGATGGTAGCTTACAGTCAGATCGAGAGAGAAAGGGGGTGGAGGTAGCAATGGACTTGAACGACAAGGACATAGTTGCGTTGAGGAGCATCCTGGAATTCGAGGACTCCACCGACCAGGAGCAGGAGTGGAGGCTCGGGTGGTCGTGGTCGCAGGTCAGGGTGTGGCCGCCGACGCTGAACCGCCTTGTCACGATGGGCTTGCTGGAGATCCTCTTTCAATCGAACAGCTACCGGGGGCTGAAGCTCACTGATAAGGGGCGCGC
>JAXHUA010000047.1:0-2575 GCA_034189695.1 Chloroflexota bacterium | reverse complement strand
CAGGCGTGTACACCGTGTTCGGCGTCACCTGGCCGACACTGGGCAGCAAGGAGGTCACCGACTACCTCTTCAAGGAGTCGGAAGAGATGTACGGGGGCATGTGGGACTTCGAGCCCGACCCCATCAAGGGAGCGCAGATGATGATCCAGCACATCGACAAGAAGCGCAAGGCGCTGGGCATCGACAAGGCCCGCGAGCGGGTGCTCTACGACATGGCCATGAGACGAGAACTGGATGCCGTGTAACGGCTAAGACTCCCTGGCTTCTTCCCGCGGGACTGAAGCCACGGAACGGGTCTTTGTTGACAGAGGCCTCCTCCAACATCGAGGAGGCCTCTCCTTTTCACGAGGCAACACCTACATCTTGACCAGCGGCCGGCCCTGTCGGGGCGAACTGAGGTTGAGGCTGCTAGATTTCCCGGGCGACGAGGAAACCCTCTTCGACGGCTTCCTTGATGCGTCGCGGTTGCACCGCGTCGCCGATGACATGCAACTCCGGCACCTTGCCGTCGAGCTCCCGGGCCAGACCATTCTCGCACTTCATGCCGACGGCAAGGATGACCGTGTCGCCTTCGACCAGCTCCGACGAGCCGTTGCGGTCAACAACAGCACCCCGCTCCGTGATCTCGACCACCCGCGCTCCCGTCTCCATTCGCACGTTGGCCGCCCTGAGCCTCTGCATCACCGTCCATCTCGTGGTCCGGCCGATGTCGTTGCCTATGCGCCCCAGCATCTCCAGGATCGTGACCTGTTTCCCCTTCTCACACAGGAACTCGGACGTCTCACAGCCGACCAGTCCCCCTCCGACGACCACCACGCGGTCGCCGACGGCCCCGCCACCGGTGAGCACGTCTTCGGCGGTAATCACGTTGACGCCGGTGACGCCTGGAATAGCCGGAACGATGGCGCTTCCTCCTGTTGCCACGACCACGACGTCAGGCGCGGCATCCACCACGTCCTGTACCGTGACCTCAGCGCCCAGTCTGACCTCAGCGCCGCTCTTCGCCAACTGGCGGATAAGGTATCTGGTGTAGTAGGGCAGCTCGTCCTTGTGAGGCGGCAGGCAAGCCACCAGCAGCTTCCCTCCAAGAGCGTGCGCCTTCTCACACAGGGTCACGTCGTGCCCTCTCCGGGCAGCAATGATTGCAGCCTCCATCCCCGCCGGTCCACCCCCGATAACCAGCACCTTCCGACGGACACTGGCCGGCTCGACAGCACTCTCGAGTTCACGGCCCGCCCGGGGGTTTACCGTGCACTCGATGAAGCCCGCTGCCCCATCGAAGCACACGCAACAGGCGGTACACGGGCGAATGTCGTCCAGGCGTCCTTCCCTGGCTTTGTTGGGCAGCTCCGGGTCGGCCACCAGGGGTCGCCCCATGTACACCATGTCCACCTTCCCCTCCGCCAGGACGTCCTCGGCAAGCTGGGGGTCGTTCACCCTGGTCCCTCCAATCACCGGGACGTTCACCAGCTTCTTGATCGACTCGGCCAGATGGACCCATGCGCCTCGCGGCACACACATCTGGATGAACGGGGTGGTCGATTCATGCCAGCCGGTTGTCACGTGTAGCGCCTGAAGCCCGGCCTTCTCCAATGCGGGAGCCATCGTCTTCGTATCTTCATGGGTAAGTCCCCCATCCATGAAGTCCGAGCCGGAGACCCTCGCTATTAGCGGATAGTCAGGGCCGACTTCCTTCCTGCCGGCTTCGATGACCTCAAGGAAGAACCTCATCCGTGCCTCAAGCTCGCCGCCATACCGATCGGTGCGCCTGTTGGTCAGAGGAGACAGGAACTGCCCGATGATGGCGCCCGTCGAGGCCTGGTACTCCACCAAGTCGAAACCGGCTTCCCTGGCGCGTCGCGTCCCCTCGGCGAAGCAACGTATGATGTACTCGACCTCGTCAAGGGTGAGTGGACGCGGCGGCCTGGCGTCACGCTTGTGGGTGAATACCACGTTCGACGGGCTCACCTCTTCCATCACGCCGTTCTTCATCCAGTGGCCGTAGAACGATATCTGCACCCCTATCTTCGCGCCCTCGGCATGGATGGCGTCGTTCATGTCACGCAAGCCGGGTATGAACTCATCGCTGTGCAGCGTCAGGGCCTGCGGCCTTATCGCCCCCTCCGGGATCGGACACAGGAGACCCGTCAGTATCAGGCCGGCGCCTCCCCTGGCCCTCTCCACATGAAACGCCTTGGCCCTGTCGGTCATCATGCCGTTCTCGGCATAGCCTCCGCCGCCGCCAAACGGCGCCATCACTATCCTGTTCCTGATGTCCACATCGCCGATCCGTATCGGCTCGAACAGTCTCGTCAGTTGCTTCACAGCGTCAGACCTCCTTGCACCAGCGCTCGGAGGGTTCTCCAAGCGAACGCACGTCTCACATCGAATCGGGAAGCCGCATCGGCGGCTTCCCCCTCCATCTTACGTGCTCACCGACGCAGCGTCAATTCGGCGAATTGCCTCATAATAAATGTTACCGGGTGGGGTATCGTTGCCTCAAAAAAGGTGTTACCCAATGAGAGGCATGAGTAGAGCGAGCTTGACAGAGTATACCGAGGTGATGAAGGAGAGG
>JAXHUA010000046.1:0-4128 GCA_034189695.1 Chloroflexota bacterium | reverse complement strand
CCGTCAACTGGAAACACTATGGGCCATGGCTGAGCATGCCCAAGGAAAGGAGGCTTCGGTAACCTCATTTATGAGGCAACCAACCACCGTTCGGTAACACTTTCTATTGACGCAACACGGCTACGCAATACCCGGGTTCCGCGCAGGCACAGTGTCGGCCAACCGCTGGCGTCTTCTTTCCTGAAGGATGGCTCGGAGAGCGTTGCGGGTCCGTCAGCTGGGAATGGTGACGCTGGTGAGGTTCAGACCAGCCATAACCGTAATGGTCGGGCTCTTTTGAGAGCGTCTGGACCTCGACTGGCTGGCGAAGGCCGCGCTTCACGCCACACCAGCATGGCAGGGTAGTCAGCCTCTTGCAGACGGGCGGCCCGTCTGCGGGCCAGACAGTCGCGGCATGATCGTCCTGGTGTGGCCTTGACCAGCTTCGTCAGGGCACCCAATAGAGGGTGAGACAGGCCTAGACCCTAGTGCCGGCCCTTGAGTTTGACTTCGCCTACAGGCGACCCTACAATTGGGCCAAAGCAGGACAGTCAGAGCTGAAGTAGCCAAATCACAAGCCTGGGAGGTACCGATGAGCAAGTATGAGACGCTTCTTATAGAGAAGCGTGACCACATAGGGACGATCACGCTGAACCGGCCCGAGAGGCTGAACGCGTTCGACGCGACGATGCGCGCCGAGTTCCCTCAGGCGATGGTGGAGATGGAGAACGACGCCAAGGTAAGGGTTGTGGTGGTCACCGGAGCCGGCGATGCCTATTCGGCCGGCGCTGACATACATGGTTTCGCTGACAGGCTCACGACGAGAGGGGAGCCAGCGCAGCAGTCGCGGGATGGGGAGGCCGCTCTGGGGAGGATGCCCGTCTTCATGAGGAACATGAGCAAGGCGGTCATCGCGGCCATCAATGGGGTGTGTGTCGGCATGGGCCTCACGCTCAGCCTGTGTGCCGACATAAGGCTTGCCTCGGACAACGCGCGGATGGGCGCCCTCTTCGCCCGCATGGGCATCACCCCTGAGTACGGGTCGACCTACAACCTTTCTCGCATCGTGGGCATTGCGAAGGCGTGCGAGCTGGTCCTCACCGCCCGCATAATCGATGCGGCGGAGGCCCTCGAGATCGGTCTGGTGAATCACGTGTACCCGGCGGCGGAGTTCAAGCAGGCGACGTTGGAGATGGCGACGAGCATCGCCAAGCTGCCCCCGTTTGCCATACGCCTGGCGAAGCGGGGTCTGTATCAGGGGCTCGATACGAACCTGGAGGCGCAGTTGGACTGGGAGATGTTCGCGCTCGAAGCCGCCCTCCACAGTGCGGACCATGCTGAGGCGGTGAAGGCCTTTCTGGAGAAGAGAGAGCCGCGCTTCGGGCCCCAATAGCTGCGGATGCCCGTCATCTCGACGGTGGAGTCCCTTTGTGGCGAGGCTGAGCATGGATGTGTTGCAGGCGATTCGTGAACGGAGGAGCATCAGGCGGTACCAGCCGACGCCGGTGCCCGAAGAGGCGCTGATGCAGGTGCTGGAGGCGGGCCGGTGGGCTCCGTCAGCCAGCAACAGGCAACCGTGGAGGTTCGTGGTGGTAAGGGACCGGGAGGTGAAGGCTAGACTGGCCGACATGGCGCCTTTTGGCCGTTTCATGGCCCAGGCTCCGGTCGCCATCGCGGTAGTCGTCGACCCGCAGGGGTCGAATCACCCTGTCGAAGACGGGGCTGCCGCCACTGAGAACATGCTGCTCGCAGCGCACGCCCTCGGACTGGGTACGTGCTGGATTGGCGCCTACGGCTCGGCCTACGAGGAAGAGGCGAAAGAGGTGCTGGGCATCCCCGGAGAGAGACGCATCCTGTCGCTGGTCTCCCTCGGCTACGCGGCGGAGTCGCCTCAGAAGGGCCGGGTCGACCTCGGAGAGCTTGTATCGTACGACCGGTTCGGGCAGGCGTAGGGCACGCCTGACACATGGCTTGGCAACCATCCCTGTACATCCTCCGAGTTTGACATCTGCGTTCGGAGCGGTGGTATAATTCGGGGCGGCTTCGCGGACAGCCGCCAAATCGGTCTCCCCTTTCATGATTCCCAACAGAACGCCAGCGAGGTTCTTTGTCGGAAATGCTAGAGGCAATCGTAGAGGCATGGCAGTTCGTTGTCCGGCGACCGGAGCTGGTGGGGCAGTACACCCTGGCACACATGTGGCTGGTCTTCGTCGCCGGAGCCATTGCGCTTGTTCTGGGCGTGGGCTCGGGGATATTCATCTCGGGCAGGGGCAGAGAGCGGCTGGCCGAGGTTGCCCTCTACATCGCCGAGATCATGATGACCGTTCCCAGCCTGGCCCTGTTCGGGCTGCTGATGCTCATTCTGGGGGGCATCGGCTTGAAAGCTATCGGTTTCCTCCCGGCCGTCCTTGCATTGATTGTGTACGGGCAGTTGCCGGTGCTGCGCAACACGTACACGGCTATCCGGCAGGTTGACCCGGCGCTGATTGAGGTTGGCCGGGGGATGGGAATGACCGAGACGCAGGTATTGCTCAGAGTGAAATTCCCCCTTGCCCTGCCGGTGGTCATGGCGGGTGTGAGGAACTCGCTGGTACTCCTCATCGGCATTGCCACAATAGCGGCCTTTATCGGTGCCGGAGGTCTGGGTGTCCCCATATTCAGAGGTCTGACGAACAACCGGATGGACCTCATCATTGTGGGCGGTGTGACCGTCTCCATCCTGGCCCTGGTGATCGACGGACTCATGACAGTCGTGCAGCGATTGGCCACGCCCAGGGGGCTGAAGAAGAGGTGAAGGGGTGATAAAGCTGGAGAATGTCACCAAGGTCTACCCCGACGGCACCGAGGCGGTGAAAGACGTGAGCTTCGAGGTCGAGAAGGGAGAGCTTTGCGTGCTTCTCGGCCCGTCGGGATGCGGGAAGACGACCACGATGAAGATGATCAACCGCCTCATCCCTATTTCGAGCGGGGCGATATACCTGGACGGGGAAGACGTCACCAAGGTCAACGAGAATGAGCTGCGCCGCAACATTGGTTATGCCATCCAGGAGATAGGGCTGTTCCCGCATATGACCGTTGGGCAGAACATAGAGACGGTGCCGGTCCTGAAGGGCTGGGCAAAGGCGAAGCGCCGGGAGAGGGCGAGGGAGCTTCTGGGGCTGGTTAGACTGGACCCGGACGAGACACTGGGCAAGTATCCCAGTGAGCTCTCTGGCGGCCAGCGACAGCGCGTCGGTCTGGCCCGCGCGCTGGCGGCTGACCCGCCTACACTGCTGATGGACGAGCCTTTCGGGGCCATCGACCCTATAACCAGGGTGGAGCTTCAGAACGAGTTCCTCAAGATCCAGCAGGAGATTACAAAGACCATCGTCTTCGTGACTCACGATATCTACGAAGCCATCAAGATGGGTGACAAGATAGCCATGATGAGGGACGGGCGGCTGGTGCAGTTCGGCACGCCCGCCGAGCTGACCTACAGGCCCAAGGACAGCTTCGTGGAGGACTTCATTGGGGCGGACCGGGCCCTCAAAGGGCTTCAGTTGATCCGGGTGAAGGACGTCATGGACGCTTCTCCCCCGACGGTGAGGGCGGATGAGAAGGCCGCTGCGGGCGAAGAGGGGATGAGAGGAAAGGGTGTGGACTGGCTGGCTGTGATCGATGAGAACGGCAGATTGACGGGCTGGCTGAGCTGGTTGGATTCCAGGAGAGAGGAAATGGCCCGGGACGTCATGACACCACCGCAGGTGGTCGCCAACGAGAGCATGGTGCTGAATGAAGCGCTCTCGATGATGCTGAGCGCCAACGTGATGACGCTGCCGGTTGTCGACGCGAGAAACAGGCTGCGAGGAGTGCTGACCTTTGACGACATTCGGAGGGGGTTGAGCGAAGCCTCCGAGGGGCAGGAGACATGAGACGGCTGGTCATCTTCGTCATCATGTCGGCCATTCTCATCGGGGTGACGGCATGGATAACCGGCCTGGAGAAGATAGGCGTATTCGACGTATTCACCTGGGGTGACCTGGCGCATGAATCGTTGAACCACCTGAGGATGGTGTTTATATCCGTCCTGATAGCCACAGGCATTGGGGTGCCATTGGGAGTACTCGTCACGCGACCAGGCTTCAGGAAAATGGCCGCGCCGGTTATCGG
>JAXHUA010000045.1:0-4861 GCA_034189695.1 Chloroflexota bacterium | reverse complement strand
GTCTCCCCCTCCCTCTAACTCCCTCCCTCCAGGGGAGGGAGAACACGGTGGTTGTCCCGCGGGCGCCGCGGCGAGTGCGAAAAACCCTCTCCCTTGAGGGGAGAGGGATAGGGTGAGGGTGAAGCGTGTGCGGGCGGGGAGCGTGCGAATGGGGCCGTTCAAGCCCCTCACGTCGCTCGGCACAAGGTTCGACAAGCCTGTCCTGAGCGCAGCCGGCGGGCTCACCAGGAACGGGCAGCGTGCTACCGTTCGCCCTGAGCCTGTCGAAGGGTGAGCGGTCTCCCTCTTCCTTGAGGGAGAGGGATAGGCCTGCGCCTCGCAATGACGCGATGGGAGGTGGTGCGGTGGGCTACGGAGTAGCCTCCCTACAGCCCGGCGATGGCGAGGATGGCCGGGACGACTTCCTCGCGGTTGATGGCCATGATGTGGACGCCGTCGCACATGCCCTCGTGCTTGATGGTGGCGATCATGCGGCCGGCGATCTCGATGCCCTTGCTCAGCGCCTCCCCCTTGGGAGCGCTGGCCAGCTCGTCGATCAGCTCCTGCGGGACGAAGATGCCGGGCACGTTGTCGGTCATGTACTTGGCCATCCGGGCCGAGGAGAGAAGCACGATTCCGGCAAGCACCTTCACCGGGTACTGGCGGGCGAACTGCATGAATCTGGCGAGGTTGTCCAGGTCGTAGACCGCCTGCGTCTGGAAGAACTCGGCCCCGGCGTCGATCTTCTTCTCGAACTTGATGAGCTGCGGCTCGATGGGGTTGGCCTCGGGGGTGACGATGGCGCCGGCGCAGAAGCTCGGAGTGCCGTCGAGCTCGTTGCCGCCCAGGTCGGTGCCGGACTCCATCTGGCGGACCGCCGCGAGGAGCTGCACCGAGTCGAGGTCGAACACGCCCTTGGCCTCCTTGTGGTCGCCGACGGGCACGGCGTCTCCGGTGAGGCAGAGGACGTTCTCAATCCCCCTGCTGTTGGCGAAGAGAAGCTCAGCCTGGAGGGCCAGGCGGTTGCGGTCGCGGCAGGTCATCTGGAGTATGGCCTCACCACCCCGGTCCTTCACCGCCAGGCAGCCGCCGATGGAGGGGTAGCGCATCACCGAGCTCTGGTGGTCGGTGATATTGATGCCGTCCACCTGGTCCTTGAGCAGGTCTATGTGGTGCATCATCTTCTCGATGTTGGTCCCCTTCGGTGGGGCAATCTCGCTGGTGACCACGAACTTGCCCGAGTTCAGCGCTTGCTTGAACTTCGACACCATGGCACTCTCCTTCCCTATGCCACCCTGGCGGTCCTGGGCCGGGGTGCGACGTTGAAGTCCTTGGGCGGCTGGTACTTCCGCATCAGGTCGAGCCGGCCCTGCTCCGCCAGGCGGTTGTATATCAAGGTCCAGGCGCAGTCCTTGTTCTTATCGACCTCGCACTTGCCGTTGTTGGTGCCGCCGCAGGGGCCGTTGAGCAACCCCTTGTGACAGGCGGTAAGGGGGCATATGCCGGCCGTCTGTCCCAGGATGCACTGGCCGCACTGGGCGCAGACCTCGTGGAAATCGCCCGGGCCGTCCTCCACGCCGATGAACAGCGTGTCCAGGGCCGGAATGACCGGCTTGCCGATGTACAGGCTGACCCGGTGCACGCCGAGGGCGCATGCCATGACCAGAATGCACTGGGCATTCTGGATGCCGCCGTCGTTCTCCTGCATCGCCGTCTCGGTCATCTCGTCGCACGCGGTCGGGATGACAGTCCATCCGGTGACCAGCTTGCCCGACTCCTCCAGCCGGTCCTTCATCTCCTGCACCTGCTCCACGCCGCCGGTCCTGGTCATCGTGGCGCACGTGCCGCAGCCGACGACGTACACGCGGTCGAAGCCGTCCAGTTGCTGCTGCACTTCATCGATGGTCTTCTGCTTGGTAATAGACTTCATGGCCACCCCTCATTGTTCTAGGTCACATCTCAGGCATCGCCTGGCTTCCCGCCTGGCCTCCTCCTCGCTGAACCCCAGCTCTGTCTCCCTGAAGCTGCGCCGCCTCTCCTCGGCCCGCAGCGTAGGTATCGGCGGCCGGTACTGCGGCTCCCAGGACTCCTCCTCGTCGCCGTCCCTCTTGTCTGTCTCTTCGATGACGGCGGGCTTCAGGTCGTACATGTCCACGCGCGACTCATCGCCACGGAGGTACTTGTCCACGGCCATGGCGGCCCGGCGCCCGGCGGCGATGGCGTCGATTACCATCCCCGGGCCGGAGACGAAGTCGCCGCCGGCGAACACGCCGGCAACGTTGGTGGCCAGCCGGTTGCCCTCCACCATCAGCCGTTCCCACCTTGTGCGTTCCAGTGCGCTGTCGGGCGGCAGGAAGGACAGGTCCGGCGCCTGCCCCACGGCGGCGATGACCGTATCCGCTGCGGCGAAGAACTCGCTGCCGGAGACGGGCACGGGCCGCCGGCGTCCGGTGGCGTCGGGCTCGCCCAGACGCATCTGGATGCACTCGAGGCCGGACACCTTCCAACTGTCGCTCACAATACGGGTGGGACTGACGAGGAAGCTGACCTTGACTCCTTCGGCAACGGCCTCGTCGAACTCCACCTCCGTGACGGGCATCTCCTCCCGCGACCGCCGATAATAGATGTTGACGTCGTCTGCCCCGAGGCGGACGGCGGTGCGGGAGGCATCCAAAGCCACGTTACCCCCCCCGATGACAGCAACGCGACTTCCGATTCCAGGCTGTCGGCCAACCTTGACATCTCTGAGGAACCGCAACCCGTAGTAAAACCCATCCACGTCCTCCAGTTCCCCCGGTATGCCAATCTGCTGGCTTCGTTGCGCCCCGGCAGCAATGAAGACGGCGTCGAAACCATCCTTCTTAAGGTCTTCCACAGTGAAGTTGACATTGATCGGCGTGTTGTACCGTATGTCCACGCCACGCTTGGCGATGTGTTCTATCTCTTTCTCGATTACCTCCGGCGGCAGGCGGAAATCGGGAATGGCCACTGAGAGCATGCCGCCGCCCACGGGCAGTGCCTCGAAGACCGTCACCGGATAGCCCATCTGGGCCAGGAAGTAGGCGCAGGAAAGACCGCACGGCCCCGCCCCGATGACGGCGACGGGCTGGCTGTGCGTCTGCGGGAACGGCTCAGGCTCGGGCAAATCGTCGATGTGGTCGAAGTACCAGTCGGCGGCGAAGCGCTTCAGCGCCCTGATGGCTACCGATTCGTCGAGCTCGCCGCGACGGCAACGCCCTTCGCACGGGTGATGGCAGATCCGCCCGCATATGGCGGGGAAGGGGTTGCGGTCCCTGATGGTGTTGACTGCTTCCACGTACTCGCCGGCGGCTATCTCAGCCACGTACTTGGGTATGTTGATGCCTACCGGGCACGTGTGCTGGCACGGAGATATCATCAGCGAGTCGCACACCGCGGCGGGGCACTTCTTCTCCAGGATGTGGGCCTCGTACTCGTCACGGAAGTAGTTGATGGTGGTCAGCACCGGATTGGGGCACGTCTGACCCAGACCGCAGAGCGAGCACTCTTTCACCGTCTGCGCTATCGAGAGCAGGATGTCGATGTCCTTCTCGGTCCCTCTGCCCTGGGTGATTCTGGTGAGGATGTCGAGCATCTGCTTGGTGCCCAGGCGGCACGGTGAGCACTTGCCGCAGGACTCCTGCTGGGTGAAGCTCAGGAAGTACCTGGCTATCTCGACCATGCAGGTGGCATCATCCAGCACCACCATTCCGCCTGAACCCATGATCGAGCCCAGGCGGGCCAGCGTCTCGTAGTCCACCGGAACGTCGATGTACCTGGCGGGGATGCATCCCCCGGAAGGACCGCCGGTCTGCACCGCCTTGAGGCTCTTGCCGCGCGGGATGCCGCCGCCGATATCGAAGATGATGGTGGACAGCGGGGTGCCCATCGGCACCTCCACCAGGCCGCTGTTGGCTATCTTGCCGGAGAGGGCGAATACCGCCGTCCCCTTGCTCTTCTCCGTGCCGATGCCGGCGAACCACGGCGCGCCGCGATCGATGATGGCGGGAACGGCGGCCAGCGTCTTTACGTTATTGATATTGGTGGGCTTGCCGTCGAGGCCCGACTGGGCCGGGAACGGAGGGCGCGGGCGGGGCATGCCGCGGCGGCTCTCGATCGAGGCCATCAGGGCCGTTTCCTCCCCGCAGACAAATGAGCCGGCCCCCTCCTTCACGTGCAGGGTGAAGTCGAAGCCCGAGCCGAGGATGTCCTTGCCCAGGAAGCCTTTCTCCTGTGCCTGGTGCAGCGCGCTGTGGATGCGTTTCACCGCCAGCGGGTACTCGGCGCGGACGTAGATGTAGCCCTCGGTGGCCCCCATTGCGTAGCCGGCGATGGTCAGCCCCTCGATGACGGCGTGCGGGTCGGCTTCGAGGATGGAGCGGTCCATGAAGGCGCCCGGGTCGCCTTCGTCCGCGTTGCAGATGACGTACTTCTGGTCTCCAGGCGCGCTCCGGCACATCTCCCACTTGCGATGCGTGGGGAAACCCGCGCCGCCGCGCCCGCGCAGCCCGGCGTTCTTGACCTCCTCTATGACCTGCTCTGGGGTCATGACGGAGAGCGCCTTTCTGAGGGCGCGGTATCCGCCGCTGGCGATGTAGTGCTCGATCTTCTCGGGATTGATGTGGCCGCAGTTGCGCAGGATGACACGCTGCTGCTTCTTGTAGAAATTGATGTCGGCGTAGAGGGCTATTGCCTCGTCGCTCACCGGGTCGCGGTAGAAGAGACGCTCCACCGGCCTGCCGTCCCGCAGGTGCGACTCGACTATCTCCCGGGCGTCCTCGGGCTGGACGTGGGTATAGAAAACCCCCTCGGGTTCGATGACGACGTTGGGGCCCTGTTCACAGAAGCCGTTGCAGCCGGTGAA
>JAXHUA010000044.1:0-31557 GCA_034189695.1 Chloroflexota bacterium | reverse complement strand
ACCAGGTGCATCATCACACCGGTTTCCGCTGCTTTGCGGTCGATGAGCTGCCAGATGACCTCCTGCCACGTTCCCGCCGGCCCGCCGGGCAGGGCGGGGTGGAGGTTGACCATCGGGTAGCGACGGCACATCTCTTCACCTACTATAAGCATGTACCCTGCAAGGACGCACAGGTCGGCTTGAAATGGGTCGAGCCTCCGCATCACCTCGTCCTCAAACCTGGGGCGCCAGCGTTCACCAGCCTGCTCCCTGAACGTGCCAGACGATACGGTGACCAGGGGTATGCCGTAGTCCCGAACAAGGTCGAGGAAGAGGTCGCTCTCCGCGTCTTCGCCCCTGTCCCGGTTGCAGAAGACGTAGCAGATGTCCGCGCTGATTACACCCTGTTCGATGCTGGAACAGGCGGTCTGAAGCAGGTCGCGGGCCGCCTTGTCGCGGCCCGTGGAGAACCAACCGATCGTGTACCTGCCGTCTGCACTCATCAGTCGTCACTGCATGCGTCTTGTCGACAGCGCCGCCTCAGCGTGGCTGGCGTACCTTGCGCAGCTTCGCCCAGTTGCTGCGGAACCGCACCCACGGGCTCGACCGCCTGCCGACGAGGCGTCCCTGGGCCAGGGCGTCGAGGAAGTGATTCCTATCGTTGAAATCGGGCATTTCAACATAGGCGTTGCCCACCTCGGCGCAGGTGTGCGCGTCGCTGCCGGCGCTCATGAGCAGCCCGTGGGACTCGGCGAATCGCCGGGCCATGTCGGCATGGCGAAGCAGAATGAGGCGCGAGTTCAGCACCTCGATGATGTCGATTCCAGTGACCAGGCTTTCCAGGACCTCGCGGCGGAGGGCGGACAAACGGAATGTATCAAAGGGGTGCGGTACGCATACCGCTCCGCCCTGTTTCTTGATTCTGGCGATGGTCTCCTGGGCGGAGAGCCCCTGGGGGATCTCCTCGTGCAGGAAATAGCCGATAATCTCACCACTGGATGTGTCGATCTCCTCTCCCACAATCACCTTGAACGGCGCCAGCTTCTTCATCTCGACGGCGCCCGCGATGGTGTTGTGGTCGGTAATGGCGAGGCAGTCGATGCCGTTCCTCAAACAGCGGGCGATGATGTCCTCCAGTGACGTGACGCAGTCCGGTGAGTATCCAGTGTGAACGTGAAGGTCGGCCTTCATGGAAGAGGTTCGTCCCCGTTCTGCGGCGCCTGCCCAAACTCGGTCTGAAGCTGGGTAATCTTGAGGTCGGCGGCGTTCAAGCGCTCATTGCATATCCTGGCGAGGCCCATACCCTCCTCGTACAGGGCGATTGACTCCTCCAGCGTGAGCCCTCCGTCCTGCAAGGCCAGGACGATCTTCTCGAGTCTCTCTAGGGCTTGCTCGAAGGTAAGCTGTTCATCCATCCCTGGAGCCCTTTCTTGGAGCCCGTGACTCTGCTTCTGAACTGGCCATCGCTCACCTTGACGTCGATGGTGTCACCTCGCTGCACCTGTTCGAGGCGACTCACGACTGCGCCCGTCGATGATTGCTGCACCAGCGCATAGCCGCGTCTCAGGGTACCGAGAGGGCTGAGCGATGCCAGCTCCAGCTCTCGAGCGCGGAGCCTCTCATGGCTTATGGCCAGGCTGCCGGTGAGGCAGGTCGACACCGTTCTGGTGAGTTCGTCGAGGCGCTGTCGGAACAGGGCGAGATACCGCGTCAGCCCCGAGCCCAGAGCCTGCGTGAGTGACTGCACCTGCGCCTGAAGGTCGGCCCGGTCGGGTACGGCGAGTTCGGCGGCCGCTGAGGGGGTCGGTGCTCGCACGTCCGCCACGAAGTCGGCAATGGTGAAGTCGGTGTCGTGACCGACTCCACTTATCACCGGCGACCGGCTGCCGTATATGGCGCGCGCTACTTTCTCCTCGTTGAATGCCCACAGGTCCTCGATGGAGCCGCCTCCACGAGCCACGATTATGACATCAATGCCCTCGGTGTTGTCGAGGGCCGCTATTGCATTCACAATGCCGCCAACAGCGCCGTCGCCCTGCACCTGCGTTGGCGACAGGACTATCTCCACCAGGGGGTAACGCCTGGTGATGATACTGACAATGTCGTGCAGGACGGCGCCCGTGGGCGAGGTCACGACGCCGATCCGCCTTGGATAGGCCGGCAAAGGCCGCTTGCGCGCCGGTTCGAAGAGCCCTTCTTCCTCCAGCTTAGCCTTGAGACGCTCGAACTCCAGGTGCAGTAAGCCCACACCTTCGGGCTGGACAAGGTCGACGTAAAGCTGAAGCGCGCCGGACACTTCGTAGAGCGACACCCGGCCGTGGGCCATGACCGCGGTACCGTTCTCCAGATCGACGGCTGTCTTGGGTCTGAAGAAGACACAGCGCAGTTGGCTTGACTCGTCCTTCAGGGTGAAGTAGAGATGCCCCGCGGCCGACTCAGAGAAGTTGGAGACCTCGCCGCTGACCCACAGGTCGGCCAGCACAGCGTTGGCCTCCAGCAACTCCCTCAGGTAACGGTTTATCTCCCCAACCGAGTAGACCCTCACCTAGCTCGCCCTTTCAAGGTATTGGCCAGTGCGGGTGTCGACGCGAACGATGTCGCCGGTGTTGACGAAAAGGGGTACTTGAACGGTGATGCCGGTCTCGAGCTTGGCCGGTTTGTTGGCTCCCGTGGCCGTATTACCCTTGAACCCCGGGTCCGTCTCCATCACCTCAAGCTCGATCGAGTTCGGCAACTCGAGATTGATTGGCTCGTCTTGGTAGGTGAGGATATCCAGGGTCGTCCCTTCTTTCATGTAGCTGACGGCGTCCCCGACCTGTTCACCGCTGAGGGCTGACTGCTCGAAGGTCTCTGAGTCCATGAAGTAGTACAGGTCGGCATCGCTGTACAGGAACTGCACGGTGTGACGGTCGAGACGGGCTCGCGCGAACTTCTCTCCAGCCTGGAAGGTGCGCTCGATATTGTGACCTCCCCTCAGGTCGCGGAGCTTGAGCCTTACCTGGGCGCTGCCTCGGCCAATCTTGATGTGCTGCCAGTCAACGACCTGATACAGCTCGCCGTCCAGCTCGATGGTCAAACCTTTCTTGAGATCACTAGTGCTTATCATATCCTCTCCCTGAGTCCCGGATTCCTTGCGTCATGCCTCGCAGCGCTTCGTCCGTCACTCCAGCTTGCTTGCTCTGGAAAGCATCCTCGGCTTGCCGCCGGTAAGGACGGCGACGTCCTCGATCCTTACGCCGCCCCACCCACTCACGTAGATCCCGGGCTCGATGGTGAACACCATCCCGTCGCAGAGGGAGTCTGCCGACCCCTTCCCCAGGCGTGGGTGCTCGTGCGGTGCGAGCCCGATGCCGTGTCCCAGTCCGTGCCCAAAGTGGTCGCCGTAGCCTCCATCGGCGATGACGCGCCGTGCGATAGCGTCCGCTTCGTCGCCGCTCATGCCCCCTTCGATACCAGCTATGGCGGCGCGCTGCGCTTCCAGAACGAGATGGTATATTGTACCAAAAAAGCCGTCCGGGCGCCCGATGCAGATGGTTCTGGAAAGGTCGCTGGAGTAGCCGCCGACCCGCGCTCCCATGTCGACTATGATCGGTTCGCCTTCGCGGATGGCGCGGTCGCAAGGGCTGTGGTGCGGCAACGCGGCGTTGGGACCTGATGCGACGATGATGTTGAAAGGCATGGTCTCGCTGCCTCCGTCACGCATCGCTCGCTCGAACTCCCACGCGACCTGCCTCTCCGTCATGCCGGGGCGAATAGCCGATGAGACCGCATCGAAGACGTCGTCCGACAGCTCCACCGCCCGGACGATCAACTCAAGCTCCGCCTCATCCTTCACCGCGCGCAGCGACTCGACAACCCCCTCCGTGGGGACCAGGCGGGCTTCCGGCACGGTGCTGGCAAGCTGGCGATAGAATACGAAGGAGACCCCGCCGGCCTCGAAGCCGAGCCGTTCGACGCCCACGGACGCCAGCAGTCCGGGGAACCATTTGGCGAATTCACCCTCAATACGGGTGACGGCGAAGTCCGGCGCCTGGTTCTGCGCCTGCTCGGTGTAGCGGAAGTCGGTGGCGAGAACGGCGCTCCGCGCGGAAATCAGCAGGTAACCCGCCGAGCCGGTGAAGCCGCTGAGGTAGCGCCGGTTCTCGGGCTGTGAGATGAGAATCGCGTCCAGGCCCTGCTCAGCAACAGCCTGTCGCAGCCGGTCGATGCGGCTATTCATTCGGAATGTCTCTCCGCCGCCAGGAACTCGAGGGCGGCAACATAACCGCGCCAGCCGAGCCCGGAAATCTGGCCAACGGCGATCGGGGCGATGACCGACTTGTGCCGCCATTCCTCGCGGGCGTAGATGTTCGATAGGTGGACCTCGACCACCGGCAGGGCTGCGTCGACCAGGGCTTCCCGGAGCGAGTGGCCGTAGTGGGTCAGGGCTCCCGGATTGATTACGATGCCGTCTGCGCCTGGGGACTCCTTCTGAATGAAATCGATGAGCGCTGCTTCGCTGTTGGACTGGCAGGCCTCAATCCCCACGCCAAGCTCCCGAGCCCTGTCCGCCACCAGCGAGTTGATCTCGTCGAGGGTCTTGGAGCCGTAGATAGCCGGGTCCCTCTTGCCCAGCATGTTCAGATTCGGTCCGTTGATGAACAGGATTCTCATGCGTCCTCCCCTTCTCTTCTGCCCGCCCTGGGGTGCGCCGCGAGGTAGACCTTTCGTGCCTGACCCTTGGTGACGTGCGTGTACACCTGGGTGGAGGACAGGTTGGCGTGACCAAGAAGCTCCTGGACCACCCGGAGGTCAGCACCGCCGTCGAGCAGGTGCGTCGCGAAGCTATGGCGCAGCAGGTGTGGGTGTACCCTTCTGTCAATCCCGGCCTTGACGCCGTACTTGGCGAGCGTCTTCTGAAGCGAGCGCTGTGTGAGAGGTCTCCCGTACCGGTTGAGGAAGAGTGCGGCGCTCCTCGACTTGCCGAGCAGTTGGCGCCGGCCTTCACGCATGTAGCGGTCGAGTGCAGACGCGGCGGGCTTTCCCATGAGCACGATGCGCTCTTTAGAGCCCTTCCCCCACACGCGGATTTCCCGGGCATCGAGGTCGACGTTGCCGGTCTCCAGCCTGGCTATCTCGCTCACGCGGAGCCCCGAGGCGTACAGAAGCTCGAGCAGGGCCTTGTCCCGCTGGCCAAGGGGGTTCGAGTCGTCTGGCGCGTGCACGAGCTGGGTTGCTTCGTCAGCGGAGAGGAACGAGGGCAACCTGCGGTCGAGCTTGGGCGACGAGATGGCCGCCACGGGGTCTGAGCCGAGCACGTCCTCGCGGAGCAGGTATCGATAGAAGGAGCGCAGGGCGCTCATCTTGCGCGCCACGCTCGTCTTCTCGTACCCAGCCTCAAGGAGTGACGCGACATACCGGCGCAGCAGATGGCGGTCAACATCGTCGAAAGCCGTCACCTTCTCCCTTCCCAGGAAGTCCAGGAAGTGGCGCAGGTCGTGCATGTAGTTGCGTACGGTGTAGGGAGAGGCATTCCGCTCCGCGCGGAGATAGCCGACGTATCGAGCGAGCAGCTCTTCGATGCTTTCCCGATTCCCAAGATGAGGAATCATACCGGGAGCGGCTCCTTGTCCAGTTCATCCAGGGGAACAGTCGCGTCACACACAGTGCACGCTGCCTTTTTCTTGCCCACCGCCACCAGCAGACCGCCGCACTTCGGGCATGGTTGTGGCAGCGGCTTGCGGCGAGAGACGAAATCGCATTCAGGGTAGTTCGCGCACCCGTAGAACACACGCTTCTTCTTGCTCAGCCTCTGGACCAGGTCACCGCCGCATTTGGGGCACTTGACGCCCAGCTTGACAAGATAGGGTTTGGTGGCGGTGCACTCAGGGTAGGCTGAGCAGGACAGGAACTTGCCGTACCGGCCCCACTTGACGACCATTGGCCGGCCGCACTCCGGGCAGACCTCGTCCGTCGGCTCTTCGGGCGCCTTCACCCGGCCCAGTTGCTCATCCGCCGCCTTCAGAGTCTTCTCGAAGGGGTCATAGAACTGCTGCAGGAAGGGGAGCCATCCTCTCTCGCCACGTGCAATCTGGTCCAGCTCCTCCTCCATGTTGGCGGTGAATCCGAGGTCGACGATCTTGGGGAAATACTCCGTCAGAATGTCGGTCACCAGGAAACCGAGCTCCAGAGGATGGAACCGCCCGTCGACCTGCTCGACGTAGTCCCTGTCCTGGATCGTTGACAGGATAGGTGCGTAAGTGCTCGGGCGGCCTATGCCTCTCTCCTCCAGGGCCTTGACCAGGGTGGCCTCGTTGTACCGAGGTGGCGGCTGGGTGAAATGCTGCTCGGGCCGCAGGTCCAGGAGGTCGACGAGTTCTCCCTTCGATAGCTCCGGGAGAGGCTGCTCGCCTTTGTCGTCCTCGGCGTCGTCCCGGCCCTCGCTGTAGACGGCGGTGAAGCCTGGAAAGGCCATTACCGACGCCGTAGCTCGGAACAGGTAGGAATGTCCGTCTCTGGCCTCTATATCAACGGACGTCGTGTTGACTACGGCCGCCGACATCTGGCTGGCGACCATTCGTTTCCATATGAGCTGGTACAGCCTGAACTGGTCTCTCGTGAGGTGTGCCTTGATCGCGTCAGGCTGGCGCCACGCGGAGGTAGGCCGGATCGCCTCATGGGCCTCCTGAGCGCCCTTGGCCTTCTTGGTGAAGAAACGTGGCTTGGAAGGCAGATACCTGTCACCGTATTTCTCCTTGATGAAGGCCCGCACCTCGTCCACCGCCGAAGGCGCGACTCTGATGGAGTCGGTGCGCATGTAGGTGATGAGGCCAACGGAGCCTTTGTCGCCCAGGGAGAGACCTTCGTAGAGCTGTTGGGCAACAGCCATCGTGTGCCTGGCTGTGAAGCGAAGCTTGCGCCACCCCTCCTGCTGGAGGGTGCTGGTGGTGAACGGCGGCGCCGGCTGCCGGCTCGCCTTCTTCTTGCGCACATCGGCGACGGCGTAGCGCGAGTCCTTCAGCTCCGAGGTCAGGGCTTCCGCCTGCTCCGCGTCCGCGATGCGTATCTTGTCACCGCCTGCAACACCGATGAGCGCGGCCTTGAAGCTCTCCTTCGTTGCCGGTTTCTCGAGCAGGGCGTCGATGGACCAGTACTCCTCAGGGACAAAGCCCTCGATCTCGCGCTCGCGGTCGACCACCATCCGCAGTGTAACCGATTGCACCCTGCCGGCTGAGAGGCCGCGTCGCACCTTGCGCCAGAGGAAAGGACTCAGTTTGTATCCCACCAGCCTGTCGAGTATGCGGCGCGCCTGTTGGGAGTAGACAAGGTCCATGTCGATATCCCTGGGATGACGGAAGGCGTCCTTCACCGCCTCGCTGGTGAGCTCGTGAAACACAACCCGTCGCGGGCTCTTGAGCTTCGCGGCCTGAACGAGGTGCCAGGAGATGGCTTCGCCCTCACGGTCGGGGTCGGTGGCCACGAACACGGTGGAAGCTTGCTTGGCCGCCTCCTTTATCTCGTTGACGATGGGTCTCTTGTCCTTGGGGACTTCATAGCGGGGGGTGAAGTCCTCCTTCGTGTTGACGCCGAGGCCCCACTTGCTCAGGTCTCGAATGTGTCCCAGAGACGCTTTGACGCTGTAGCCGCTTCCCAGTATTCTGCCGACCGTCCTGGCCTTAGCGGGTGACTCGACGATAACCAGCTTCTTTGCCATTACTTACTCTACCTTGACCCTGTAATCTCCCCTGGACTCCCTGGCGATGGTGTAGTTCATGCCGCCGACCTGCCGCACGGTCCCCTTCAGCTCCATCATCGCCAGCGTGCTGGAGACTGTGGCGATGGGCAGGTGGCATCGACGTCCCACCTCATCGATGTGTATGGGCTCTGACGAGAGATGCTGTGTGATGAGCGATTCGACATCGGTGAGCGGGACAAGCTCCTTCATGTCCACGTCCTGTGTTGTCATGGTGAGGTTCAGCTCCTCGAGGACGTCGTCGGAGTTGGTCACCAGCTTCGCCCCTTCCTGGATGAGTCTGTTGGTACCCCTGCTCGCCGGCGAGAGCACGCTCCCGGGAACTGCAAACACCTCCCGGTTCTGCTCCAGGGCCCACCTCACGGTGATCATGGCGCCGCTGCGTTCCCCGGCCTCCACGACAAGCACCCCGAGGCTTATCCCGCTCATGACACGATTCCGGCGCGGGAAGTTCTCTGCTTTCGGACGCACGCCAAGGGGGAACTCGCTCACCAGTGCGCCGCGCTCCATGACCTGGCGGGCCAGGTTGACATGCTCACTGGGGAAGACAACGTCAAGGCCGCACCCGAAGATGGCGACGGTCCTTCCCCCGGCATCCAGCGCGGCGCGGTGGGCACAGGCATCGATGCCTCTGGCCAGGCCGCTCACCACGGTGACCTTGCTTCTCGCCAGGTCCGCGGCGATCTGCTCGGCCATCTCCCTGCCGTAGTACGTGGGACGCCGGGTGCCCACCACGGCGACGGACCACTCGTCCTCTTGAGTGAGTGAGCCCCGGACGTACAGGACAGGCGGGAGGTCATATACTTCCTTGAGCCGGGCCGGGTACTCATCGTCGCGCCAGGTGAACGCTTTCACTCGATACCGCTCCAGCTTCTCCATTTCGGCATCGGGCGAGATCCTGGGACGCCTGGCGACAATCATGTCGACTGAGCGGCGGTCGAGGCCGGCCTCTTCGAGTTCCCGGGCGCCGGCATGCCAGGCCTGCGCCAGGTCCCCGAAATGCTGCTCCATCAGGGAGAACCTGGCCCTGCCGATGCCGGGAATGAGGGTGAATGCCACCCAGTACTTGGTGTCGCCCATAGGTCATTGCATTCTATCATAGGGTCTGAGGCAAGACAAACGAGCGCGCCGGCTTCGGCGGGACGGATACCGCCGTTGTGTGGAGTTGGGATGGGGTGCGCCGGCCCTGGTCGGGCCGGCAACGCCACTGCCGCCCTGGGTGCCTGCCGCGGAACGCGGCGAGGAACCAACGCGGGGCGTTGACGCTGGGGTTGCGGGGTCAGGCTGTAGAGGAAGACCCGGAAGAGGTCTGGGCCGATGTCCTCATGAGTGCCTGGGCCTGCCTCAGCTTGGCCATATAGTCTCTGTTCTGGGTCTCCCACTTCTTGATGATGCGGTAGCCCATGAGCCTGATTCCGAAGTCGCTCGTCCTGCCTCTCATCAGCATCTTGAACGCGTTGTGGCGTGAGTAGAACCTCTTGAGGGCCTGGGTCGTCTGTCTCTGCATCTCCATCGGCGACATGTTCTCGGGCCGGTGAACCACATGACCGCCGTCGAAGAGCCTCCAGTCCTCGGGGAACCGTCTTACGGTGAACTGCTTCGCGCCTTTCACCGTTGCGTAGAGCTTGCTGCCGATGAGGGGAATGAGAATGCTCAGTTGAAGGCTGTCCAGTCCGAGCTTGTCGTATACGTCGGTGTAGCCCTCGGATATGAACATGCCGTGTACCTTGATTCCGTACCGGTGCAGGACGTTGATGCAATGCCTGATATCCTCGGGGCTCTGCTTCTTGTTGTAGCGCTTGAGCGTCTCGGCATTGAGGGACTCGAAGCCGATGCACAGTTGACGGCATTTGGCCGCTGTCATGAGTTGCACCAGCTCCTCGTCCTTGGCGATGTCAGCCCTCACCTGGGCTGTCCAGCTGGGGGTGATGCCGTACGAGATCATGGCGTTGAGCAACTCCTTCGTCCTGGCCCTGTTGGCGGCGAAGTTGTCGTCATAGAAGAACACATGCCTGTGCTTGAATCTGGACAGCTCCTCTATCACGCTATCCGTGCTGCGGAAGCGGTACTTGCGGCCAAACATCGGGCTGACGGAGCAGAAGGTGCAGTCATAGGGACAGCCACGCGAGGTCGATATCGGCGTGATTCTCATACGCTTCTTGAAGCCGTCTATCAGGGAGAAGTCGGGGAATGGCAGGTCGTCGAGGTTCTCGACGCGGGCCCCATCCACGATCTTGTCACCGCCGCTATTCACAAGGTCGGAGATGACGAGCTCGGCTTCGCCCTTCACCACGTGGTCGGCGTAGAGCGCCGCTTCGTCGGGGAGGAAGGTTGCGTGGACGCCGCCGACGATTATGCGGCCCTTCGGGTTGAGCTTTCTGTAGCGCTCGGCTATCTCGTAGCCACGCGGAGCGGTGGACGTCATGGTGGAGATGGCCAGGACGTCAGAGCTCTCAACTGCCTCATCGTCGATTGGCTTGATATTCTCGTTGAAGACGGTGACGTCGTGCCCGCCGTTCTTCAAGATGGTGCCGATGTATATCGGCCCCAGGAGGGGAAGGTCCTTCATGAACGCGCTGTAGAAGTTGTAGAAGGGCGCTCTTGGCTCAACAATTGAAATCTTCATGCCTTATGGTATCCTCCAACCTGTGTGGTTCTTTATATTCTAGCACACGCTCAAGGCACGCGCAAAGGGTGCGCGGATGCGAGCATGGTGAGGAGGGGGCTGGCACCTCGTCCCCCAGCCCACTGCTAGGGGTGCCGCCGGCGGGGACGGGACTCACCTGTAGACAGCGCTGCAGTGTAAATGGCGGAGAGGGTGGGATTCGAACCCACGGTCGCCAAAAGGCGACACGCGCTCTCCAGGCGCGCCTGATCGGCCACTCCAGCACCTCTCCGCACATTAACTAGGTTCACGCTAGTCCTAAACCATGTATCAATCCTGGATGGTATTCCACTACATAGTCATGAGCCATTGCTATGCATTCCTTTTCCTTGTCTGCCACGGTTGTCTGTGGTGGTTCTTGTGACAATGTAATGCCATATCTTCGAGCCTGCTTCCAAGAATCTTTAGCATTCTTCTGATACTGATTCACCAGCATAGCGCGAGTCAAATCCGGGAACATGCTACCGAACATAATCCCTTCAATCATAGCTCTCTCCGCCAATTCCAACCACCGTTGGCCTTGCTTATGATGAAGCTTCTTGTCCGCAATCTTCGGCAAGTCCTTAAGCTTCTTGCCAGTGAACATCTGCAAGTCTGTTTCTACAACGAAGATGGGGAAACTCCTAGGCTGACGCCCATACATCTTCAGCCTCCTCTTGGCCTCCTTAGACCAGAACAGGGTGAACTCCTCACGTTTGCTTTCTACTTCAAACATCTCCACAACCATCGGCAGCCTGTCTCTCCAACAACGCCCCAATACGGCGCCTGTTTCGTAAAGCCAAGCTGACAATGTCAATACCCTGCCAAGCCTGATATACATCCTGCCAAGCATATCCCTCTCCATCATCCTCGGTAAGATGCTGAGCATGAGGAATGTAGGAAGGCCTATTGGTAGCCTATCACTGGACATGCTATCCCCTCCGGCCTCCTGCGATTTGCTCAATCACGGGCATCACCCATTGATGGCGGCTGGCGGAGAGGGTGGGATTCGAACCCACGGTCCCGCAACCGGGACACCGCTTTTCGAGAGCGGCACCATAAACCACTCGGACACCTCTCCCTGGGTTCAGATTCTACCCTACGTGACGTGTGGAATGCAAAGGAGGGCATCGAACGGGTTCCCGGCGATCGAGCTTGACAGGGCGTGAAGCGAGGCGTATTCTTCGTATACGAAGCCTTGCCTCTGCGCGGCGTGTAAGACACGGGTCCTGGGCGCTCGAAGCAGTAGGTTGTACTTGGCGCAGGAAGACTCCCCGGTTGCAGCGCCTTGGCTGACCGCAGCTGAGGGAAGCGAGGAGGTTCGATGTCAAGAACTGGCGGGCAGAGACGTAGGAGAAATCGAAGATGCGCTCTCTATCTCAGACATGCCATTTCATTTACAGATAACACGGACGTCCGTATAATGAGGGAGTAGTGGCGTGAAGGAGCCTGTGGTTAGTCCTCGGCTGTGGTCAGTCATATAGCGCAGATGTAGTACAGAAGGGAGTGACTATGGATCCTGGATCCGGGAGTTCGGTTGACGTCAGAGTGAACTCATTCGGTCTTAGTGTTCGTCTGACGTCCATCTTCTTTCCAATTGATTCTGCGCAAGTTCTGGAGATTGCCCGGGGGATTGGCTTCACACCGGCGCCTGAATTGCCGCCAGGAATGCCGCCTGGCGCCAGGGTAGTAATTGGTGGCATTGTCGCTCGCAAGGGGTCGTTCAGCATGCTGGTTGACCCTAATCGTGGCGTTCTCGGCATACAGGGCAAAGACATACCCGAGGTGATCGGGTACTTTGACAAAGTCAGGGAATTGGCGAAGCAGCTCTCAGACGTTGACTTGGACAAGGAGGCCCGTTTCTATGAAGTCGCCGCTGACCTGGCCATAGCCACCGACATAAGTCCCCTCGAGGTGACCGCGAACCTGTTTGCTGGTGCCTCCGATCTTCAACGGCTTGGGAATCTCCTGGGTGCGGCCATATGCAACTATGGGGTACGCCTCGTTCCGGCAAATCAAGCCCCAACGGGAGAAGAATGGTTCGACTACCGCATTGAGCCTTTGTTGGCCAGACCTAGCTCTGAGTACTTCTCAAGCATTGTCCATCGCAGTAGGGATAGAGACAGCGTAGTGACTGCCGCAGGGAAGCTGTCCGAGACGATAAAAGCACTGGTGGGGGCGATGGAGGGAGGCGCTGAGCCGTGATAGGTGCGCTGCCCCTGCCGACAGGGGAATGTGAACAGTGGCGAGACTCGCCTCTTCAGCAACCACAGGGTTCTGGCTCAGGAACGGTCGATTTGGCGCCATGCGTGTACTGCGATGAACCACCTGCGGAGTCCAGCGCTGGTTACCCTGATTGGCTGCGGCTTTCGATGTGGACTGTCTTGGGCAGGGTCGAATCACGGGGCACGTACGCGGCACTTGTGAGCCCACGATTGACGGCTGCTTTCGATTGGGGTGCTCGCGATGTGGAATTTGCTGGTATGGAGCGGGCCGAGAAGCCGTGTCTTGCGTACTACATCGATGTCAACGAAGCGGTCAGGGCGTACAGCCGCCTCAACGTGTTGGAATCCTTCTTGGATGTCCAGAAGGCTCTTGTGACTGCATCTGCCTACGAAGCCCCGCTTTCTCGGGTCAGTGCGCAGCTAGGGAAGCTCTTCGTGACCTTCGCAGAGGATGTCGGTGTAGTGCTCGGCTTAGGCGTGGCTCCGGTGGGGCCAGAGCGGCCGACTCCTGAGTACTACCCAAGTGCAAGCGGCTTACTTACTAGCGACTTGCGAGTTATTGTTGCGAAGGTGATTGAGTTGGCGGGTGACACAGTCACGGAGCAGGGATTCCCGATTGAGTACATCAAGGTCAGGCCGTCACGCTCAGCCGAAGACCTTGAGTTCGAGGAGATTGTTGTCGAGTTTGGCATAGACGCCAGCGCTGACGATGCGTTTTCATTGTGGGATGCGGTTGGAGAGAAGATCGATGAATGGAAGGCCAGCTTGCCCCGCGAGTCGATTGAATTCGTCAACACCTCTGTGGGATTTCAGTTGAAATGGAAATAGAACCCCAGTCGTTCGATCCAGAGGAATTCTTCAGTCTGGCCTCCACACTGGTGTCGGAGGATCCTAGCGAGGGATGTCTAAGGACTGCCATAAGCTGCGCCTACTACGCTTGTCATCTCACTGCAAGAAGTAGATTAATGCTCAAGCAGTGGCAACCCAGGGGGAGTGGACAGGACCATGGAGGTATCATGGCTGAGTTGAGAACTCGCAACAAGCGCGCCATGGCGGATCAACTTGCGCAACTGCGAGAGCTCCGTGAACACGCCGACTACCATCTGACTTGTGGATGTGACAAGACGAACGAGACTTGTGAGATCTGCAGGTGCCTGAGAGAGAGCGGTGATGCAGCCTCTGGTGGCGCAGTGACTCAACAACATTGGACACAAGCCGACGAGATCGTGCGTCACCTGCTACCGAATCTCAAGGTCTTCTAGCGCTGTGCGCGGTGCCGCAAGCCCTGAAGTCTTCTGAGGACTGGTCCCACCGGTCGGCGGCAACTGTACCACCAAGGTTCACTACTGAGTGCTTTGGGCTGGGTGTACGTTGCATAGGGCGCTGCAGGCACTGCAAGGGTGATCCTATGTTCGCCTGGTTATGTTTAGCCTCTGCGAACTCGAAGGATGACTCGCTGCAAAGATACTTCTAACGTAGGACAAGAACATCGGAAGCGACAAGCCACGACGGCGGGGCACGAGACGGGGATTCGGCGCGGGGGGCTCGGGATAAGAACAAAGCTGGTGTCACCGGACGGAACACCAGCTTTCGAGTTTCGAGAGTGGCACCATAAACCACTCGGACACCTCTCCCTGGATTCAGATTCTACCCTACGGGACGTGCGGAATGCAAAAGGGTGGGGAACGGGGTGGGAAGACTTTTGCCCAGACGGATTTGCGCGATTGGCAGCTCATCAGTGTCTATCGCTGTCTAGACATGGTAGCATTGCGCGATGGGGGAAGGAGGTGGGTTGCACGGTGAGTGGAGGAAGTTGGACGCTGGTCGGGCTTGGGGCTTTGGCGGTTGCAGTTGGATTGTATTACGCGGGAACAGCCACGGTGCTGGCGCATGCTGCAAGACAAGAGTACATGTTCCTGTGGCCGCGGTGGGCGCCCCCTCGGTGGATGATGGAGAGCTGGACGAGGGCTGCGAAGAAGCTTGCGATGTACTGGATGCTTAAGCGGGACTCGCGCATCGAAGTGCTTCAGTCCGAGGTAGTGATGAGGCAGGGCACTGCTGTGTTCTGGACGGTTCTCGGGGCGGTGCTGTTGTCTGCTGCTGGACTTGCAGCGTGACATTGTCGGACTGACAGGTTGCAGGCTGATTGGCCGAAGAATGGCTGTGAAGTGACGTCCCCTACGATATTGCAGACGATGGGCGAATGGGAAGTATTGACAGCCCAGTTGTCCACATGTAGGCTGCTGTTTGACCATCGCATATGTGGCTCCGCTAGGTGCTATGGTCAGGAAGGGGCACGCAATGGCGGGCTCTGACAATCGGCTGCCCCGCTGGGCTCAGCTCTTGATAGTCGTCTTCGTGGTAGGCGCACTAGTCTGGGCGCTGGTGCCACGCCATATTCTCTATCCTGTCATAGGCGTTGCCGTTGTGGTCATCGTAGCGGTCTGCGTACTGCTATACCGACGGCAAGGCTTAGCACGATTCAAGAGCTTGGCGAGGAGAAGCACCCAAGCGATTGCGGGGGACAGAGAGAGAGCCAAGACGACGTCATCGGGAGGGCGCAACCTGTCTGCTGCGGAAAAGGAGCGGTTCAAAGAGGCAGCAGGATACAGCTGTGAGAACCCAGCCTGCCGCGAGCGGGACCTCGTGGATCTTCACCACATAATACCAAGGGAGCAGGGTGGGTCAAACCGCAAGGACAATCTGATAGTCCTCTGCCCCACTTGCCACCGCAAGGCAGACCGCGGCGTCTACCCGAGGGTGCGGCTGAGGCAGTGGATTTCCGAGCCTAGCCGGAAAGCCGCGAGAGATGCGCTCGACTGGCCATATTGAGCGAAGCCTGTAGTCGCGGGTTCCTGGGCGCCCGAAACCGCCATTGAGCTTGACGGCTGTGGCGTGAATGGTGGTACAATCGGGCGGGTCGGCAACATGGTTATCGATATTCACGTTCATCCGTTCTGCAAGGAAGCCACTGTGACGCCCAGCGTGCAGGAAGCTGTAAAGCGGATGTTCGAGCGCCATGAACCGCAGCTCCGGGAGATGTACCAGCAGGGAGTCACGTACCTCTTCACGGAGCGCTCCATCGAGGACATCATCCGCGAGATGGACGAGGCCGGGGTGGACAAGGCCTGCATTGTGTCCATGGACCTCACGACCCACTACGGCGTCGAGCTGGTAACCAATGAAGACGTGGCGCGGATGGCCTCAGCCTATCCCGACCGCTTCATCCCCTTTGCCGGCGTGGACCCTTCCATGGGCCGGGCTGCGGTGGACAAGCTGGTACACGCGGTGAAGGTCCTGGGGTGCCGGGGACTGAAACTGGTCCCTCCGGTGCAGCATTTCGACTTCTCCGACCCGAAGCACTATCCCCTGTGGGAAACGGCGCTGGAGCTGGGCATTCCCGTGTGGACTCACACCGCCCACCAGCGCTCCCATCCGGACTCCGATGCCCGGTTGGGCCATCCCATGCTTGTGGAGCCCGTCGCCATCCGCTATCCGGACCTGAAGATTGTCCTGGGTCACTGCGGTTTTCCATGGCCCTGGGAGACGTGGTCACTGGTGGCGAGACACGCCAATGTTTATGTCGACGTCTCCGTTTTTCACGACCTGTACCACTACATGCCGTGGGACGCCTACGAGAAGTACGGAGCGGAGGACAGGGTGCTCTTCGCCACGGACTACCCCCTTCGCGGCAGCTTCGACGTCACACTCACAGCTTTGAGAAGCCTCAATCTCGCCCCCGACTTCGAGAAAAAGATTCTCGGCGAAAACGCCATGAGACTGCTCGAATTGAAGTGACTTCCCTCTCTGCCTGAAGGTGTGTGCCCTCCCGTATCGCTGCCGAGCAGGCCAGCGATTGCCGAGGCCCGGGGCGGCAGGCCTACTGCTTGACGCCGCTCGCTATCATAAGCCTGGGCATCATGAGCCCTCTGCCGTAGGCGATGGAGACGTCGGAGAACCCGGCCTCTTTGAACAGGTTTCGCACCTCTTCTTCCGTCCAGATACGATAGCCGTACTGCCTGACCCGTTTGGAGTGGTCCTTCCCATCTTCAGCGTTCCACTCTATGCTGACCACCGCTCTCCCTCCCGGGCGCAGCACTCGATGCATCTCCCTGAGTGACTCCACGGGCTGTGGAATGCCGGGGAAACCGCCCATGACCGTGGCGGCGCTGAATCGATTGTCCTCCCACGGGAGGTGTGAGGCGTCGCCCTGGACGAACTGCGCGGCCCCCGCCGCGACACGGCTTCTGTTGTTCCTGGTGGCGAGCTTGATTGAAAGCTCAGAGAGGTCCAGCCCGGCAACGCTGCGCACATGCGACGCGTAGTTCTTCACGAAGTGGCCATTTCCGCACGCTATGTCGACGAGGTCGTCTTCCGGCTGGAGCTGCAAAGCTCTGGCCACGTTCTCATAGATGGCCTTGTGGCCCCTGTTCATGGACATCAAGGTCACCCTTCCGGCGAAGCCTCTTGGCAGCACGAACTGGGGGACCTTCTTCCGCTCGTCGCTCATGTTCCCACCTACTCAGTGCTCTCCGTCGCGGGCGACGGTGTCCCGCCCGTCGTCGTTGGGCACGGGGGACTGTGTTTGCGGCTCCTGCCTCAGGCGCTCGAACCGGCGCAGCAGTCCCCGCTCCTCGTCGCTCAGGTCTGTCGGGGTGAGCACCCTCACGATGACGTACTGGTCCCCTCTGCCCTGGCCATCGAGGCGGGGGACCCCCTGTCCCGTGATGCGGAAGGCCGACCCGGTCTGGGTGGCCTCGGGCACGTCCACGGTTGCCGTGCCATCGAGGGTGGGCGCTTCCACCTGGCCGCCGAGGGCGGCGGTGGTGAGGCTGATGTCCTGCTGGACGAAGATGTCATCGCCATGACGCTCGAACGTGGGATGTCGCTCGACATGGAGAACAACGTAGAGATCGCCGGGCGACCCTTCGCCTTTCTCCCCCTCGCCTTCGAGCCGGATGCTATGGCCCGTGTCAGCTCCGGCGGGCACCTGGACTGTGACCTCCCTGGTCTTCTCCAGAATGCCGGTGCCCTCACACTGGTCGCAGGCTTCCTTGATGAGCTGTCCCCTGCCACGGCACTTGCCGCAGACGGTGATTTGACGGAATATGCTCGACCCCGACCTCTGCTCCCTGACGATTTGTCCTGAGCCGCCACAGGCGTCGCACTGCTCCAGGCCACCCTCGCGGGCGCCGCTGCCGTCGCATTTCGAGCAGACTTCCCTCTCGGGAAGCTCAATACTGGTCTCGGCTCCGAAGGCCGCCTCCTCCAGCGTCAGGGTGAGGTCGTACCTCAGGTCGGCCCCTCGACTCGGCCCGGCCCGGGACGGCGGTCTCCTCCCGAAGAAGCTATCGAAGAGACCACCGCCGAAACCGAAGACATCCCCCAGACCGAATTCGTGGAACAGGCCGGCGAAATCGACGCCACGGAAGATGTCTTCCTGGGTGTAGCCTTCGAGGCCGGCGTGGCCGTACGTATCGTAGAGCCGGCGCTTGTGTTCATCGCTCAGGACGGCGTAGGCCTCATTGACTTCCTTCATCCTCTCCACCGCCTGAGCGTCACCCGGGTTGCGGTCCGGGTGGTACTGCATGGCCAGGCTCCGGTAGGCTCTCTTGATCGCGGTCTCGTCGGCATCCCTGCTGATGCCGAGCACTTCGTAGTAGTCGCGCTTCGTCATCAGGTCGCTTGCCGCACTGGCCGCCAGGTGACACCGTTCCAGTCGTAGAGGGGCTTTCCACACCTGGGACAGGAGACCCGTGTGTTGCCGGCCTCCATCTGGGTCTCACGGCCGTTCACCAGTCGCTGGCAGTCAGCGCAGTAGATCTTCTTGACGCACAGTTTCATTTCGTGGCTTCCTTCTGTCTCTTTTCGTCTCCCGGAGTCTCGTCCTTCTCCCGTATCTTGGGCGCACCGCCGTTGCGTTGGCGCTCGTAGCCATTGCCGCGGCTCCCCGGGTTGTCCGTCACGTAGAAGCCCGAGCCCTTGAAGAAGATGGGGACAGGCGAGAAGATGCGACGCGCCTCAGCGTGGCATCGAGGACAGACCGCGTCAGATTCCTCGTGAAAACGTCTCTTCATCTCGAACCTCAGGGAGCACTTCCTGCATTCATACTCATAGACGGGCATCGGTCTCTCCTTATGTTACCAGGGATTCCACGGCGTGGCGAGTGCATCGTTCTGGTGCACGGGTCTCCTGGGGCGGCTGGACGGGTCCCCGGCGGCGCTCTGGCGCCTTGTCATTCCCTCGCGGCATTCGCGCCGGTGCAGGCCGGGTGTCCACATACGGCAGATGGTGGGCTTGAAGGGATGTATGAGACAGGTTGCCACATGGCTGTGGTCGTCGAAGCGTACGAACACGCACCTGCCTTCGCGCTGGCGCAGGACGAGGCTACCGGTGCCGGCCCACAACGGGTCGATATACCTCTCGTGGAAGTCCCGCAACGTGATGCCCAGTCCGTCGCTATGCGGCGGGCGTCTGTGCGGCTGAGACGGACGTGACGGCCGGTGCAGCACAGCCCACAGCGGAAGCACGGGGTGAGGGGCTCGCTGCCCACGCAGCCGTGGCGGCTATGCTCCGCCACCGTGTTCGCTGTCGCTTCGGAAGTCACAGGCATTGACATCTCGTGTCGGCGCCGCCGGGCCCAAGACATCGGGTTGCTCATCCCGGCGATGGGGTTGCCGCCCTCGGACAGTGAAGCGCCGCTCTCCTGGGACTCTGACCTTACTGGCTCTTCTGCTGCGCTTGACGCCACAGTGGCCCCGGTGTTGCCCTGCTCCGCGCAGTCTCTGGAGGCCTTCGCCGGCGGACTGAGCCTGTATCCTGGTATCAGTCCGGCTTCCAGCCTGTCTTCTCCTCCACTTCCTTCAGTTCCTTCCTCTTCCTCTGCACCACGTCCTGGACCTTGTCGTCGATGTCAGGTGAGGCTATCAGGAGCGCTATCTGGTTGGTGTGGTGCCACACCTGGACGTACTCACCGCTCCGCTCCGTCCAGTAGCCTTCCTTCTGCTGCTCGTCATTGAGTTTCACCGCTTGCGCCATGTCATCACTCCTAACCTTCGTTGTCTCACATCCGCGTGGTGTTCCGTTTCATGTGTCTTTGAGGGAGGCACCTCGCACATTCACTTCTTCTCACCCTCGACCATTGGCTTGGCCTTCACCTTGATCTGCTTGGGCTTCACCTCTTCGGCCTTGGGCAGGGTCAGGGTGAGAACGCCGTTCTCAAATACCGCTTCCGCCTTGTCGCTCTGCACCGACACCGGGACGGTGATGGAGCGTGCGAAAGCCCCGTAGCGGCGCTCTTTGCGCAGGAAGTTCTCCTGCTTGACCTCCTCTTCCTCCTTGTGTTCGCCCTTGATGGTGACGGTGTCTCCGGTCACGGAGATGTCCACCTGGTCGGGCTTCACTCCGGGAAGGGAGGCTCTCAGCACCACATCGTTGGCCGTTTGATACATGTCAATCGGGAATTCGCCAGGGGTCATCTCCGGCCACAGGCGAGACGGTCGCACGAAGCTGTCCTCAAGCAGGCGGTCCATCGCCTGCCTGAGGCTCACCATCTCTCTGAACGGGTCCCAGCGCATCAATGTCATCGCACACCTCCCTTTCTCCTCACCTTGTCGCCGCGCGGGGTGCCTCCCTCACGTCTTGACCTGTCCTCCTGTCATTGCTTCCAGCAGCTTCAAACGGGTCATCGGTAGTCTGCATATCGCGCAGGTGGCCGCATTGGAGACATTGTCTGTACCTGCCATGCCAGTCGCTGTCAACCACGACGTCGCCTCCGCATTTGGGACAGCTTTCTCGCTTCAGCATCGGTGAATAACTCTGCTCACTCATTCTTGTCGTATCAACCTTCCAGGCCGGACCGGGGCCTGTTCGAGTCCCTGTCGGCGTGTCGTCTGGAACCTGGCCCCCGGTCCGCTAGTACTCCATGTCAGGGTAGGGTGAAGACATCTGCTTCTTCTTCTCCGGGATGTCGGTGATCAGTGATTCGGTGGTAAGGACCATGGCGGCGATACTGGCGGCGTTCTCAAGCGCAGCGCGGCTCACCTTCACCGGGTCGATGATGCCCTTGGCCACCATGTCGCCGTACTGGTCGCTCTGGGCGTCATATCCGTAGTTGATGCTGTTGTTGCCGCGCACGGCCTCGACCACCACTGACCCTTCCTGGCCGGCGTTGCAGGCGATTTGCCTTAGCGGTTCATCGAGGGCACGCCTCATGATGGCCACGCCAACAGCCTCATCGCCGGACAGCTTGAGCTTGTCGAGGGAGCGTGCCGCCCGTATGAAGGCCACACCGCCCCCGGGCACGATGCCCTCCTCCACCGCGGCCCGCGTGGCTGACAGCGCGTCCTCCACCCTGTGCTTCTTCTCCTTGAGTTCCACCTCGGTGGCAGCGCCCACTTTGACCACAGCCACGCCGCCGGCCAGCTTCGCCAGGCGCTCCTGGAGCTTCTCCCTGTCGTAGTCCGAGGTCGTCTCATCGATCTGGGCCTTGATCTGCTTCATTCTGGCCCGTATTTGCTCCTCGTCGCCCTTGCCTTCCACTACGGTGGTCTCGTCCTTCGTAGATACTACACGTCTGGCCCTGCCGAGGTCGTCCACGGTGGCTGATTCGAGCTTACGCCCCCGCTCTTCGGTAATCACCTGGCCGCCGGTGAGGATGGCCATGTCCTCCAGCATCGCCTTGCGTCGGTCTCCGAAGCCAGGAGCCTTGACGGCGAGGCAATTGAGCGTGCCGCGAAGCTTGTTGACCGCCAGGGTAGCCAGCGCCTCTCCTTCGAAGTCCTCGGCTACCAGGACGAGGTTCTTTGACACCTTGAGCACCCTCTCCAGAACGGGCAGAAGGTCGGCCACGGCGGATACCTTCTTGTCCGTGAGCAGGATGAACGGGTCCTCGACCACCGTCTCCATCCGCTCGGCGTTCGTGACGAAATAGGGGCTGATGTAGCCGCGGTCGAAGTTCATCCCTTCGACGTACTCTGTCTCGAAGCGGATGCCTTTTCCCTCCTCAACGGTTATGACGCCATCCTTTCCGACCCGGTCCATCACTTCAGCGATGAGGTCGCCAACCTCCTCATCGTTGTTGGCCGAGATGGCGGCTATCTGGGCCATCTGCTCCTTGCCCTCGATGGGGATAGCCAGCCTCTTGAGTTCCTCGGCGACGGCCGATGTCGCCTTCACCAACCCCCGCTTGACGGCCATGGGGTTCGCTCCGGCAGCCACGTTCTTCATGCCGGCGTGGATCATGGTCTGGGCCAGCAGGGTGGCCGTGGTCGTGCCGTCTCCAGCGACGTCGTTGGTCCTGGTAGCCGCCTCCTTGATGAGTTGGGCGCCCATGTTCTCCAGATGGTCCTCCAGCTCGATCTCCTTGGCGATGGTGACGCCGTCGTTGGTGACCGTGGGTGGTCCGAACTTCTTGTCGAGGATAACGTTTCGTCCCTTGGGCCCCAGAGTGAGCTTCACCGCATCGGCGAGCTGGTCAATGCCCCGCTTCAGTGCTCGCCTCGCCTGGTCGTCATAGACAATCTGCTTGCCCGGCATTGTGCACCTCCTTGCAGAATGGTTGTCGTTGTGTCACGAGACCTTGGCCAACACGTCGCTATCCCTGAGGATCAGCAACTCCTCGTCCTCCAGTCGTATCTCAGTGCCAGCGTACCTGGTGAAGATGATCTTGTCACCTTCCCTAACGTCCATTGGCAGCCTCTTGCCATCGTCGGTCAGCTTCCCCGGACCGACGGCGATGACTTCGCCGTCCTGCGGCTTCTCCTGCGCGGTGTCGGGGAGGACGATGCCTCCCTTGGTCACCTCCTCTTTCTTGATTGGCCTGACCACGATTCGGTCGGCCAGGGGCTGCAATCGTATTGGGGCTGCGGTCTTCTTCGCCACGTGTGCCTCCTTCTCTGTACCAAGGCCTTCTGGTCTTGTCTCCGTATATTGAGTTGTCGAGCGCGCGCACAAGCCGACCCGCGGAGACCTGAGCACTCCGTCTGGGCCGCTCACGCCGCACAGCTTACAGTGTAAGCGGTCATGTATTAGAATAGCGTTAGCGGAATGCAAGAACTGGATTAGAGGAAGGCGTCAGCAGTGCTTCATGCGGAGGGAGTGACAGGTGGAGAGTCAAGGGGCGGCGCCGCGGGAGATTGATCTCCAGGCGACGCTTGAGCTGGTTCTCAGGAACGCTGTCGAAGCTGTGGAGGGGGGCGCTGGAGTTGTTGCGACCTGGGATGAGACGGAGCACCGTTTCGTCACGAGTGCCTCGTACGGCCTGGACTCGAAGTCCCTGGCCCGATTGCGGCCTTTGCTGGACGAGGCCATACCCGACCTGGCGGGGAGCCGAGACAGCTTCGACCTGCTTTCGAGACTCCGGCCCGAATCGTCGTTGCCGACCTCCAGCCAGGAGGTAGTCCAGGACCCGGTGATGGCACTCCCGCTCCGGGTCGGGGGAAGGGCGGTGGGGCTGATATATGTGCTGCGGCCGCTGAAGGCCACCTCCTTCTCCAATCTGGATCAGCCAGTCCTCGCGGCTTTCGCCGACCAGGCCGCCATCGCAGTGCAGAATGCCATGCTGGCCCACCTTCTGAGCGAAGAGAAACAGAGAATCGAGGCCATACTCGAGGGCAGCGCCGAAGGCATCATGAGCATTGATGCTCAGCGGCGGGTCGTGGAGTTCAACGCTGCCATGGAAAGGCTCACCGGCTATCCGAGAGAGGAGGTCGTGGGGGCCCACTGCTACAGGGTGCTGGGGCTGCGGGACTGGGAGGGGAAAACGCTCTGTGACCGCCAGTGTCCCATGTTGATGCATGGCGACGAGGGTAGACGGACCTGGGAGCAGGAAGGCATGATAAGCAGGAAGGATGGCGGCGATGCTGAGGTGGCTATGGTGTATTCCATGGTCAGGTCCCGCGACGGCCGGCCGTTGAACGCGGTGGTGAACGTACGGGATATCTCCGGGGCACGGGAGGTGGAGGCACTCAGGTCGACCTTCCTCTCCATGGTGGGCCACGAGCTTCAGACACCCCTGTCGATTATCAAGGGTTACACCAGCACGCTGGCGCGCGGCGATGGGAAATGGGATGAGGAAACGGTGAGGCAGGGGCTTCAGATAATCGAGGATGAGTGCGACCGGCTGAGCAAGCTCATGCGCGGGCTGTTGCTCGCGTCACGGATCGAGACGGGGATTCTGCCCCTGCAAAGGGAGCCGGTGATGCTGCCCTCTCTCGCCGGCAAGGTGGTGCGGAAGCTCCAGGGGACCACAGGGGCCCATAGGTTCGAAGTGAAGTTCGAGCGCAGTTTCCCGGCGGTGCCCGCTGACCCGGAGCTGACCGAGCAGGTGCTGACCAATCTGGTGGACAACGCGATCAAGTACTCGCCCGACGGTGGGATAATCACGATCGCCGGCAAAGCCTCTGGCGAGGAAGTGGAAGTGGCTGTCACTGACCCGGGGATAGGTATCCCGCCTCAGGAGGTCGAGCACGTGTTCGAGAGGTTCCACAGGGCGGACGTCAGCGCTGTCCACAGGGTGCCCGGGCTGGGCCTCGGCCTGTACATCTGCAAAACGATTGTCGAGGCGCATGGAGGCGCTATCGACTTGTCGAGTACTCCGGGCGAGGGCTCCTGCGTCACGTTCACGCTTCCCCGGCAGGGAAGCACTGAGGAAGTGGACACGGAAGGAAGTTTCGAGTAACCTGCGATGCCGTCGGAGAAAACGATTCTGGTCGTGGATGACGAGCGGCGAATGCTCCAGTTCATAAGCATGAACTTGGAACTCGAAGGCTATCGAGTCACAACCGCCGCCGACGGCTACGAAGCGCTGGAGAGAGTGGCGAGAGACCTGCCGGACCTGGTGGTGCTCGACGTCATGATGCCGGACATGGACGGTTTTGAGACTCTGGGCAGAATCCGTGAGATATCGGCGGTGCCGGTCATCTTCGTCAGCGTGAAAGGAGAGGAGTTCGACCGCGTTCGAGGACTGGACCTGGGTGCGGACGACTACATCATCAAGCCTTTCAGCCCTCGTGAGCTGGTGTCCCGGATCAGGGCTGTTCTGAGGAGGACCGAGGCGAGGACTGCCGGCACCGGATCCAGAGTCGCGGTTGACGGGCACCTGCTGGTCGACTTCGACCAGCGAAAGGTCATAGTGGGGGGTCGGGAGGTACATTTGAGGCCGACCGAGTATCGGCTGCTCTACCAGCTGGTCACCAATCCAGGGCGCTTGTTGAGCCACAAGACGCTTCTGGCTCGGGTCTGGGGGCCGGAGTACAGGGACGAGGACCATTACGTTCGGCTTTACATAACGTATCTGAGGCAGAAGATCGAGGAGGACCCGAAGAACCCCAGGTACATCCTCAGCGAGCGCGGGCTGGGATACCGGTTCATGGATTATGAGACGGAGCGCTAGAGGGCGTGGGCCGGGACGTGCTTGTGCACGTACGTGGCGACAGACGCGGTGTGCGGGAAGGGCCTGACAAACGTGTGCGGTGAGCGGGAGGGACAATCGGCGATGGAAGAGCCACTTTCACGCCTCTCGGACGGCGACATCCTGTTCCTGATAGAGACGGTGGAGCCCCGGCTGGAGGGCAAGCTCGACGCTATCAAGAGCGACCCCACCATAGTCGAGGCTATGCTCGACCATGAGACGGGCAGGCTGTTCGAGCGGATCATGCTCATGGGTGACGAGGCCATTCTGGCGAGGATCAGTCCGAGGCTCCTGTTTGAGGTTCTGCTCCGGGAGGCCCTTCGCCAGCTTGAGAGTCAGAGCTACACCGTTGAGAGAACGGCAAGCCAGCGTATTGCCGTGTTTGACACAAAGGACGTGGTCGAGTTCCTCACGGAGAGGAGGATGCTGGACTACCTGGCTGACATGCTCGTGTCCTTCACCCGGGTGGAAAGCTTCACTGTGCCGGTGCGGGTGCGCAAGGGGGTATGGCGGAAAGTCAGGTTCAGTGACATGGACGTGGACAGTCTGGTCAGCCTGTGTGAAGCGGCTGACGAGGGACAGCGGTTCGGCTACTACAAGAGGATCGCTGACCTGTGCCTTTTCATCCTCGGGATGTTCCCTGAGTACGCCGGCCTTGACCCGGACTGCTCCCCGGAAGGCGAGGCCCGGCCTGCGTTGACCAGGCGCCTGAGGAGGTCGGCGGCTGACTTCGAAGAGGAAGGCAGACGCTTCTACCGGCTGGCGGGAGAGGACAGGGGTGCGAGGATGCTCGATTTGACGGGAGTGCTGTGGCGGCTTCACCACGAGTTCCACCTGGCCAAGAAGCCGCTGAACTACATATCGGACAACTTCCTTCAGTTCAAGAAGCAGCAGCTGTTCCCTTCGCGGCAGTCGCAGTAGCCGGGCAAGGGCTAGGAGGTGGCGCCGCCGGCGAGCGGCGCGGAAGGGCGGGCCCTTCCTTGGGGGTGAGAACATGTTGAAACGCGGCATACCTATCGGCAGGCTCTTCGGCATCCCAATCGGGCTGCACTGGTCCTGGTTCATCATCTTTGCGCTGGTGACGTGGGCGCTGACGGCGGGGTACTTTCCAGTCATCTACCCGCACTGGAGCCTGGGGACATCTGTCGGTGCCGGGCTGCTGACCAGCTTGCTCTTCTTCGGGTCGGTTCTGGCACACGAGTTGATGCACAGCATCGTGGCGAAGTCGAGCGGCCTCACCGTTCGCTCGATAACCCTTTTCATCTTCGGCGGCGTTTCTCAGTTCGCCGAGGAGCCACGGAAGGCACGGGACGAACTGCGCATAGCCCTCGCCGGGCCGCTGACCAGCCTGGCCTTGGGCGTCGTCTTCTGGGCCATCTGGTTCTGGTCGAGCGGGTTCAGCGATTTCATAACCGGCGTCTCCTACTGGCTGGGGCTCATCAACGTGTTCCTGGCTGCCTTCAACCTCATCCCCGGCTTCCCGCTGGACGGCGGTCGCGTGCTGCGGTCGATACTGTGGGGGCGGAGTGGGAACCTGCGGAACGCAACCAGAACAGCGTCCAATATCGGTCGGGGGTTTGGCTATCTGTTCATCTTCGGCGGCATAGGGCTGATCTTCTGGGGCTACTGGTTCAACGGGCTGTGGCTGGCCTTCATCGGCTGGTTCCTCCAGAGTTCGGCGGTATCCAGCTACAGGCAGTTGGCCATACAGGACATGTTGAAGGGGCATACCGTCGGCGAGGCGATGACGAGGGACTGCGAGGTGGTGCGTCCCGAACTGACCGTCGACCGGTTGGTGCAAGACCATATCCTGAGGTCTGGCCGGCGGTGTTTCCCGGTTGTCGGGGACGACCGTGTGCTCGGGCTGGTCACGGTGCACAGCACCAAAGCGGTGCCACGTGAGTCCTGGACAACTCGCAGGGTTGAGGAGATCATGATGCCGTTCGACAAGATGCAGTGGGTACGTCCTGACCACGACCTGTACGAAGCTTTGCGGTTGCTGACTGAGGAGGATATCAACCAGCTGCCGGTGGTAGAGAAGGGGAGCGTTGTCGGCATCATAGCGCGGGACAACATACTGTCTTTCATCGGCATTCGTACCGAGCTGGGAGTCTAGCCGCGGTACCGCCCGCCTGGTCGGCGCTATCATCCCGGCTGCGCGAACAAGTCGGACAGCGCGTGAGGCTAGGCCTTCAATGTCATGCCGCAAATGGACACGAGCGAAGTCGAGTGCTCGGCAGCCGGACACTGGTCGTAGCCAACGAGGGTACCCGTGACTCCCTCGAGTGCCGAAAGGGCGATGAAACCGGGCGGCAAGCCGCAGATACGTCTCCGGTTTTCCTCGCGACGGACCTGCTCGTAGAAGTCGTCCGCCCTGCCCTGGGCCACTATGCTGAGCAATTCCTGGTCTTCATTGGCCAGTCTCGCCCTGGCAATGGCGTCCAGGGGTACAGGGTCACCGAAGGCCGGCCCCACGTGAGACAGGTCGGCGGCGGCGACGATGATAGCCTGACGTGACCGGGCAAGTCGGCGGAGGAGCGTCACGGTGGACGCGATGTGTTCTGCCTCGCTGGGGTTCCGCCCCTGCTCAATAAACGAGTCGAAGGAGCCGCAGAGTACGGGCACCACCGGACACGGCGGGTCACGAAGGAAATAGTGCAGCCAGACCACGGCCATCTCAATGGAGTGCTCGGTACGGTGATGCAATTCGCACCTAAACGTTTCCTCGCCCAGCTCCTCGACGAACTGGTTCACCACCTCGACTTCGGTGGGGACGACTCCCCACGGCGTAGCGTAGCTCTGACGCGTGAGGGTAACCCGTCCTTCAGCGTCGTTGTGGTCTGTGCCCAGGATGACGACGAGTTCAGCCTGGCGCAGTGACTCTCTGGCCATCCACCATGCCGCGGCGTATATGTGCCCACCCCGGTTGAAGTCGATGTGGGGGCTGATAAGTCCCTGAATCTGGTCTGCGGGCTCGGTGCCGGCAACTGCATTCTGCACGTAGGCTTGGAGGCTCCTGTCGAGCTCTTCTGGCCTGGCCGGATAGGACGTGCCGGCCAGCGCAGGCGCTCGCGATGTGGCGGCACGGTATTCCTGGAGCGCAATGCTGTAGGCTTGGGCGAAGCGGTCGTTCTCCAGGAAGAGGGCCTCATCGAGCTGCGCGACAACTGAGTCCAACAGGAGGCTGCTGAGGGGTGTTCCGGTTCGGAGCTCGAAGCCCGTTTTGAGCGTGCCCACGTCGCGCGTCCCATCCAGCAGGGCAAGCAGCAGAGCATAGGCATTGGGGACGAACAGCACCTTGCGGCTCAGTGCGAGGGGGTCGCTGAGGAGGACGCCCTGCTCGCCGTCCTGCACGGTCGGCTGGGTCCGTATCGGGCGCAGCTTCAATCCCATGGCGTGTCTGCCTCAAAGGTCGCTCTGCTGAGCGGCATATCGCAACGTCACCTCAGCCAGTCGAGAAGCGCTCGCCGGGGGACTGGTCTCCATGCCTTGGAGCAACCGTCACTGCACCACGCCTGCTCAGTCCGGTGTCCGTGGAGACCGAGACAACGAGACCGCAAGGCGTGAGACGTTGGACCTCCCACGGGACGCGCATCGTTTGGCCAGGTCGATTATGAACCGCGATGGCACCCGGGGTATGAACAGCGCCGGGCAACGAGCCGGTCCTGCCAGGGGTGAGGCGGTCGAGTTCGTGGGGAGGTGTCCCATTCGCGCGTCTAGGAAGAGCCTTCGATGGTCTCGATACGATAACGCAGCGTCCCCGCCGGCGCGGCCACCTCGACTTCATCGCCTGTGCCGCGCCCGAGCAGCGCCTTGCCCGTAGGGGATTTGACCGAGAGTTTCCCCTTTGTCGGGCTGGCTTCCCCCGGACTGACGAGCGTGAAACACGTCTCCTGCCCGGAGGGCAACTGTCGCAGTCTGACGGTGCACCCCACGGCTACGGTCGTGGTATCGACCTCGCCAACGGCCACCTCAGCGGCTCTGAGGGTCTCCTCCAACTGTCTGATGCGCCCCTCGATAATCCCCTGCTGGTCCTTGGCGGCATCGAGAGGGGCGTTCTCACGAAAGTCCTTGTCTGCCGCTGCTCGCTTTATCTCCTCGGCAATCCTGACGCGCTCCCCCTGGAGCGCCGAGAGTTCAGCTTTCAGCTCCTCGTAGCCCTGGACCGTGAAGGTGTGTTTCTGAACCCGCTTCTGCTTCGGGACCTTTCGCTTTGGCGTGCTCTTCTTGAGCCGGAGACGGACAGCCAGATTGGTGTCGGTGAAGCCCTCCTTCTTGGCATAGGACAGGAACGACTTCACGGGTTCGAGCCTGCTGGCGATGTTGGCGGAGGCGCCGTCCATCCTTTCGGCGTAGCTGGCAACCTCTTGGGCGGCGAGTCCGCCGATGGTGCGTTGGACCCCGTACCAGCGAACGAACTTGTTCACTTCCTGCTGGGCCTTGTCCCTCTCTTGCTGGGACAGGCTCGCCAGGAAGTTGGTCGCTGCCTGGGCCAGAGTCAGGTCATGTTTCTCCATTGCCTACGCCATTCTACGCGGTCTGGCTTGCTCCCGTCAATTTCCTTGCCCGACCAGGAAGCCCGTGATAGAATTGGACAGCGTTCGTGAAGGAGGTAGCAGGCTATGAGATTGCCGAAGTGGGGTCATTGGGTGGTTCTGACGTTTGTCGGGGTAGCTCTCCTTCTTGCGGGTGGATGTGGGTCCGGCAATAGCGCACCCGAGATTAGCAGCGTCACACCTTCGCCGGGGAGCGTGGGCTTGGGAGGGAGCACCACCATCGTTTGCGTGGCCAACGATGCCGATGGGGACTCGCTCACGTATTCGTGGACGGCGACGGATGGGGCCATCACCTGGGAAGCAAGCATGGCTTCGTGGGTAGCTCCAGGAATTGAGGGAACGTACACTATCACGGTGACCGTTGACGATGGCCAGGGTGGCACGGACACTTCGACCTGCTACGTCACGGTAGGTGTGGCGACCGGTGCAATCAATATCACTTCTATCCCCGTGGGGGCAGGCGTCTATCTCGATGGTCAGGACAGCGGCAAGGTCACGCCCTGCAGCGTAGAGAACCTGGCTGAAGGTGGGTACACGGTCACACTGACCTATTATCATCATAAGGCCGAGGTGGGGACGGTGATGGTCGAGACCGGTGTAGTGAGCTACATCGACTGGGTGCTTGATTACGCTGACGAGAAGACCCAGACTGTGCAGCCTAGCTTCACTTCGGGCAACGACGCGTACGTGTACCAGGACAGCCCAGCGGGGGTGTTCGGGATGGAGGACTACCTCTACGTGGGTGGCGAGATCGCGAAGAGGTTCTATCGTTCATACCTGGAGTTCGAGTTGAGCGTCATCCCCTCGACGGCAGTGGTCACCGAGGCTGAAGTAGGGGTGTTCTTTGATGCGACAAGTGGGGCTGTTCCTGCGGTAGTGGGGGCCCATAAGGTGATAAGCAGTTGGGATGAGGATGACATTGACTGGGCGCATCAACCCGACTGGACAGCAACGCCCGAAAGCACAGTCAGCGTTCCCGCGGTGCAGACGCAGGATTTCGTGTACTGGGATATCACGGATCTGGTGCAGGGCTGGGTCGACGGCAGCGTTGCCAATAGAGGAGTCCTGTTGAAGGACGCGGACGAGAATACGGTGAAGGCCTGGAAGCGCTTCTACTCGGCGAACGAGGAGATCCACACCGATTGGCACCCGAAGCTGGTGATAACGTATTTTGATCCGAGTCCCTAGGTATCCCTGTACGGCGTCTGACATAGTGGTGCTGAACAGGGAGCATTGTCGCTGGTTGCGGACTGTGGTAATGTCTATTAGTCCAGTTCGGCCAAGGAGGGGCATAGAAAATGAAGCTGCCTAGATGGAGTCACTGGGTGATTCTTGTGGTCTTCGGGGTTGCTCTGCTGGCGGTGCCAGCGTGCAAGGCTGCCAACAACGCTCCGGAGATACTGAGCCTCTACGCTGACCCGCCGAGTGTAGTCCCCGGGCAGAACACGACGCTTGTCTGTGAAGTTGAGGACGCGGACGACGATGCTCTGACCTTTGCCTGGACCTACAGGGGGCCTTCGATTGGGACGATCCTCGCCACTGAGACAGACAGCGAGGTCAACTGGACTGCACCGGAGGCAACGGGCGAGTACACTGTAACGGTTTCCGTCGATGATGGGAGAGGTGGTGTTGTGGATGCTAGCTGCTCCGTGACCGTGGCCGTGGTCATGACGGAGGGCTCGATTGACGTGAAGTCCAGTCCATCGGGAGCGCGTGTGTACCTGGACGGTGTCGACACGGAGAACATAACGCCGTACATAGCCACCGGCGTACTGGTGGGCGAGCATACAGTCAAGCTGACGCTGCACGGCTACGAGAACCGCGAGGGAACGGTGACCGTTGAAGGTGGCGAGACGAAGTACGTCAACTGGGCGCTTGAGGAGGCTGAGCTGACTGTGTTGACCCTCCAGCCCGGTGTAGGACAGGGCAAGGACACGTACGTGTACGCGGCCAACCCGGGGAGCACCCAGGGCTCCGAGTCCTATCTCTTCGCTGGCAGAGGGGTAGGC
>JAXHUA010000043.1:0-3059 GCA_034189695.1 Chloroflexota bacterium | reverse complement strand
CCTGGCCCAGGTGATAGACCACGGGCTCGGTGATCAACTCGGCTGGGAATATGAACTTGTATCTTCGCTTGGCCATTACGCCATCCCGCTGTCTAGTTGGCCCCCTTGGCTACCGCCGTCGACACTGCGTCAACGATATCTTTGCTAAGCGAGCCAGGGCCAAACACGGCCTTGATCCCCATATCGTGAAGGGCGGGGATGTCGTCCTCGGGGATTATCCCACCCGCGACCACGACCACATCGTTCAGGCCCTTCTGTTGCAGCCTATCGATTATGGCAGGGAAGATCTCCATGTGTGCTCCAGACAGTATGCTCAAACCCACAACCTGAACATCCTCTTGGAGAGCGGCCTCGGCGATCATGTCCGGGGTTTGCCGCAGCCCGGTGTATATGACCTCCATGCCGGCATCCCTCAGGATGCGAGCCACCAGCTTGGCACCTCGGTCGTGTCCGTCCAAGCCAGGCTTCGCAACCAACACTCTGATCTTATCTACCATCGGAACTCTCCTTTTCGTCAAGGTTGCTCACAAGTACACCTGCGTGCCCGATCCCCCTGGTAATGGCTGGTCTCCAATCGGGCCCCATACCTTCCGCCCAGCCGCCAAAGCACTATGGGATGCTGCTATACCTTCTCCGCCAACTCGATGAGAATGCCCTTCGTTGAGCGAGGATGAACGAAACCGATCCGCCCGGCAAGGCCTTTCCTCGGCTGCTTGTCGATCAATTCCACACCCTTCTCAGCGAGAGACTTGAGCTCCTGATCGATGCTGTCCACTTCGAGGCAAATGTGATGTATGCCCTCTCCACGCCTCTCGATGAACTTCGCCACGCCACCCTCAGGATCGATGGGCTGGATCAACTCTATCTCGCCATCGCCAATCTTGATGAGCGCAGCTTCTACACCCTGGTCCTCGATCGTCTCTCTGTGCGCTGCTTCAAAACCGAAGGTCTTGTTCAGCACGCCGAGAGCTTCATCAAGGTTCTTCACCGCAACTGCGATGTGGTCAACACGCTTGATCAACTCTGCCTCCTTTTTCCTTCTTGTCAGCGTCATTCACCCTAGATAGCGAGGAACTCCTTCTGCTCTCCGAACACTCCGCGGAGCACGTCACAGATCTCACCGATAGAAGCATACGCCTCGACGCACTCCACGAATGCCGGCATTGTGTTATCCGTGCTCTTGGCTACCTTCTCGAGTCTTTCCAGTGCGGCGCCTACCTTCGCGCTATCACGCTCTTGACGCACTTGTGCCAATCGCTCCGTCTGGCGTCGGGCCACTTCGGGGTTCAATCGGAGTAGCCCTGTAATCTTGGGGTAGGGTGAAACGAACTTGTTCACGCCCACCACGACCTTCTTCTCGCTCTCGATATCCTTCTGAGTACGATACGAACTCTCCTGAATCTCCCTCTGCTGGAAGCCCTGCTCAATGGCGGCCAGGGCGCCTCCAATGGCGTCGATCTTGCCGATGTACTCCTCTGCCTCCTTCTCCACCATGTCGGTGAGCGCCTCCACTGCGTACGAGCCTCCAAGCGGGTCAACGATATTCGCCACGTCTGTTTCGTACGCCAGCAACTGCTGCGTCCGCAGGGCAATGGTCACGGCATCCTCGCTCGGTGTGGCATATGCTTCGTCATACGAGTTGGTATGCAGCGACTGCGTCCCACCCAACACCGCCGCCAGCGCCTGTATGCCCGTCCTGATGATGTTGTTGATTGGCTGCTGCGCGGTGAGCGTGTGACCGCAGGTCTGCGTGTGGAACCGCAGCATGCAGCTTCGGTCCTGCGTAGCGCCGAAACGATCCCGCATAATCTTGGCCCACAATCGCCGTGCAGCCCTGAACTTCGCTACCTCCTCGAGGAGATTGCTGTATGCCGCGAAGAAGAACGACAGGCGGCCGGCGAATTCGTCCACATCGAGTCCGGCATCGATGGCAGCCTGGACGTAGGCGATGCCGTCCGCCAGAGTGAAGCCCAGTTCCTGCGCCGCGGTAGCGCCTGCCTCCCTGATATGGTAGCCGCTTATGCTTATCGTGTTCCACCGCGGGACTTCCTGTCCGCAGTACTTGAAGATGTCCGTAATGAGCCTCATCGAAGGACGTGGCGGGAAGATGTGCGTACCGCGGGCGATATACTCTTTCAGGACGTCATTCTGAATAGTACCGTTCAAACCCTTCAGGTCCACTCCCTGCTTCTTGGCCAGCGCTACGTACATGGCCAGAAGGACCGGAGCTGTGGAGTTGATTGTCATCGACGTGCTTACTTTGTCGAGCGGGATCTCACGGAAGAGGATCTCCATGTCTCGCAGTGAGTCGATGGCAACGCCCACCTTGCCGACCTCACCGGTCGCCAGTTGGTGGTCCGAGTCATAGCCGATCTGCGTCGGCAGGTCGAAGGCGATGCTAAGCCCGGTCTGCCCCTGCCCCAATAGATACCGGTAGCGCTTGTTGGACTCCTCAGCATCCGCGAAGCCGGCGTACTGGCGCATGGTCCAGAGCCGCCCTCTATACATAGTCGGCTGAATGCCACGGGTGAACGGGTACTCTCCGGGGTATCCCAGCGCCTCGTCATAATGGCGCCCCTCGAAATCACCCGCATCATAGAGAGGATCCAACACGGCACCTGACGACGCTTCGAATACTTCCTGTCTTTCCGGTGCACGTTTGAGCGCCTTGCCAAGAGTGGAATCCCGCCACTCCTGCTTGGTCTTGCTCGGCATACCGTCCCTCCTTCTCGGGTTCTGGCAGAACTGCCTATCTATTTGAAGTGTATCTGAGTAGGGAACACGTGTCAATCTGGCAGCCCTGCCACGAGTGCGCTTCGACACTCCATCGAGCGCACAAAGGCGTGGCACAGATGGATGACAATAGTCCCAAACGCTCACAAAGCGGACCGCCACGAGCCGTTCCGAGCACGAGAAGAGGCATACGATGTGCGCGGGCAACGTGTTGCGTCAATAGAAAGTGTTACCGAACGGTGGTTGGTTGCCTCATAAATGAGGTTACCGAAGCCTCCTTTCCTTGGGCATGCTCAGCCATGGCCCATAGTGTTTCCAGTTGACGG
>JAXHUA010000042.1:0-48013 GCA_034189695.1 Chloroflexota bacterium | reverse complement strand
CAAGACGACCCTGCTCAACATGTTGGGCGCCCTGGACCGCCCGACCAGCGGCCGCGTCATCATAGATGGTGCTGAGACGTCCCGGGTGGCGGAGGGCAAGTTGTTCGAGATCAGGCGTCGCAAGCTTGGGTTCATCTTCCAGACGTACTATCTGGTCCCGACGCTGAACGCTCTACAGAACGTGCTGATGCCCGTTCTCCCGATTGGTGTAGACGGGCAGTATCGGATGAGGGGGGAGAGGCTTCTCAGGATGGTGGGCCTGGGCCACCGCATGCACCATAAACCTGGTGAATTGTCTGGAGGCGAGCAGCAGCGGGTAGCGATAGCGCGCGCGCTCATCTTGAATCCTGGCATTGTGCTCGCTGACGAACCTACTGGGAATCTGGACAGCAAGACGGGCGCTGGAATAACTGATCTCATGCTCAAGTTCAACCAGCAAGGGGGGAAGACGTTCATCGTTGTCACCCACGACTTGCGCATCGCCGAAAGAGCCGAGAGGGTCTTGTACCTGAGAGACGGTAGACTTTCCAGCGCGCCCGTCCAGTCTGAGGAGTATCATCGGTGAAGGTTCCAGTCTACAACGTCAATGGAGAGGAAGTCGAGCAGATCGAGCTCAATGAGCTGGTCTTCGGAGTGGCCGCCAACGAGGCAGTCGTGCATCAGGCTATGGTTAGGCAGCTCGCCAACGCCCGGCAGGGCACTGCGAGCGCCAAGACCAGGAGCCAGGTCTCCGGCGGGGGCAGGAAGCTGTTTCGACAGAAGGGTACCGGGAATGCCCGGCGAGGCAGCAGGAGAGCGCCTCTTCTGAGAGGCGGGGGTGTGATTTTCGGGCCTCATCCCAGAGACTACCGGCAGGCAATGCCGAGAAAGATGCGCCGACTCGCGTTGCGGTGTGTGCTCTCGGCGAAAGTGGCGGATGGGGAGATGACCGTATTGAACGGGTTCGAGATGAGCGAGCCCAAGACGAAGGAGATGGGCCGGCTCCTCGGGAATCTGGGAATTGACACATCTGTATTGATTGTCACCTCGGAGCCGGATGCCAGCGTGTACAAATCGGCACGCAACTTGCAGAAGACGAAGACGCTGCCGGCGAACATGCTCAATGTGGTCGACCTTCTGGCGTTCAGAAGACTGTTGATTACAGCTCCGGCGGTGAGAATCGTTGAGGAAGCATGGCTGCCCAAGGAGGGCGGCCGAACGCTGGAAGCAGGTTGAAGGTTAGTCAATGGAGATTCTAGAGGTAATTCGCCGTCCGGTTGTCACTGAGAAGAGTACCTCCATTCAAGACCAGGGCAAGTACGTCTTCGAGGTGGCGAAGGATGCCAACAAGCGACAGATCAAGCAGGCGGTTGAGCAGGCGTTCAAGGTCGAAGTGGACAAGGTGAATGTGATCACCATGCCTGCCAAATGGCGCGGCCCCGGAAGAAGGCGGGGCAAGACATCGCCATGGAAAAAGGCTATTGTCACCGTCAAGCCTGGCTACAAGATAGAGTACTTCGAGGGAGTGTAAGGAGGAAGGCTCTTGCCACTGAAGGTACACAAACCGACCTCGCCGGGTCGAAGGGGCATGACTGGCTCTACCTTCGAGGAGATCACCAAGAAGAAGCCAGAGAAGTCCCTCCTCAGACCGTTGAAGAAGAAGGCGGGTAGGAGTAATCAGGGTCGCATCACCGTCCGCCACCGGGGTGGAGGGGCGAAGCGGATGTACCGCGTCATAGACTTCAAGCGGAACAAGCTCGGCGTGCCCGGTGCGGTGACTGCTATAGAGTATGACCCGAACCGGTCGGCCAGGATCGCGCTGGTCGAGTACACCGACAGTGACAAGCGGTACATTCTTGCTCCGACAGGCCTCAAAGTGGGCGACACCATCATGGCTGGTGGTGGGGCGGACATCAAAGTGGGGAACGCTTTGCCACTGAGGGCGATCCCGACGGGTACGCCGATTCACAACATCGAGCTTCATCGGGGCAAGGGAGGACAGTTGGTAAGGAGTGCTGGAGCCTCGGCCCAGCTCATGGCCAAGGAGGGCAGCTACTCCCTGGTGCGTATGCCCTCGGGTGAGATCAGGCGGGTCCACCTGGAGTGCTTCGCCACCATAGGACAGATCGGCAACGTAGACCACCGACACATCAAGCTCGGTAAGGCGGGACGGAAACGCTATCTGGGTCGGCGTCCGACTGTTCGGGGCTCGGCGATGACGCCAAGGGATCATCCTCACGGTGGAGGTGAGGGACGATCACCCGTGGGGTTGCCCGGTCCGAAGACACCGTGGGGTAAACCGGCCCTGGGTTACCGCACACGCCGAAACAAAGTCACTGACAAGATGATTGTCAGGAGGAGAAAGTAATCGATGTCTAGGTCCTCGAAGAAGGGTCCGCATGTCGACGCCAAGCTCTTGAAGAAGGTGGAAGACCTCAATCGATCGGGACAGAAGGCGGTGCTCAAGACTTGGTCTCGGTCATCCACCATCGTCCCTGAGATGATAGGGCACACTGTCGGCGTGCATGACGGAAGAAGGCACGTCCCGATCTTTATGACGGAGAACATGGTTGGCCACAAGCTCGGTGAGTTCGCCTTTACCCGCACCTTCAGGGGGCACTCCGCGAAGTCGGAGAAGGTCACGAGAATAAGGAAGAAGAAGTAGAAGCAGGAACGATGGAAGTAAGGGCTACCGCGAAATACGTGCAGACCTCGCCACGAAAGCTGCGCCCGATCGTGGAAGCGGTGCGGGGCAGGAAGGTGGACGAGGCGATCGCAATTCTGACCTTTCTGCCTTCGCCATCGGCGCGGGCGGTGGCAAAGGTGGTGAAGTCGGCTGCGGCCAACGCCGAGAACAACTACGAGATGACGCCGGCGGACCTTCGTGTCGTCAATGCATTCGTTGATGAGGGGCGGCGGCTCAGAAGGTATCGCGCCGGGCCTCGAGGACGGGTAAAACCGTTCGTGAAGCGCTCCAGCCATATCACCGTTGTGATCAGAGAGGAGGTATGAGTGGGGCAGAAGGTTCACCCCATAGGGTTCAGACTTGGAATCACCAAGGAGTGGCAGGCCAAGTGGTACGCTGACAAGCACTACACGGAGCTGCTTCAAGAAGACCTGAAGATCAGACACGCTATCGAATCCAAGTACCCGGAGGCGGATATCTCACGCATCGAGATTGAGCGGGCGGCCAATCAGGTCACAGTAACGGTCCATACAGCGCGGCCGGGGATTGTCATTGGCAGAGGAGGCCAGCGCGTTGACGAAATGAGGCTCTTTCTTGAGAGCGGGACTGGAAAACGGATAAGGCTCAACATCCAGGAGATCAGGCAGCCGGAGCTCGACGCCTATCTGGTGGCGAAGAACATCGCTCATCAGATAGAGCGGCGGATCTCCCACAGACGTGCAATGAAGCAGGCAATGTCGCGAGCCATGGAGAGTGGGGCGCAGGGAATCAAAGTGATGTGCTCAGGGAGGCTAGGCGGCTCCGAGTATGCACGGAAAGAGACGGCCCATCAGGGAAGGGTGCCGCTGCATACCTTGCGTGCCGACATAGACTACGCTCTGGCTGAAGCCCGTACCACACTTGGCCGAACTGGCGTCAAGGTGTGGATATACAAGGGCGATGTCGTTCCCGAACCGCAGATGATCGCCATGGAAGGCATGGGGCCTGGGACGGCAGCGCCGTGGGAGGAGACGCCAGCCGGAGGGGCGGTTGAAGAGGTGAAGGCGGAGGAGGCGCCGGCCGGAGAGGTGGTTGAAGAGGTGAAGGCGGAGGAGATGCCAGCCGGAGAGGCGGTTGAAGAGGTGAAGGCGGAGGAGACGACTGTGGCAACCAGCGGGGTGGTGGATGAAGAACAACCCCAAGAGGAACAGGAGGCGCAACAGGAGACGTAGGCCATGCTACAGCCAAGGCGTGTGAAATATCGCAAACAGCATCGAGGGCGACGGGCCGGAAAGGCCCAGTCGGGCAATACGCTCTCCTTCGGTGACTATGGCCTACAGGCGAAGGAGTGCTGTTGGCTCACGTCGAGACAGATTGAGGCGGCACGCCGCGCCATCGTGCGCCACGTCAGGCGTGGTGGCAAGGTGTGGATATGTGTGTTCCCGGACAAGCCGGTGACACGGAAACCTGCGGAGACTCGGATGGGCAGCGGCAAGGGGTCGGTCGACCACTGGGTGGCCGTCGTCAGGCCTGGGCGGGTCCTTTTCGAGATGGCCGGGGTGAGAGAGAACGTTGCCAAAGAGGCGATGCGCCTGGCGGCCCACAAGTTGCCCATTCACACCAGGTTCGTGACAAGGGACACTACCGCGGCGCACTGAGAGGGTACTCGGAGTGAGGATTCACGAGATACGTGCCATGGGCACTGAGGAACTGAAGAAGCAGCTTGACGATTCCTACCGCGAGTTGCTGAATCTCAGGTTTCGCCTCGCCACGAGGCAACTTGTGAACCAGCATGAGATTCGGAACGTCAAGAAGAGGGTGGCCAGAATAAAGACCGTGATGAGAGAGAAGGAGCTCCCACAGGGGTAGTGTGTTGACGCAAGAAACTGTGAAGACGAAGAAGACAAAGTCGGGGCGTGTGGTCAGCGATAAGATGGACAAGACTGTGGTCGTGGCTGTGGAGTCCTTCCGTCCGCACCGGCTGTACAAGAAGCAGGTGAGGACGGTGAGAAGATTCAAGGCCCACGACGAGGAGAATGCCTGCAAGGAAGGCGACCTTGTTCGCATCGAGGAGACACGGCCCCTTTCGAGAGACAAGCACTGGCGCGTGGTGGAAGTCGTGTCCAAGGGTGACGTGAGATGATTCAGCCGTTCACCCGGGTGAAGGTGGCCGACAACACCGGAGCCAAGAGCATCATGTGCATCAACGTTCCGGGTGGTACCAGAAAAAGGTATGCCCGCGTTGGCGACATTATAGTGGCTTCGGTCAAGGAGGCGACGCCGGGCGGCGCGGTCAAGAAGGGTGATGTCGTCAGGGCGGTTGTGGTGCGCACGGCCAAGTCCTATCGACGTTCCGACGGTTCCTATATCAGGTTCGATGAGAATGCGGCGGTTATACTGACCGACAAGAACGACCCGAAGGGCACTCGTATCTTCGGTCCCGTTGCGCGGGAGCTTCGAGATAAGAACTTCATGAAGATCCTTTCACTGGCTCGTGAGGTGCTGTGAGGTGTCGATATGAGGATTAGGAAGGACGATACCGTACTGGTGATCTCTGGGAAGGACAGGGGCAAGACCGGAAAGGTCAGGGAGTCACTCCCTGACCAGGGTCGTGTGGTGGTGAATGGGGTCAACGTGGTGAAGCGGCATATGAAACCACGGGGGAACGTGAGGCAGGCGGGCATCATTGAGAGGGAACAGGCGATCCCTGTCTCCAATGTGATGGTCATCTGCGCCAAGTGTAAACGACCCATCCGCGTCGGGCAGCGTCTGTTGGACACAGGCTCGAAGGTGCGGTTTTGCCGCCATTGCGGCGAGGTAATCGAGTAGTGTCACGACTGAAGCAGACCTATAGAGATGAGATCGTTCCTGCGTTGATGCAGGAGTTCGGCTACGACAATGTGATGCAGGTGCCTCGCCTGGAGAAGATCGTGGTGAACATAGGCCTGGGGGAGGCGACCAAGGAAGCGCACGCCCTCGAGGCCGCCGAGAAGGACCTGGCGACCATCACCGGACAGCACCCGGTCGTCACCAGGGCCAGAAAGTCCATCTCGGGTTTCAAGGTGCGCAAGGGCATGTCCGTTGGAATGATGGTGACTCTGCGGGGAACGCGAATGTACGATTTCCTGGACAAACTGGTGAATGTCACCCTCCCCCGCCTCCGCGACTTCCAGGGAACGCCGGGGGACTCTTTCGATGGTAGGGGTAACTACACTCTTGGGCTGCGAGAGCAGATCATCTTCCCCGAGATCGAGTACGACAAGGTTGACAGGGCCCGCGGTCTTGAGGTGTCGATTGTCACGACGGCGAGAACCAACGAGGAGGGGAGAAAGCTGCTCGAGCTTCTTGGCATGCCGTTCGCGAAGGGGTAGGTACTGGCGCTGGATGGTAGCGCGTGACGCGCTGGAATGGCTGGAAGGCAGTCCTTGCAGCGAAAGGAGAAAATGGCCAAAGTCTCTAAGATCGTTAAGTCGAAGCGGCCTCCCAAGTACAAGGTGCAGAAGAGGAACCGCTGTGGGGTGTGCGGTCGACCCCGCGCATACTCCAGGTACTTCGGACTGTGCCGGATTTGCTTCAGGAAACTTGCTCTGGAGGGCAAGCTCCCCGGGGTGAGGAAGTCGAGTTGGTAGGAGTGATGGGATGGTGACCGACCCAATCGCCGATATGCTTACGCGAATACGCAACGCCCTTCTCGCCAGGCACGATTTCGTGCTTGTGCCGGCGTCGAGAATGAAGGTTTCCATTGCCAAGATACTCAGGGAGGAGGGCTTCATAAGGGACTACGAGCTCCTGAGAGGCAGGCCGCAGCGGATGATCAAGGTGTACCTCAAGTACGCGGATAGGAAGGAGCCTGTCCTCAGCGGGCTGAAGCGGGTGTCCAAGCCCGGCCTCAGGGTATACGTCGGGAGGTCCGAGATCCCCCGGGTCTATGGCGGACTCGGTATCGCCATCCTGTCCACGCCGAAGGGTGTAATGACTGGCAAGCAGGCATGGCGCCAGGGTACCGGTGGCGAGTTGCTCTGCTACGTATGGTAGGGGAGATGAGATGTCTCGAATAGGAAAGATGCCCATCCCGTTGCCCAAGGGCGTTGAGTTCAGCGTCAAAGGCAGCGAGGTGACGGTGAAAGGCCCGAAAGGGGAGCTGTGCGGCTCGTTCGACCCGGCGATGTCCGTTTCCGTGGGAGATGGAGTCGTTACGGTATCCCGACCGAGCGACAATAGGATTCATCGCTCTCTCCATGGGCTGACCCGCGCCATTCTGGCCAATATGGTGGAAGGCGTCAGCAGTGGCTTTCGAAAGGAACTGGAGTTGGTCGGCGTTGGATACCGGGCTCAGAAGTCTGGGGAGAAGGTAGTGCTTGAAGTGGGGTACTCTCACTCCGTGGAGATTGTCGCACCCGCTGGGGTCACGGTCGATGTGGTGAGTCCACAACGGCTGGCGGTCCAGGGGATCGACAAGGTGCTGGTAGGTGATGTCGCGGCGAAGATACGCGCCGTCAGGCCGCCCGACCACTACAAAGGCAAGGGTATTCGATATGCCGGAGAGACCGTCCGACTCAAGCCCGGCAAATCTGGAAAGGTTGGTGCAAAGCGGTAGTGGCGCGAAGTATGGATAGCAGAAGGGCCAGAATACGGCGGCACCAGCGGGTGAGGAAGAACGTCGCTGGCACTACCGCAAGGCCTCGACTATGTGTCTTTCGGAGTCTGAACCATATGTACGCACAGGTTCTTGACGACAGTGCCGGTCATACTCTCGTCTCTGCATCAACGCTGGATGGGAAGATAAGGGGTGAGACGGCGGGGAGAAGCAAGGTGGAAGCCGCTCGCCTGGTAGGGGTGTTGATCGCCGAGCGCGCCCTGGAACAGGGAGTGAACACGGTGGTGTTTGATCGAGCAGGGTACAAGTATCACGGTCGAGTCAAGGCTGTCGTCGAGGCGGCTAGAGAGGCAGGTCTGGTGGTATAGATGTACAGTTTCGATAGCGGCGAGCCGGAGCTTACTGAGAAGCTGGTGGACATAAGGCGTGTTGCCAAGGTGGTGAAGGGGGGAAAGCGGTTCAAGTTCACTGCTCTGGTGGTCGTCGGAGATGGCAGGGGGAGCGTGGGCGCTGGACTTGGCAAGGCCAGGGAGATACCGGAGGCGATCCGAAAGGCAGGGGCGATAGCCCGCAAAGAGCTGATCACAGTCCCGATGAAGGGCAGCACTATTCCCTATGGGGTGGTCGCCAAGTACGGCGCGGCGAAGGTCCTTCTCAAGCCGGCAGCGCCGGGCACCGGCCTGATAGCAGGTGGCGGAGTGCGTGCCGTGCTCGAGGTGGCGGGAATCGGCGACATACTGACCAAGTCTCTCGGCAGCAGTAACGCGATGAATGTCGTGAGGGCCACAATCGTAGCCCTGAGCGAGCTGAAAGACCCCGAGAAGGAACTGGCCAGACGGCATGCCAAAACGCTGGAAAGCATAGAGGGGGTTCCGGTTGTCTAGGCTCAGGGTCACCTGGATCAAGAGCGACATTGGGTGTCCAAAGGACCAGAGGGGGACGGTCAAGGCGTTGGGCCTGCACCGCCTCAACCAGACCGTGGAGCACGATGACTCGCCCACGATTCGGGGCATGATTCACAAGGTGAAGCACCTGGTTAGAGTGGAGGAAAGCAGTGCGGCAGAATGAGCTTGCTGCGCCACGCGGAGCGAAACGAAGTGGCAGGAGAATCGGGCGAGGCCATGGCAGCGGCCGGGGGACGACCGCTGGCAAGGGCACCAAAGGGCAGAAGGCTCGGTCCGGCTACAGCGTGCGCGCTGGTTTCGAGGGTGGTCAGTTGCCCCTCACGAAGCGCCTGCCCGAGAAGAGAGGCTTCACCAATATCTTCAGGAAGGAATACGCCACAGTGAAGGTGGGTAGCCTCAACCGGTTCGAGGGCGAGGTGACGCCGGAGATGCTGGTGGAGGAGAGACTCATCAAGTCGCTCAAGAAGCCGATCAAGATTCTCGGCGACGGCGATGTCGACAGACCACTGGTGGTGAAAGCCCACAAGTTCACTCAAAGCGCGAAGCGCAAGATCGAAGAGGCTGGAGGACGAGCGGAGGAGGGCAGTGGTTAGTCAGAGTCGTAAGGAGTCCAGGCCGGGCCTGATTCAGGCGATGATTGACGCCTTTGGGCAGGCTGACCTGAGGCTTAAGATACTCCTCACCCTCGGACTCCTGGTCGCGTTCCGCTTCGTTGCGCATGTTCCCATCCCCGGCGCTGATGCTCAGGCCATGAGCGACCTTCTTCAGCAGGGGCAGGGGCTCGGCCCTCTTCTGGGAATGGTCGACCTGTTCAGCGGCGGGGCGATGAGAGAGATGAGCGTCGCCGCCATGGGAGTGTATCCCTATATTACGGCACTCATTATCATGCAACTCCTCGTTCCGGTCATTCCGCGCCTTCAGGCGCTGTCCAGGGAAGGCGAGGCGGGTCGGGCCAAGATCAATCAGTATACTCACTGGCTGACGGTGCCTCTGGCGATGCTCCAGGCCTATGGTCAGTTGGTAGTGCTCCAGGGCTATGGCATCGTAGCGAACGTCGGGTTCTCCGGGGCGAACTTGCTGCCCACGGTGTCTATGGTCCTGACGATGACGGCAGGGACGATGTTCCTGGTGTGGCTTGGTGAGCTGATAACAGAATACGGCATAGGAAACGGGGTCTCATTGATAATTTTCGCTGGCATTGTCGCTACTCTGCCCGACATGATCGGCCGCGGCTATCTGGCTCGGGGAAACATCGTGGGGCTCGTGGTGTTCCTCGTCTTCGCTCTGGCGATTATCGTGGTAATAGTCATCTTCACCGAAGCCCATCGGCGAATCCCCGTGCAATATGCGAGGAGCCTCTTCCGGGGCGGGCGCATGTATCGGCAATCGGGTTCAACCCATATTCCGCTGCGGGTCAATTCCTCGGGCATGATCCCGCTCATATTCGCCATGGCCCTGATCATGTTCCCTGGCGTGGTGGCGAGCTTCTTCGCCAACCCTGTGGGTGAGAGTCCCAACTTCGCCAATACCATTCAGAACCTGTTCAACACGACGGGCTGGTTCTATTGGGTGCTGTTCTTCTTCCTGGCCGTGGGCTTCACGTTCTTCTACAGCACCATTATCTTCCAGCAGCAGAACCTGGCGGGGACGTTGCAGCGCCAGGGGGCATTCGTACCCGGTATTCGCCCTGGAAAGGCGACAGACCAGTACCTGAATCGGGTGCTGACCAGGATCACCTGGGCTGGCGCGCTGTTCCTGGGTGTGGTTGCGATATCGCCCTTCGTCGTTCAGAGCGTGACCAACATCCAGGTGCTGACGCTACCCGCCATCGGCATGCTGATTGTCGTAGGGGTTGCCTTGGACACGATGAGGCAGCTTGAGGCGCAGTTGCTGATGCGCCGCTACGAAGGGTTCTTGAAGTAGACAAGGAGGTTCTTGGAATTGCGTTTTGTGTTCTTGGGTGCGCCCGGGTCGGGGAAGGGGACCCAGGCTGGGGTCATTTCCCAGAGACTCGGTGTTGCCCACATTGCCACCGGCGACCTTTTCAGGGAGGCTGTGAAGAGGGGGGATGAACTGGGGCAGCAGGCGAAGTCGTACATGGACAAGGGGCTTCTGGTACCGGATGAGGTAACCATTAGGATGCTTCTCGAGCGTATTGCGAAGCCGGACGCCGAGAAGGGCTACATCCTGGATGGTTTTCCCAGGACTCTCGAGCAGGCGAAGGCGCTCGATAAGGCGCTTGCCGAGAGGGGGGAGAATCTCGACAAGGTGCTGTACATCAATGTGTCGACGGAAGAGTTGGTAAGGCGCCTGAGCGGGAGGTGGATATGTCGCAACTGCCAGACGCCATATCACGAGGTGAACTCGCCACCCAAGGTGGCTGGGAAGTGTGACCGGTGTGGGGGCGAGCTGTATCAGCGCCCCGATGACGTCCCCGAAACGGTGCGGAAGAGGCTTGAGGTATACCTTGCGGACACATCTCCTCTGATTGACTACTACAAGGTGTCAGGCAAGCTGGCTGAGATCAATGGGGAGGGGGATATCGAAGCGATCGGCCGCGATGCCGTGGCGGCGCTGACCAAAGACTGAGGTGGGGATAATCGTCAAGTCGCCGCGTGAGATCGATGCTATGCGTCGGGCCGGCCGTGTTGTGGCGGCGATACTGAACGAGCTTGTGCAGAGGCTGACGCCGGGTATGGCCACGTCGGAACTCGATGACATTACCGTCAGGGAGCTGGAGCGCCACGGCGCGACCTCTGCCTTCAAGGGCTACCGGGGCTATCCGGCGTATGTCTGTGTGTCGATTAACGATGAGTTGGTACACGGCATTCCGGGTGAGCGTGTGGTCCGCGAGGGAGACATCGTCTCTCTGGACTTCTCGGCATCGCTTGACGGCTTTTACGGTGATGCCGCTCTGACCGTTGGAGTGGGGAGGGTAAGCCCGGAGGCATGCGCGTTGATTGAGACGACGAAAGGCGCATTGGATGCCGGAATCGCCGCGGCGCGTGACGGCTCCCATCTGGGAGACGTCTCGGCGGCAATCCAGGCGTATGCCGAGTCGAGGGGTTTCTCGGTGGTGCGCGAATATGTGGGGCACGGGATAGGGAGACAGATGCATGAGGAGCCTCAGATTCCCAACTTCGGTATCGCGGGGCGGGGGCCGCTTCTGCGTCGTGGGATGACGCTCGCGCTGGAGCCCATGTTGAACGCCGGCGGGTGGCGGACCAGGGTGGCTGATGACAACTGGACGGTCAGCACGGCCGATGGAAGCCTGTCGGCCCACTTCGAGCATACGATAGCGATCACGGAAGGAGAAGCTGAGATACTGACCGTCGTCGACTAGCGGGATGCGCTGTATGGCAAAGAAAGAGACAATCGAGGTCGAGGGAACGGTGATTGAACCGCTACCCAACACTATGTTCCGGGTTGAGCTGGCCAATGGCCACCGGGTATTGGCCCACATCTCGGGAAAGATGAGGATGCACTACATCCGTATTCTGCGTGGTGATAGGGTACTGGTGGAGTTGTCTCCCTACGACTTGACCAGAGGAAGGATAACCTATCGACTCTAGGGGTCTGCTTCTTCCGGTCTGGGACAAGGAGCGTCACGATGAAAGTGCAAGCGTCGGTCAAGCGGCGATGCGAGAAATGCAAGATCATACGGCGGAAAGGCGTCGTTCGCGTGATCTGCCAGAATCCGAGGCACAAGCAGAGGCAGGGGTAGCATTGGGTCTGCACTGCGATCTGTGGTTGTTTAGTCAAGGCGAAGGGGGCAGGCAAAGTGGCTAGAATAGTCGGAGTGGACCTTCCCAAGGGCAAGCGGGTCGAGATTGGCCTACAGTACATCTACGGCATCGGTCCTTCGCTGAGCAAGAAGATACTCGGCCAGACTGGTGTTGATCCGGACACGAAGGTCAAGGACCTCAGCGAGGAGGAGGCCAGCCGCATCCGAGAAGTGATCGACCGGGAGTACGCAGTTGAGGGCGTGCTCAGGCGAGAGGTGAACCTCAACATCAAGAGGCTTATTGAGATAGGTTCCTACCGCGGGTCCAGGCATCGTAAGGGGCTGCCCGCTCACGGACAGCGAACGCGGACGAATGCCAGGGCCAAGCGTGGTGCCCGTAAGACAGTGGCCGGGCGCCGACGCAGCGTGGCCAGGAAGTAGAGGAGAGCCATGGCGGACAAGAAGAAAGCGAGAGGGATCAAGAGGAGGGAGCGGAAATCGATTCCCAAGGGCCTGGCATTCATCCAGGCGACCTTCAACAACACCATCATCACGCTTACCGACCCCTCCGGCAACACCATCGCTTCAGGGAGTTCCGGCACAGTCGGGTTCAAGGGTTCGCGCAAGGGCACTCCCTATGCCGCGCAGATGGCGGCCGAGCGGACAGCCAGAAAGGCCATGGAGCACGGGCTCAGGCAGGTGGAGGTGTATGTGAAGGGGCCGGGGAGTGGTCGGGAAGCGGCCATACGTTCCCTTCAGGCGGCTGGTCTGACCATTACGGGGATCAGGGATGTGACGCCCATTCCTCACAACGGGTGCCGTCCAAGGAAGAGGAGACGGGTCTAGAGGGAAATGAGGAGCGGTGGCAGCGAGTTTGGAACGTGCCATCGTCATTCGGCGTTGAATTGATGTCGAGGGACTTCGAAGGAGGATAGATGGCTCGATACACGGGTCCTGCGTGTCGGCTATGCCGTAGGGCGGGCGAGAAGCTGATGCTCAAGGGAGACAGGTGCACAACGCAGAAGTGCGCCATGGAGAGGCGTCGGACTCCTCCAGGTCAGCAGCGTCTGCAGAGACGGCGGAGGAAGATGTCCGACCGTGGCCTTCAGTTGCTTGAGAAACAGAAGGCGAGACGTACCTACGGGTTGGGGGAGAAGCAGTTCCGCCGGCAGTTCGCTCTGGCCGAGAAGAGTCCCGGAATAACGGGAGAGAATCTCCTGCGCGGTCTGGAAATGAGGTTGGACAACGTCGTCTATCGTCTTGGCTTCGCTGACTCTCGCCGGCAGGCGCGTCAAGTGGTCCGCCATGGGCACATCACCTTGAACGGACGCAAGACTGACATACCCTCCTGCGCGGTTGGGCCGGGGGATGTTGTGGGGTGGAGTGAAGCAGGCGCTGGGACGGAGTACTACAAGATGGTGGCTGAGCGCTTGGGTGAGCGGGTTATTCCTGGCTGGCTCAGCCTGGACCGGGATAACCTGCGTGGTCAGGTTGTCACTGCGCCTGAGCGCGCCGAACTCGACGTCAAGGTTGATGAGAAAGCCATAGTGGAGTACTACTCTCGCTAGTTTCTTATGGGGAGGTTGTGACTTTGTCCGAGGTTTTGACACCCCGAGTTGAATGTCAGGAACTCTCAGAGAAGTATGGGCGGTTTGTAGCTGAGCCTCTCGAGAGGGGCTTCGGCACGACGCTGGGGAACGCCATGAGGAGGGTGTTGCTGAGCTCCCTGCCGGGCGCGGCGGTCACCTGGGTTAAGATCGAGGGCGTGCAACACGAGTTCTCCGTACTTCCGCACATGAAGGAAGATGTGGTTGAGTTCATCCTGAATGTCAAGGCTCTGAGACTGCGCCCGCTGTCCTCTGCGTCGGGCAGGATGACGTTGGAAGCGCGGGGAGAGGGCGGGATAGTGGCTGGCGACATCAACCCTTCGGCTGACTTCGAGATAGTGAATCCTGATCTGCACCTGGCTACCCTGGACTCCTCCGATGCTGAACTCAACGTCGAGTTCAACGTGGAGCAGGGGAAAGGGTACGTGCCCGCTGGGCACAGTGACGGGCTGCCCATAGGGGTGATTCCCGTGGATGCCATCTTCTCTCCCACTCGCAAGGTCAACTACACCGTCGAGCACACGCGCGTGGGCCAGGTGACAAGCTTCGAGAGGCTTATTCTCGAAGTCTGGACTGACGGCACTATATCGCCGATTGACGCAGTGAGTCAGGCGGCCCGGATACTTGTGGAGAAGGCGCATCTGTTCTATGACCTCGCCTATCGTGAGGAATGGGGTGTGGAGAAGGCGGGTGTCGCGCTGCAAGCGGAGCAGTATAATGTCCCTATTGAGCAGCTTGGTCTCTCGGTGCGCACCTTCAATTGCCTCAAGAGGGCTGGGATCACCAAGGTCGGGGAACTGCTTGAGCGGAGCGACGAAGACCTGCTGAAGATCAAGAACCTGGGACAGAAAGCCCTTGAGGAGGTGCGCACGCAACTGCGTGAACACGGGTTCGCGGTGGAAGAGGAGGCTCCCGCTGAAGAAGCGCCTCCGGAGGAGGAAGGAAGCGAGGAGGAAATCGAATGAGGCACCACGTTGCCGGTCGAAAGCTATCGAGGGCGACAGACCACAGGCTTCTCATGTATCGCAACCTTGTGACTGACCTCCTCAGGTATGAGAAGATTGTGACCACTGAGGCCAAGGCCAAAGAGGTCAGGGGCATGGCGGAGAAGGTCATTACACTGGGCAAGGACGGCAGCTTGCATGCGCGTCGCCAGGCACTGGCCTTCATAACCGATGAGAAGGTGGTCGCCAAGTTGTTCGATGAGCTTGCCTCGGATTACGCCGGGCGTTCGGGTGGCTACACGCGCGTTACCAAGCTGGGACGGCGTTTGGGCGATGCAGCGCCTATGGCGCAGCTTGAACTCGTCAAGTAGTGGGCTCCATGGACATCAGGAAGTTGGCTCTCATAGTTGAATACGACGGCACTGGGTACTACGGGTTTCAGGTCCAGCGGGGTCTGCCCACGGTACAGGGTGAGATCGAACGCGCCATTGCAAAGGTCACTGGTGAGAAGGTGCGCGTCGCCGGGGCCAGCCGCACCGACCAGGGCGTGCACGCTGCGGCGCAGGTGGTCTCGTTTCGCACTGCATCGTCTCTGGCACCGGAGACCATCTTGAGGGCGCTGAACCACTACCTCCCCGAGGACATAGTGGTCCGGGAGGCTGGGGAGATAGGCCTGGATTTTGATGTGCGGAGGCGCGCTGTCAGCAGGGAGTATGCGTACCGAATGCTCAACCGGCGTACGGGATCGCCGCTTATGCGCTTGACGGCATATCACATACCTCAGCCGCTGGACGTTGAGGCGATGGGCGAAGCGTGCCGTACTCTGGTGGGAACACATGATTTCATCGGTTTCGCCAGTTCGTTGAACGGTCACAAGAGCACTTTGCGCACGGTCCGCTCCGCCGAGATGGAGCGAGATGGCGAACTGGTGACGTTTCGCGTGAAGGGCAACTCGTTCCTTCCGCATCAGGTGCGCAATACGATGGGTGCATTGGTGAAGGTCGGGTTGGGCAAGAGCGATGTGAAGGCTTTCCGTGACATCCTGTGCTCGAAGGAACCTGGAACGGCGGGGCCGGCGCTTCCTCCGAACGGCCTGTGCCTGGTCAAAGTGGAGTATTCAGAGGGTCTGATGTGATATGAAAACGTATGTAGCGAAGCGATCGGAAATCCAACCCGCGTGGCATGTCATTGATGCTTCGGGGAGAACGCTTGGCAAGCTGGCGACCGAGGCGGCCACCATCCTCATGGGCAAACACAAGCCCACCTACACGCCGCACTGCAACACCGGCGACTTCGTCGTCGTCATCAACGCGGCGAGCGTCAGGGTCACGGGCAGGAAGGCCGAACAGAAGATATACTACCGCCATTCCGGATACCCCGGGGGACTCAAGAGCACCAGTTTCGCCAGGCTGATGGAGACCCACCCCACAAGAGCCGTCCAGTATGCGGTGAAGGGTATGCTTCCCAAGAACCGGCTGGGCCGGGACATGCTGAAGAGGCTGAAAGTGTACGCGGGGGACACGCATCCGCATCAGGGTCAGGTGGCGAAACGGGAGCAAGGGGGAGCTGGTTGAACGAGAAGCGATACTACTACGGGATTGGCAGGCGAAAGTGTGCCGTGGCCCAGGTGAGGCTCTATGCTGGCGATGGCCCGATTCTGGTGAACGGCCGGCCCCATGAGGAGGTGTTCTCCCAGGAGAGGCACCGAAGGATGATTGTGGGGCCTCTCATGGTGACCAATAGCATGGGCAAGCTGAACGCAACGGTCAAAGTGGGAGGAAGCGGCGTCACCGGGCAGGCAGGAGCCATTCGCCATGGCATCGCGCGGGCCCTCGTGGTGATGAATGAGGAGTTCAAGCCGGTGCTTCGCAGCTACGGAATGCTGACGCGGGACTCACGGATAAAGGAACGGAAGAAGTACGGCCTCATTCGCGCCCGGAAGCGGAAGCAGTACACCAAGAGATAGGCTCTCAGACTCTCGGCATTCCCAGACCCCTCTGGGCAATGATGTTCCTCTGAATCTCGTTGGTTCCAGCGGCGATTATCATGTCGTTTGCGCCCAGCCACATCTCGGACACTCTGCCCTGGAGCGGGGCCCGCTTGCAGCCCGGCATGAGTTGTGCGTAGAGTCCCATCATCTCGGTGCCGACCTTGCCCAGGCTTTGCAGTATCTCCGAGCCAAGTACCTTCACTATCGGGCCTTCGACACCGGGGAGTTCTCCCTTGCACTGCAACCATACGATGCGATAGCCCAACACGCGAGCAGCTTCGACCTCGGTGACGAGCTGAGCGAGCTGGTGCCGGATTGACATGTTCTTGGCCAGCGGTTCGCCATTGACGACTGTAGTCTTGGCGAATTCAATCAGCTCTTCGAGACCTCTGCGGGCTGCGGCCGCCATGGAGACGCCCGCCGTTCTCTCGAACGACAGCGCCACCATGGAGTGATACCAGCCGCGGTTCTCCTCACCGATGAGATTGGCCGCCGGCACGTGAACGTCATCGAAGAAGACTTCATTGAAGTAGTGGTGCCCGGCCATGTTCACCAGAGGTCTGACGGTGATGCCGGGGCTCTTCATGTCAACGAGTATAAGGCTGATGCCTTTGTGCTTCGGTGCATCGGGGTCCGTCCTGGCCAGCAGCCAGGCCCAGTCGGCTATGTGGGCGGCGCTTGTCCATACCTTCTGTCCGTTGACTACGTACTCGTCGCCGCGCCTGACGGCCCGGCACTTGAGGGCGGCCATGTCGGAGCCGGCTTCAGGCTCGCTGTACATCGTGCACCAGAACCTGTCGCCGGCGGCCAGTGGTGGCAGGTGCTCTCTCTTCTGCTCGTCTGTGCCCAGTATCAGCACCGTCGGACCCACCCAGGATATGCCGCCCATGCCCATGTCGGTTCCCGGAACACCGTGATAGGCCATTTCCTCCTTGTAGATCATGTGCATGATAGGCGAGGCCCCCATTCCCCCGTACTGCTCGGGCCAGTTCATGGCCAGCCATCGTCTCTCACCCAGCTTCTTCGCCATCGTCTTCGCCAGTTCGTGGGTGTGAGGGTCGTACGAGCCCTCGCCGGTTGCGGAGTAACCAGGAGGCATCTCCGCCTTGACGAAATCCCGCACCTCCTGGCGAAAGGCCTCCTCTTCCGGAGTGAACTGAAAGTCCATGTTAACCCCCTTCTGACTAGTCTGCGCTGCAGGCTCAGGCCACGCTACGTTTCACCCTCAGCCATTCGTTGCTTGAGGTAGTCGATGGCTGCGACTGGGGACGGGGCGACGCCGTTCAGGATGGCCAGGTAGTAGCTGACGAAGTCGCCGAATCGCACGGCGCTCATCATCTGGCCCAGGGCGCTCTCGCCCTCGGCATCGAAGACTGTGTAGCTGAGCCCTGCCTGTCTGAGAAGCTCTGCCGTCACCTCGTAGCGCTTCAGGACGCGTCGGTGCAGCAACGGCGAGCGCAACATGACCACGAGTAGCTTATCAGAAAGCCAGGTGGGGAAGCGGTACCCCACCACGGCGTTGTGGTTCAGCTCCGGGAACGACTCCGAGAAGGCGCTGGCCTTGCTGTTCTCATTGAGTTGCGTCTTCCAGCGGAAGGCCACCGGCGATAGAATACCCGCTCCGTAGACCACCCCGAGGCGGTCGTGGAGGCTGGTCGCCATTTGCTTGGCGGGGTTCTCGCTGAGTGGGGTGGCCCTGTCGTACCGTTCCGTCAGACCTTCAAGCAATCGTATGACCCTGTCAACATCGTCCGGACTCACTGACACCAGGCGCAGCTTGTGGGCTATGGCGAGCAGCGAGAAGAAGCTGTATCCGAAGGCGGTGCGGGGCTCCCCGTCGTATTTGAAGCAGTACACGGGTACATCCTTGCTCCGTGCCATCGCCTCAAGCCTGCCTCCGGTGGTGATAGCCAGTGTCTTCGCCGGTGTGTCCAGGGCCTGAGAGAAGGCTGAGAGGGTCTCCTCGGTGTTGCCGGAGTAGCTCGAAGCGATGACCAGCGTGCGCTCGCCCACCGAGGGCGGGAGATGGTAGTCTCGGTGAACGCATACCTCCGCCGCCCCCTCTCCGCACGCCAGGCCGCGAAGCATATCGCCGCCAATGGCCGAGCCGCCCATCCCGAGAATCACCACCTTGTCCACGCTGGCATAGCCCGGGGGCAGCCGGAAGGCCAGGGCGCTGCGCCACGCTTCACTGCACTGGTGCGGCAACTCCCCGATGCGCTCCAGCATGTGTGACGGGTCGAGGTCCTCATATGCCTGGACATCGTCGAGGTCGATCATGAGCCAACTCCTGCCATGCGTCTGCCCTCGGAGAGCAGCCTGGCCACTCGCTCCGGGCTATCGCTTTCGGCGTAGATTCGAAGGAGCGGCTCCGTACCCGAGAAGCGGACCAGGAGCCAGCTATTGTCGGCCAGTACGAAGTGGTAGCCATCCTCAGTGTCGATCCTCGCTACCGCCGTGTTTTCGATTGAGGCTGGCCGATGGCCGGCGATGCGGCTTGCGATCGCCTTGCGGTCCTCGGCCGGGAAACGGACGTCGACTCGGTCATAGTAATGTGCCCCCACCTTGCCGTAGAGATACTGCACCAGTTCAGAAGGAGACATCTTCATCCTGGCCATCAGGTCGAGGAAGAACAGGCCGGACACGATGCCGTCCCTTTCAAGGACGTGGCCGCGATAGGCATAGCCACCGCTCTCCTCACCACCGACCAGGGCGTCCTCGGTGGCCATCTTGGGTGCGACGTACTTGAAGCCAACCGGTGTTTGATAGACCGGCGCGTCGTAGAGCTGGCCCAGGCGGTCAAGCATAGCGCTCGACGTTATCGTCCTCACGATGGCGCCGTGCTGACCTCGGACCTCCAGGAGATAGAGCGTGAGGAGAGAGAACACCTGCTGGGTGGTGAGATAGACGCCGTTCTCGTCGACGATGCCTATGCGGTCGGCGTCGCCGTCGGTGGCGAGCCCAATGCTGGCGTCGCTCTCCTTCAGCCTGGCACACAACTCGCTCAGATTCGAAGCAATGGGCTCAGGCCGTATCCCTGGAAAGAACGGATTCCTCTCTCCGTGGAGTTCTGTGATCTGAGCGGTGCCGCCGGTGAGAATCGTGGCGAAATAGCCTGCGCCGGCTCCGAACATCGAGTCGACCATTATCTTCAAGCCGCTCTGGCGCAGCGCTTCGAGGTCGACAAGCTTGCCTATTTGACCGAGGTACGAAGGTGCCGGGTCGAACACCTCGATTGTTCCCTCTGCCGTGGCCTCCTCCAGCGCCCTGCGGCGCACCGAGCCAGTCGCCTGGCTCCTGTTGATGCTGTCCTCCAGCTTGACAAGGGTTTCCGGCGGGGCTGCCACCCCCTGAGCCCCACGGTACTTGAGTCCGTTCCAGGACCTCGGGTTGTGACTGGCCGTTATGATGATGCCTCCAGCGCCATCCCGGTGCAGGATGGCGTAGCTTATAACAGGCGTCGGAGCCGATTCCTCGCACAGATAGACCTTGACGCCGTTGGCGGCGACTACCTCGGCTGCCGCGGCGGCGAAGTCTTCGGATGCGAACCTCTTGTCATAGCCGACAACCAGCCCCTTTTGCGCCAGGCCCGAGGCATTGAGGAAGTCGGCCACGCCCTGGGCGCAGTATCTAACGTTCTCAAAGGTGAAGTCCTCGGCGATAATGCCTCGCCAGCCGTCAGTGCCGAACCTGATAGCAGCAGTCACGTGTCCTCTCCTGAATGGTCGAACGAGTTGCAGGCGGCTGTCGAAAGCCGGCTGAGGTCGCGGGCAGCTGGGATGTTCATCTAGACCCTCGCTCGCCAGTAGCCCAGCAGGTCTTCCAGGGTCTTCTCAAAGGCGATTTGAGGCTCCCAACCGGTCAGATTGCGAAACCTGGTTGAATCGCACACAAGCACCTTGACATCCGATGGACGCAGCCGTGCATGGTCCACCTGGATGTCGATGTCAACGTTGCTCATCCCGAGAAGCATGTCGAGCATCTCTCTCACCTCTCTCCCCACCCCGCTGCCGATGTTGTATACCTCTCCGTCCTTGCATTCCTCCGTGGCCAGCCAGTATGCCTTGATGACGTCCCGTACGTCGGACCAGTCTCGAACGCTGGACAGGTCGCCGACGTATATCACCGGTGGCTTGAGTCCCTTCTCTATCTCAGCTATCTGCTTGGCGAAGTTGGAGGTAACGAATACCTCGCCCCGGCGTGGCCCTTCATGGTTGAAGGCCCGGGTGACGATTGTCTTCAGGTCGTAGCTCATGTGGTACTGGTAGGCCAGCATCTCCTGGGATACCTTGCTCACCCCGTATGGACTCAACGGGCGAAGGGGGTTGGTCTCCTTCACCGGTATCTCGTCAGGCAGGACCAGGCCGTACTCCTCGGATGAGCCGGCGATGTGGATTCTGGGGTCGATCCCGGCGGAACGGACCGCCTCGAGCAGGTTGACCTCACCGATGATGTTCGTGTGAAGTGTCTCCGCGGGGGCGCCCCATGACGCGTGGACATAGCTTTGCGCAGCGAGGTGGAAGATACGGTCGGGCCTCACCGCGCCGATGACCCATTTCATGGAGAAGGAATCGGTGATGTCTGCCTCTATGAGGTTGAGCTTCGACGAATCGGTGCGCTCGTGCACCATCGATTCGAAGCCACCGGTGACGATATTCACCTTGTCGGCTCGCTTCAGGTTCTCGAGGTTGTCCTGTCTGCTCCGCCACCGGTATATCCCGTAGACTTCGAGTCCTTCGACATCGAGCAAATACTCCGCCAGGTGGCTGCCAGCCATCCCGGTAACACCCGTAATAAGTACACGCATTCCTATCTCCGTCTCAAGGCATCCATCGGCCGAACGGACGGACCATCCGCGCCAAGCCTGGTGTCCCGTGCCAGCGTCTCGCCGGGCGCGACAACGACGTTGTCGCCCAGCACCGAGCCCTCCATGACCTGACTCTGGTCTCCAAGGACCACATGCTCGGCGATGACACACCCTTTGGCCGAGACTCCCCGGCCGAGAGTGGTGTTGCTCCACACGATGGCCCCGTCAACGACGCTGTCCTCGCCGATGTTGCAGTTGGAGCCGATGACTGTCGGCCCCTTGATCCTGGCCCCCGGCCCGACGACGCTGTTGCCTCCCACTACCACCGGGCCTTCGAGTTCGGCCTGCGGATGTACTTCGCAGTCTTCATCAACCCAAATCCATTGGCTGAGGGATGGCGACTTCTCCACCTTCCCGTTCAGCAGGTCATGGTGAAGCCTCACGTACTTGGTGGGTGTGCCGATGTCAATCCAGTAGGCGTCGCTGGTGTGGCTGTACACCGCCTCACCAGCTCCCACGAGGTCGGGGAAGACCCGGCTCTCGAACATGGTGAAGCCATTGCTGGGTATCCGTTGCAGGGCGTGGGGCTCTATGATGTAGGTTCCGGCGTTGATCATGTTGGTGGTGACCTCATCAGGGCTCGGCTTCTCAATGAAGCGCTGCACCCTCCCGTCGGCGCTCGTCTCCACCACCCCGTAGATGCTCGGGTTCTCGACCGGGGTCAGAGCGATAGTGACCGTCGCCTCCGTCTCCCGGTGGCATTTCATCATCCCGGTGAGGTCGAGGTCGGTGAATATGTCCCCGTTGAAGACGAAGAAGGTCTCGTCCAGGTACTGTTCGACGTTCTTCACCGCACCCGCTGTACCCAGCGGAGCGTCCTCCACCACGTAGGTCAGCTTCACACCGAAGGCGCCGCCATCCCCGAAGTACTCGCGAATGTGGTCTGGCAGGTAGCACAAGGCGAGGATGATGTCGTCGACGTTATGCCGCTTGAGGTAATCGACCATGTGCTCGAGGAAAGGTCGGTTGAGAATGGGCACCATGGGCTTGGGTCTATTGGACGTGAGAGGGCGCAACCGCGTGCCCTCACCTCCAACAAGGATAACAGCCTTCATCCTTCGTTCCTAACAGTCGCGTTTGTCTGAGCAGTCACACCGCGCCTTCACGTTTCGCATTCGCTACTCTAGCCTTTTGCGTCGTGTGCGTCAATAGGAGGCGGTCACTTGAGCCCTGCCTCAGCTCTGAGGGTCGCTGCTTTGTCGGTCTTCTCCCAGGGGAGGTCCAGATCGGGCCGCCCGAAGTGACCGTAGGCTGCGGTCTGCCTGTAGATGGGGCGTCGCAACTGCATCGACTGGATGATGGCCCCCGGCCGCAGGTCGAAATGCTTGTTCACCAGGTCAATGATTACCTGGTCATCCACCTTGCCGGTGCCAAATGACTCTATGCAGATGGAGACCGGATGCGCTACGCCAATCACGTAGGAGATCTGTATTTCGAGGCGGTCAGCGAGCCCCGCTGCCACCACGTTCTTGGCGACGTACCTGGCGGCGTAAGCCGCTGAGCGGTCCACCTTGGTCGGGTCCTTGCCCGAGAAGGCTCCGCCACCGTGTCGGGCGACGCCACCATAGGTGTCGACGAGTATCTTCCGGCCTGTCAGTCCGGCGTCGCCCATCGGACCTCCCACCACGAAGCGCCCTGTGGCGTTGACGTAGTACTTGGTCCGTTCGTCCATAAGCGAGGCTGGAACGATCGGATTGATAACGTGCTCTATCACATCGTGCTCGATTTCTTCGTGGCTGATGGTGGGGTGGTGCTGCGCACCGATGACCACGGCTTCAATGCGCTTTGGAACGCCGTACGAGTACTCCACCGTTACCTGCGACTTGCCGTCGGGACGCAGGTACTTGAGGGTGCCGTCCTTTCTCACTGTGGCCAGGCGCTTGCACAGCTTGTGGGCCAGCGAGATGGTGAGCGGCATGAACTCGGGCGTTTCGTTGCACGCAAAGCCCACCATCATCCCCTGGTCGCCGGCGCCGAGTGTCTCCAGTTCATTGTTGATATCCGCGCTCTTGGCCTCCAGGGACTTGTCGACCCCCAGGGCGATGTCCTTCGACTGTTCCTTGATCGAGACCATCACGCCGCACGTATCGCAGTCGAACCCATACTTTGCCCGTGTGTAGCCGACGTCTCGCAGCACTCTGCGGACGATGTCCTGGATCTCCACGTAGCAGGAAGTGGTGATCTCCCCCATGACCACTACAAGTCCGGTAGTGGCCGCCGTCTCACAGGCCACCCTCGCCATCGGGTCACACGCCATTATGGCGTCGAGAACGGCATCGGATATCTGGTCGCAGAGCTTGTCGGGGTGCCCCTCGGTGACCGACTCCGAGGTGAGGAATAGTTGTGGCGCGGTCATGAACGTTGTGGTCATTGAAAGCTTCCCTTCTATTTATGGTTTAGGTCCCCTCCTCCCAACTCTGCAGGTATCGCTTCTGCTCGTCAGTCAGAGTGTCAATTACAATCCCCATGGACTCCAGCTTGAGCCTGCCGACCTCTCTGTCTATCTCTTCCGGCACGGGATAGACCTTGGGCGCGGCCCGCTCACTCCGCACCAGGTGCTCGACACAGAGGGCCTGGTTGGCGAAGCTCATATCCATTACGCTGGCTGGATGTCCTTCGGCGGCGGCCAGGTTTATGAGCCGGCCCTCGCCGAGGAGGAAGATGCACCGGCCGTCTCCCAGAACGTACTCGTCGACGTAGGTGCGGATGGAGCGCTTCTCCTTCGACATCTCCTCCAGCGCTTTGATGTTGATCTCCACATTGAAGTGGCCGCTGTTGGCCACCACCGCGCCATCCTTCATCACCTCGAAGTGGGCTCTATCGATCACGTTCATGTCCCCGGTCACCGTGATAAAGATGTCTCCAATCCTTGCCGCTTCGATGAGCGGCATGATGCTGTACCCCTCCATAACCGCCTCGATGGCGCGGATAGGCTCCACCTCGGTGACGATGACGTGAGCGCCCAGTCCCCGGGCCCGCAGCGCCACTCCCCTTCCACACCAGCCATAACCGCAGACCACCACCTTCTTACCGGCCCAGAGCATGTTCGTTGCCCTGGTAATGCCGTCGATGGTGCTCTGCCCGGTGCCGTAGCGGTTGTCAAAGAAATGCTTCGTATCGGCTTCGTTCACGGCAATGATGGGATACCTGAGCTTGCCGTCCTTCTCCATGCTTCGGAGCCGTATTACTCCGGTGGTGGTCTCTTCGGTTCCGCCAATGATGTCGCCGATAAGCCCGGTGTGCTCCTTGTGAATGGTTGACACCAGGTCGCAACCGTCGTCGAGGGTGATCTGAGGCTTGTGATCGAGGGCGGCGTTGATGTGCTTGTAGTAGGTCTCAGTGTTCTCCCATTTGATGGCGAATACCGGAATGCCGTACTCCGTCGCCAGAGCCGCCGTCACGTCGTCCTGCGTGGAGAGGGGGTTGGAGGCGCACAGAGCGAGGTCGGCGCCACCGTCTCTGAGCACCAGCGCCAGGTTCGCTGTCTCAGTTGTGATGTGGAGACACCCTGACAGGCGAACGCCCTTGAGGGGCTTCTCGCGGGCGAAGCGCTCCCTTATCAACGCGAGCACGGGCATCTCACGCGATGCCCACTCGATGCGCAGCAGCCCTTCGGGTGCCAGCGAGGGGTCCTTGATATCACAGCTCGTCGTCTTTCGGCTCAAACTCCAGCTCCTTTCGCTTCCGGGTACAAGACGCGTCGCCGACCAATCAGGCGCTGCCTCAGCACCTCATCGGAATTGGCCGGCGACCCAGTCAGGTATGTCCAGGGTGCCCAGAACCACCGGTTTCTGATGGCAGTCACTCCCGCCTGTCGCTATCAGTCCATGCTTCTTGACGAAGGCTACGTAGTGGGCCGTTGTCTGGTCGTTGAGTCGCGAATGCCAGCACTCGATGCCGTCGATGTATTCTAGCATATATTGTTCGATTATGTCCGTCTGCTGGCTGATGTCGCGCGCTATGGTTGCCAGCGACGTGCCGTTGGGGTCGGCGGGATGGGCGTGTACCAGGACGCCCCCGGCGTTCCTGATAAGGGCCGATGCTTCGGCGAGCGAGAGTGGGTACTTGGGCACGTCGCACTTGACCAGATACCTGTCAAATGCTTGCTTGCGGCTTCTGACAACTCCCTTCTGTACCAGGTAGTTGGCTATGTGAGGACGCCCGAACGTGCCGTCAACGCTCTCCTCTATCCTGCGCAGGTCCTCGTTGGTGAGTCGTTCGATGCCCTCCCGGTCGAATTCCGCATTCAACTTCTTCAGTATCTCTCGCGCCCGTGCCTCCCGGTGCTCTCGCAGGACTCGCAACTTGCTTTGCATCTCTCCGTTCTGTATGTCGTAGCGGTAGCCGAGGAAGTCGAGTGAGACCGGCTTGCCCTGGTACTCGAACGTGACGTTCAGTTCCACGCCTGGCACGTACCACATGCCACGCTCGGCCGCTGAGGCAACCGCCGTCTGCTGACCGTCTATCGAATCGTGGTCCGTTATGGAAAGCAGGTCGACTTCTCTCCTCTGGGCCTCCTGGAGAATTTCCTCTACGGAGAAGGCCCCGTCGGAGCAGGTGCTGTGAACGTGCAGGTCTATTTTCATTCCTGGCTTTCGGGGCTCACCCGTTATGAGTGGCGTGGCACAGGTGTGGTCAGCCGTCGCCGTCTAGCGCTTGTCGATGCCGACGACGCACCAGTCTTCGGGCGGGTCACACTGCGTATCCACGGTCAAATGGACCAGCTCAATGTCTGGACAGAGTCGCTTCAGGTCATCGAGGTCGACCTTCTCGAATTTCTTCTCGTTGTTGATGTACGCCTGCTCGGTGAGCGCGTTGGACTCGTAGTCTTCCTTTGTCCGCCGCAGTATCCTGGCTATCGACACTTCCCGTGGGCAGGAGGTCTGGAGGACAACGAAAGTCCTGTTGTGCTTGGCAGCTATCTCGGCGGCGCGCCTCCTGAGAGCCTGGGATACAAAGGTGGCGTCAATGATGACGCTATCGCCCTCTTCCAGCGCCCTGTCGGCGCGGCGGAACGTCTCATCGTAGACCATCATGCGCTTGTCCATGCTCGAGGCCACCTTCTCGTCGAATACGTCCTCTCCTTTCAGCACGTCAAGCCTCACGATGTCGGAGCGCAGCATGGGGTATCCCTTGAGCTTCGATATCTCCTCGCTGGTCTCCGTTTTCCACGTGCCGGGAAGGCCGCACGTTATGAGCAAGGTGCCCGGCCCGAGTTCGTTCTCCATGAACCTGGCGAAAGGCTCTCTCACCCTGTCACCTCCTCGATGGTGTGGTAAGCACGCATGTCTTCGCACGATGTGCCCGAGCGGCAGGCGAAACGCCTCACGGCCGCTTCTGAACTCGATGCCACTCCGCGAGCTGTGTCGCTACGTGTCCTCTGCGTCACGCACCTCCGTCATGGCCGAAACGCTGTCGAATTCCTGGCGCAATCTCCTGTATTCCTCGTCGAGTTCCTCTGTTTTGTTCTGGAGGTTCCTCAGGTGTGTTCTGAGCACCCGCCACGATTCGTCTATTGTGGCGAACCTCCTGGCCAGCCCTTGTAGCTGGCGGCTGACCCTCTCCGCCTCCTCGGACAGCTTCCTGGCATGGACTCCCGCCTTGATGAGCTCGACCTTGTGGGACAGGGTAAGGGGCGATACCACCTGGACCCCCCTCTTGGTGAAGTCCCGCAGCATTTCGAAAGCCTCGCTCACCAGGAAGTAGTACACGGCCTCGGACGGTATGTAGGCGAAGGCGAAGTCGGCGGAGCCCTTGTCGGGACACACGTAGTCGTCGGCTATCTTGCTGAGATGGCCCTGGACATCCTGTTTCAGGAACTGCCTCTTGAGGCGCTCTCTATCGCCTTCGTCCTGTGCTTCCACCATGTTCCTGTAGTTGTCGAGCGGGAACTTCGAGTCCACACAGACGAGGCCCGACGTTGACTTGATGCTCGCGTCGGGGATCTTCCCGTCGAGGACCCTCTCGCGAATAGCATACGCATCGGGCGGGAGCTGGTCCGAGAGTATCGCTTCGAGGGCCAGCTCCCCGAAAGACGCCCTCTCTTTCGGCACCCTGAGCATCTGCTCAAAGGACCGGTAGCTCTCTTTGATCTCCTTCGCGTGTGTATCGACTGCCCCTATCGTTTGGGGCAGCCCCAGTTTGAGCCATGCTCTCGATATCGATGCCTCGACGTCCTTCCCCTGCCCGCCGGTCCTCATCAGGACGACGGCTATGAGGACTGTCAACAGGACCGCCACGATTACCAGAAGCACTGTCTCTATCATGGTCACGTCACCCCATCAGGGTGTCCTCTGACGATACGTCTTCCCTCTGGAACGCCGGCGCCCGGTAACGCTGCGTTCATCCGGCTATGTATGAGCGAGCCAGCTCGAAATACCTTCTTGCGACGTCCTGGATTCTCCCTTTGTCCTCGGCCGGGATAAGCGGGTCGTCGAGCTTGAAGCTCTCCACCTTCCCTCGCACGTAAGCGCGGTAGCACTTGTAGAAGCCGAGAAGCCTGAGCAGGTGGGAGTCGCCCGAGGCCTCGACGTAGGCTTCGACGAACTCACCCGAAAGGTCGGGACGCCCGTGCTGGTCGAGGTCCATGGCCAGGAACGCCACCTCGTTCGCCACATCGCTGTAGCGGAACCGGTCATTGAACTCGATGCAGTCGAAGATACAGATGTCGTCGGTGAAGCACACGTGGGCGGCGTGAAGGTCGCCATGGCAGTCCCGTATCCTGCTGTCCGCCATCCGTTGACGGAACAGCGGTGCATTCTCCCTGATGAAGCCCTCCGTGTATGACTTGATGGCGTCATAGGCGTTCTGGGAGATAGTCGTGCCGATGTACTTCTCTGTCTGCGTGAAGTTCTCGTCGGTGTTGACAACGATGGTGTCCACATCGCCGAACCGGGCTATCACCTGGCTGGACTCGGCCTTCTCGTGAAAAGCGGCCAGCTTCCTGGCTACCCTCCCCAGCATGTCCGCCGACACCTGACCCGCTTTCAACAGGTTGTCCATGGTCCTGTCCAGAGGAAGCTGGCGCATCTTCACGGCATACTCGATAATCTCGCCTTCGCGCTCCACCAGGATGGCGCCGTTATGTTCGACGATTGGGACAACGTCCAGATAAACGTCGGGGCACAGCCGCCTGTTGAGGGTTACCTCCTGGCGGCAGAAGTGGAGTCTCTTCTCCAGCGTGGTATAGTCGAGGTAGCCTAGGTTCACCGGCTTCTTCACCTTGTAGACATAATCACCAGTGAGAAACACAAGCGACATCTGCGTCTGGGCCATATCGATGCTGCCGGGATGGTGCGGGTATGCGTCCGACGTAAGGAGCGCCTCAACCAGCGCTGGCTGCTCTACCATCTGTTCGTCCTATGTCCAAGCGTTTGCATTGTGCGCGTTCGGTCGCCTATGCTTCCAGCCACTCGATGACCTTCTCCAGGACCTGTTCCCGGTTCTCTCTTGTCACCGAAACCAGGGCGACATTCGGATGTCGCTTGATCCTGTCCGCCCACGGGTGGGAGGCGAGCATTACTGTCCCCAGCACCCTCTTTCCACTGTCGAGGGCGTCCGATACGGCATCCCTGAATGAAGCTGAGAATAGCTCCATCTTACCGATCTCGTCGATTACCACGAGCTCGCGGTCCTGTGTGGCGCTCACCAGCGCGGCAACGCCCACGTCGTCGAGGCTGCGGACATCAACGCCGTACTTGCCGACTCGATGCGGACTTCTGATGTCGACATGGGATAGAATGGCGCTCCGCCCGTCCAGGGTGACGATTCTGAAGCCCTGTCTCGCCCCGCCGGTGCGTATCTCCTCGGTGAGGAAGCCGCCCGCCACCGGCCCTGCCGCCTGGACCGCCCGCATGATGAGCGTCGTCTTGCCAACGCCAGGACCACCGGTGAGCAAACACGCCTTCTTCATGGTGACGTGCTCTACTGCTTCGCCTTCTTCTTCTCCGCGAGCTTCTTCTGCTTCTTGCGATGCTTCAGTGAAGCTACCCTTTTTCTTTTGTTCATGTCCTACTATCTCAACCCCGTTATGGTTACTCTGCTCTCCACACCGGATTCCACCTGTCGTCAATCCCTGACATAGCGTTTTCTCAGCTCCCGCGACACCTCGACGAGCAGCTCCAGCACGCGCTCCGCCATCTCCGGCTCCGTCGGCTCCAGCCCGCAGGACGGTGTTATGAGGGACTTCTGCATCTGGAGACGGAAAGGGACCCCCCTGCGGTCCAGCTCTCCGACATGCTCCTCGAGGCGGTCAACAAGGCTGCTGGCTGTCTCGCTGCGAAGGGGCGTATCGTCCCTGGTCACAATGCCCCAGGCGAGTACGCCGCCTCTGTCGAGGAAGGCTTTTACCTCGTTAGGATAGAGTGCAACCGTGTGGCCATAATTGTAGGCGTCGAAGCTGAGAATGTCGAGCGATGTCGACAGCATCACCGACCAGTCGGTGTTGCCGCAGCAATGGCTGCCCTTAAGGCCGCTTATGCCCGAGAATACCTCGTCCAGTAGCGCCACCACCTGCTCTCTGGTGATGGGAATGTATGCCGAGCCGAAGGAGGACATGTAGGGCTCGTCGACGAAAATGATGGTGTTCGGCGAGATGGTCTTGAGCCTCATCTCCTGCCACGCGGCCTTGAGCCGCAGGTGTCTCGCCAGGGCGTCCGCCAGAGTCTCGTCGTAGAGGATAGGGCGGCGGTCCTGGTCGGCTACGGTAAGCCCCATGCTCACTGGCCCGGTGACCTGCCCCTTGACGGCCAGAGGCGACAGCCCCAAGCCGAGGAAAGCCTGAAGCCCGGCGGCATACTCCGGCCCCATGGCGTACGCCTCGATGTCATTCTCCAGGTAGGAGGCATAGAGCTGCTCGAGAGGCTGGCTCAGGTCCGCGCTGCGGTCAACGTATATCCGTTCATCTTCGATAACGACCCCTGGGAATCGCTCGCTGAACTGGACGTACATGCTCTCCAGAAACGACCTCTTGGGCAGTTGAGGCCACGCCGGGATCTCGGGCAGGAACCTGGCCACCATTAGGCATGCCTCCTCGGGGTCGGTGTGCGGCATACTCCCTATTGCCGTCGGCAGACAGCTGAACTCGAACCTCGACATTGCTTCCTCTACTTCAAGTACTTCCCGAGCAGGAGCGCCAGCTCCTTCTTCCTCTCCTCGGGTATCTTGTCAGGGTTGGTGATGATAGCGTTCTTGAGTGCCTCAGGGCAACCACACCCCCGTTCCTGTGGTATCCGCGACACAGCCGTCCTGACGATCTGTTTCGCCCGGCTGACGTTCTGCTGAAGTCTGGCGACAACCATCTCAATGGTCACCGATTCCTCGGCCTCGTGCCAGCAATCGTAGTCAGTGGCGCACGCCACCGTGGCATAGCATATCTCGGCTTCCCGGGCCAGCTTGGCCTCGGGCAGGGCGGTCATGCCAATGACGCTTGCCCCCCAGGAGCGGTACAGGTATGACTCAGCCCTAGTGGAGAAGAGCGGGCCTTCCATCACCACGTAGGTGCCGCCCTTGTGAACCGTGGCCCCGGTCTCGACCGCTGCCCTGTACAGTATGTCGCCCAGCACGGGGCAAAAGGGGTCGGCGAACCCGACGTGGGCCACCAGCCCGCCGCCGAAGAAGGTGTTCACCCGGCTCCTGGTGCGGTCGATTAGCTGGTCGGGTATCACCAGGTCGAGTGGATGGATCTCCTCCTTGAGGCTGCCCACGGCGCTGATGGATATGATCCACTCCACGCCGAGCGATTTGAGGGCGTAGATATTGGCCTGTGACGGCACCTCGGTGGGGAGGATGAAGTGGCCCCGGCCATGCCGCGGCAGGAAGGCGACGCTGCTCCCCTCAAGCTCGCCGACGACGATGGTGTCGCTCGGCTCGCCGAAGGGCGTCTTCGGTTTGACCTCCTCGACGTTGGCCAGCCCCTCCATCTCATAGAGGCCGCTGCCGCCGATGACCCCGATTCGTGCTTCAGTCATTCTCCAACCTCTCTGAGTCTCGTTCGCGCTTGCCCGGCGCTCCCCGTCACTCGGCTATTGTCTTCAGGCTATCCACGTAGGGCTCTCTGACGACGCCCCGTTCGGTGATCATGGCGGATACGTACCGGTGCGGGGTGACGTCGAACGCCGGGTTGGCCGCCTTCACCCCGTCGGGCGCGATGGGCACGCCTCTGATGTGGGTGACCTCTTCGGCGCTCCGCTCCTCTATCGGTATCCGGTCCCCGGACGCCAGGGACATGTCGATGGTCGAACCCGGCGCAGCCACATAGAACGGTATGCCGTTCTCCATGGCCAGCACGGCGATGTTGTACGTGCCGATTTTGTTGGCCACGTCGCCGTTGGCCACGATCCGGTCGGCGCCGACGACGGCGCAGTCTATTTCACCCCGGGACAGGAAATGGCCGGTCATGGTATCGCTTATGAGGGTAAATGGTATGCCCTCACGCTTCAACTCCCAGGCCGTGAGGCTGGCCCCCTGAAGCCGCGGGCGCGTCTCGGCGGCGAAGACCCGAATGGCCTTCCCCTGCTCGCTCGCCATCTTGATGACGCCTAGCGCGGTGCCGTAGCCCGCGGTTGCCAGGGCGCCGGCGTTGCAGTGGGTCAGGATGGTGAAGCCGTCCCTGATGAGCTCAGCGCCGTGGGCGCTCAGCTTCCGGTCCGCCTCTTCGTTGTCGATATCTATCCTCCGCGCCTCGGCGAGAAGCGTTTCCTTCATCAGTCCAACGTCCGGCACGTTCTCGGCGACACGCACCATTCTCTCCAGCGCCCAGAACAGGTTGACCGCAGTGGGGCGGGTGGCGGCAAGAGCGTCGGAAACGGCGCGTAAATCGGCGAGAAAGCCCTCCTTCGATGTCGCCTCGATACTCTGGGCACCCAGGGCCATCCCGTAGGCAGCGGCGACCCCTATGGCCGGCGCGCCTCGAATCCTCATGTCCGCGATGGCGGATGCCATCTCACGGTAGTCGTGCAGTTCGACGTAGACCTCTTCGTGGGGAAGCTCCGTCTGGTCGAGTATGCGGACCGCCCCTGAGACCCACTCGATCACTTTCGCCTTCATTGTCCCCTCTAGCTGACCAGCTCGAACGCTGTCACGTCCACGAGCCCCAGGTCGGTGAGCCTCAGTTCGGGGATCACCGGCAGCGCGAGAAACGACAGCGTGGCAAAGGGGTGCGCGGGCCGGCACCCCAGACCCGCCGCCTTCTGCTTGAGCTGCTCCAGTCTGTCAACCACGGTCGCCAGCGGCTCGACCGAGAGGAGACCGGCGACGGGCAGCGGTAGTGAGCCGAGCACCACGCCGTCCGCCACCGCCACCAGCCCGCCCTGGAGCCTCTCGACCTCCTTGACGGCGTCGTAGATGTCCTCGTCGTTCGTTCCCACCACAACGATATTATGGGAGTCGTGCGCCACCGACGACGCCAGGGCTCCCCTTTTCAGGCCGAAACCCCTGACCAGTCCCAGGCCGATGTTGCCGGTGGCCTGGTGTCGCTCGACGACCACGAGCTTCAAGATATCCCGTTCGGTGTCGGCGGCAATGAACCCGTCGTCGAGCCTGGGCCGCTCCTCGGTCTTCCGGGTGATTATCTGGTCGGGGACGATCTCGATGACCAGTGACAGCCCGTCTCCGGCGGGCATCTTCAAGGCTTCCCTGTCGAAGGGTTTGATATTGACTGTGTGTGTCATGTCGGCGTCCACGAGCAGCGAGGGCGTGAAGAGCGGCCTGCCGTCCTCGGCCACCAGGCTCCCACGATGGAAGACCTTCTCGGCCCGGAACGACGCGAGGTCGCTGAAAACGACGAGATTGGCGACGTAACCCGGCGCTATCGCGCCCATGCCGTCGAGTCTGAAGTACTCCGCCGTGTTCGTCGTGGCAAGCTGAATGGCGCGCACGGGGTCGAGACCGAGGCTGACTGCCTTTCTCACCACCCCGTCCATATCGCCATCCTGCATCAGATCGGCGCAGCTACGGTCGTCGATCACGAACAGGCACCTCTTGTACGTCCTGTCGGTGACCAGCGGGAGAAGGGCTTCCAGGTTCTTCTCAGAGGACCCCTCTCGAATCATCACGTACATGCCGCGCTTGAGCTTCTCCTGGGCTTCATCGAAGGAGGTGGACTCGTGGTCGGAACGTATGCCGCAGGCGATATACGCGTTGAGGTCTTTCCCGCCCAACCCGGGGGCGTGCCCGTCAACGACTCTGCCTGCGGACGAGGCGATCTTCGCCAGGACCTCCTTGTCCGCCGCCAGAACGCCGGGGAAGTTCATCACCTCACCGAGCCCGATGGCGTTGTCCCACGTCAACGCCGTCTCGACGTCCCCTGCGGTCAGTTGCGCCCCGGCAGTCTCCAGATATGTCGCCGGAACGCAGGAGGCGACCATGAAGTAGACGTCCAGGGGTAGCTCCCGGGCCGACCTGAGCATGTACTCCACGCCTTTCAGGCCCTTCACGTTGGCGATCTCGTGGAAATCGGTCACGATTGCGCCCACGCCGCGTGGCACCACCGCCTCGGCGTAGCGGGCGATGTGGAGCATCGAGCTCTCTGGATGGACGTGGCCGTCCATCAACGCCGGCGCGACGAATCTCTCCTCGAGGTCGATGACTTGCCTGCCCGCCGTGTAGTCGCCCACGCCGGCTATCCTGTCGCCACAGATGGCGATGCTGCCTCGCTCGACCTCACCGGTGAACGTGTTCACGATGCGGGCATTGGATAAAAGAAGGTCGGCAGGCGTCTGTCCCCTGGCAACTGAGATTAGCTCTTCGATGCTCATTCTCACTCCTCCAGCACGCAGAGGTCCGGCAGGTGGCGGTACTTCTGGTCGCAGTCGAGCCCGTATCCGACGACGAACTTGTCCGGGATAGTGAACCCCACGTAGTCGATGTCACAGGCTGTCACCCTTCTTGAGGGCTTGTCGAACAGGGCGCACAGCTTCAATGAGGAAGGCTTCTTCTTAAGGAGCAGGTCCATGAAGAACCTTACTGTGAGTCCCGTGTCCACTATGTCCTCGACAACGAGAACATCCTTCCCCTTGATCGGCTGGCTGAGTCTCTTGACCTGCTTGATTCTGCCCGTCGTCTCCGTGCCTGACCCGTAGCTGGAGAGAGCGACGAAGTCAATCTCAACCGGAACCTCCAGGGCCCGGATGAGGTCAGCCATGAAGACAAACGAACCCTTGAGCACGCCGACAAGAAGCGGACACCTGTCCTGGTAGTCCCTGCTTATCTCCTTGGCCAGCCTGGCAACTCCGCAGGCGATTTCCTCCCTGTTGAGCAGCACCTTGAGCTGCCTGGAAGCGGACAAGGCTATGCCTCCTCTCATGCGTCCGGCGATGCATCCACCGTGTCACGAAGGAAGTGAGGGTCATCCTGACAGCCCGGTGGCACGGCGCAGCGCGCTTCATGCCATGGCCCTGGGCCGACGGCGCGCTCGCCTCGAATGTCGCAGGGGCATCGGTGACCGGGGAATCGCTGGCGGCTATCGATCGCGTGGCGGTCAAGCCTGTTGAAACCGCCCGGACGCACACTGACTGTCTGCATCGTGCCCCATTATAGGTGCACAGCTGTATGTTGTCCAGCGAGCGTGCTCGCCGTGGTGTCGTCCCCGGCCCCTTGCTGGCGCCGGGGCACCAGTGGTACATGGTGGGGGCTAGTGCGGGTGGTCCCTGGGGGTGATGATGATGTGGGGTGCTCCGGTCAGCGGGTGACGCGACACGTGGACCGAGGCGGAGAACACGTCTCGGATTGTCTCCTCGGTGAGCACCTCGCTGGGAGGTCCGTCGGCGAAGACGCGGCCGTCCTTCAGCAGGATAGCTCGATCGAAGTAGAGTGCAGTCATGTTCAGGTCGTGAATCGCCCCGACTACGGTGAGCCCGTGACTGCGGTTGAGGGTGCGCACCATTTCCAGTATCTCCACCTGGTGGTTGATGTCGAGGTGTGCCGTGGGCTCATCCAGCAGCAGCGCCTGGGGCTCCTGCGCCAGCGCCATGGCCAGGATCGCCTTCTGGCGCTCGCCGCCGCTGACCTCATTGAAATAGCGGTCCTTCAGGCCCTGTATACCGACCTGGTCCATGGCGCGCTCGACGGCCTGGCGGTCTGTCTGGCGTTCGTCGGAGAAGGCTTTGAGGAAGGGGGTTCTTCCGAGCAGCACCACCTCTCTCACGGTGAAGGCGAAGGGGGTGAAAAACTGCTGGGGCACCACCGCAATCTGTTGCGCGACCTGCCGTCGCTTCATCTGGCTCACGTCCGCCCCGTCCAGATAGACCTCACCCTTGTTGGGATGGAGCACGCCGCACGCCAGCTTGATGAGGGTGGTCTTGCCGGAACCGTTGGGCCCGGACAACGCCACCATCTGGCCCTTCTCGACCGTCAGGTCGATGCGGTCCAGCACCGGCCTGTCGTTGTAGGAGAAGGATGCCTGGTCGATCCTTATCATCAGAAGGCGTACTCCCTTCTCGTGCGTCTGAGCAGGTAGATGAAGAACGGGGCGCCGATAAGCGCTGTGAGTATGCCCAGTGGTATCTCCATCGGTGGGAGCATGGTCCGGGCCAGCAGGTCGGCCAGCACCAGGAATATGCCGCCGCAGAGCGTTGCCGCCGGCAGCAGGATGCGGTGGTCCGGTCCGAAGACCAGCCTCACGGCGTGCGGTGCCACCAGGCCGACGAACCCGACTAGCCCGCTGATACACACCGCCGAGGCGGTGAGCAGGGAGCCGAGAGCGAGGACGATGACCTTGTCCCTCTCCACGTCGATCCCGAGGTAGGCGGCGCCTTCCTCCCCCAGTGCAAAGGCGTTGAGCCTGTGGGCGAGAAGCCGGGCGACGATAACGCCAGCGACGATGAGAGGCGAGACGATGATGAGCTTGTTCCAGCCGCTTACCGATATATTGCCGAGGAGAAAGGAATAGACACTGTGCAGCAGGCTGGTCTGGCCGCTGAGAGTCACGATGAAGAACATTACGGCGGTGAGCATGGCGGCCACGGCAAAACCCGCCAGAAGCATGCTCACCACGGGTGTCTTGCCGCCGACTCTGGCCAGGTTGTAGGCGAGCAACACGGCGCCCAGCGCGCCGACGAAGGCGGCGATAGACACCAACCCGAAGCTGAGGAATGCGATGCTGATGGGAAGCATCATTGCGACGGTGGCGCCGAAGGCGGCACCGGCCGAGGTGCCGATGATGTAGGGGTCGGCCATCGGGTTGCGGAGCAGGCCCTGGAACAGCACACCCGCTGAGGCGAGTGCCGCGCCCACCAGGGCGGCGGCGATAACGCGGGGCAACCTCACCTGAAAGAGGATCGCCTCGGCGCTCGGCTGCCATGTCTGGGCGAAATGGGATACGCCGACCTTGTTGAGTGTCATCTTCACTATGTCGAGTGGTGCAATGGATACCGCGCCGAGCGCAGCGGCGATGAGCAGGCTGAGAAGGAGCACCGCCAGGAGCAGCAGCAAGACCAGCAGTCGGTGGTTCTGTCTCAACCTGGTGAACACCCTACCGCCCGCCCTTCAGCAATTGCGGAATGCCGGCCACCATGAAGTAGACCTCGGTCGCGTGCTCGGCGATGAACTGGTTCGCCCGGCCCAGCAGGTCTCGAAAGGCGCGCCCGGAGGGGTACGCGGGGACCAGCCCCATGCCCACCTCGTTCGACACGATGATGAGGCTCGCCGGGCATGCCTGCATGACCTGGGCCAGTTCATCGACTATCTGCTGCTCCAGATCTCCCATGTCGCAGCCGTCGCCGGCGTCTTCCATCAGATTCGCCACCATGAAACTGGCGCAGTCCAGGAGCACTGCATCCACCTTCTCGGCGTGCTCGCGCATCACCCCGGCTACACCAAGGGGTGCCTCGACGGTGCGCCATGTCCGGGGACGCCCCTTCTGGTGAAGCTCGATTCGCTGCTGCATTTCCTCGTCCGTCGCCCTGCCCGTGGCGACGAAGAGGACCCGCTCGCCGCGTTCCGAGGCCAGTCGCTGGGCGAAGGCGCTCTTGCCGCTCCGCGCCCCCCCCAGAATGAGTATCACCTCTCTATCTGTGCCGGACACTAGAAATAGCCTCCCGCGACCAGAGGCACCAGCACCAGCGCCAGCGCTTCGGTCACTTCGTTAGTGGCCCCGTAGGTGTCGCCGGTGAGGCCACCCAGCTTCCGGCTCAGCAAGGTCGACAGGAGAAGGACGGCTATCCACACAGCGGCGACGAGCGCCAGGCCGCGAACCCTCATCAAGCCGAATGCGATGGCGACCGAAATGAGCGTCGCCACTGCCAGCGCCCACCACCTGGCCTGTCTCCTGTAGGCGTGCCCCATCCCCTCACTCCTGGCCGAGGGGTACATGGACAGGGCATACACCATCGCCCAGCGGCCCATTACCGGCATGAGGAGAAGCGCTGCCATGTGGAACTGCGCCGGCAGGAACAACAGCGCAACGTACTTGACCAGAAACAGGCAGCACACGCCCACCACCCCGAAGCTGCCGGCATGCGTATCACGCATTATGGCCAGCCGCTGCTCCGGCGTCCGCCCCGCCGCCATACCGTCGCAGGTATCGATGAATCCGTCCAGGTGGTTCGCCCCACTCACAAGCACCAGGGCCGCTATCACGAGGGCGCTGGTCAGCGCCAGGGGCAGGAACAGGTCAAACAGGCGGTACAGCCCGTACAGGAGCCCCCCAATCCCGAGCCCGACAATGGGGAAACACACCAGGGAAAAGGCGATCCCCTGTGGTGTGACCGCCCGTCGCACTGGGACCACGGTCAGGAACTGCAGCGCAGCCAGGAATCCTTCTCCCAGGTTCCTCCACGCATTCCCAGCGCCGCGACATGCAGTCATTCGGCTTTCCTATCTGCCTCAGATACGCCTGCGTCGGCGAAGGTGGCCATTTCCGCCATCAGCTTCACCGCCGCCTCAGCGATGGAGATGGCGAGAGCCGCCCCTGTCCCCTCTCCCAGGTGCATCCCGAACTCAAGAACCGGCTTCAAGCCAAGGTGTTTGAGCACTGCTGCGTGCCCCCTCTCGGCGGACAGATGGCCCGCGATGAGGAAGTGGCGCAAGGCGGGCGCCATCGTTGTGGCGATAAGGGCCGCTGCGCCTGAAACGAAACCGTCAATGACGACGGGAACGCGGTGCGCCGCCGCGCCAAGCATGACCCCGGCCAGACCGGCGATCTCGAACCCGCCCACCTTGGACAGCACATCGAGGCCATCACGACCGTCGGGCCGGTTGGTGCTGAGCGCCTGTTCGATCACGCTCACCTTGTGGGCCACCTGTGAATCTCCCAGTCCCGTGCCGCGCCCGGTGACGCTCCTCACCGGCTCTCCGAGGATGGCTGCGGTAATGGCGCTGGAGGCGGTGGTGTTGCCGATACCCATGTCCCCGGTGCCGATGATGTCGAGTCCTCTGGCGATCTCGCGTTCGGCTATCTCGATGCCGACCTCGATCGCGCGCGCAGCTTCGTCCCGGTCCATCGCGGGGCCTCTCGCCAGGTTCCGCGTTCCCCGGCCGATCTTCCTCGACACGAGGTCCGGGTGCTGTGGGATGTCGGCGGCCACGCCCACGTCCACTATCACTACCCGGGCGCCGATATGGCGCGCCAGGACGCTTATGGCGGCGCCACCCTGCAGGAAGTTGTCCACCATCTGGGGCGTGACGTCCTGGGGGTACAGGGTCACCGCCTCAGCCACCACGCCGTGATCGGCGGCCATGACCACGATCGCTTTGTGGTCGAGACGGGGTATAGCCGAACCGGCCATGCCGGCAATCCTGACCGAAAGCTCCTCCAGCCTTCCCAGGCTCCCCAGCGGCTTGGTCAGGCTGTCCTGGCGCTTCCGCGCCGCCTGCATCGCCTCCTGGTCGAGGCTGCCAATGCTCTGAATGACCTCGTCTAAGGAAGACATTGCTACTGTTGTGGGAAGAGCTCAGGGTGGATGATACTCGCCAGCTCTTCCAGGCCTTCCACGATGCGGGGCCCTGGCCGGCTCATAAGGTTGCCGTCAATGAGGTACACGTTCCCGTTCTTGACGGCACTCAGCTCCTTCCAGCCAGTCAGGGTCGAGAAGTCGGGAACCAGAGCCTCACCGTGGCTGGCGTCCACTATCACCACGTCCGGGTCGGTACCCACGAGCACTTCGAGATTGAACTGCGCCCATTCGGCCGAGGCATGCGCGATGTTCTCCCCTCCCGCCATGTAGATCAGGGCGTCGACGAAGGAGCCCGCTCCAGCCGTCCACGGCTTGGTGGGGTCGGAGGCATCAATCACGTAGAACGCCGTTGGCTTGTCCGCACCGGCTGCTATGCCGGCGACTGCATCCATGCGCCCCTGCATGTCCGCGACCAGCGTTGCCGCCTCCTCCTCCATGGCGGTTATCTCGCCGACCAGCTCGATGTCATCCAGAATGCCGTCTATGTCTTCAGGCTGGAGCACCACCATCGTCGCCCCGGCGTCCTCCAACTGGGCGCATACCGGGTCGTGACCGTCGGCCAGCACCAGGTCCGGGTCCTGGCTCAGGATCGTCTCCAGGTTGGTGGTGAAGTAACCGCCCACCCTGGGCTTGCCTGTCGCTTCCCCGGGGTAGTCGCAATGGTCCGTCACGCCGACCACGCAGTCTCCCAGACCGAGCGCGAAGAGTATCTCGGTTATGGCTGGCGCCAGGGAGACTATGTGCTCGGGCACAGCTTCTATGTCCACCGTCCTTCCGACGTCGTCGGTTATGGTGCCTGGCCCTGTGGGCGACGGTGTGCAAGCCGCGAGGGCGATGAGCACACCCAGTAGCAGACTCACTATGGCGGATCTCTTCACTAACACTCCTTTCCTTGCCCTGCCGCGGCGAACAAAAAACCCCCCGCCGCGAAGCACGAGGGGTCATCAGGCTATCCAGGCATGCTTCCCACCCCCTTCACCGCGGAGGTCTAAGGAAATGCAGAGGCAGGCGTTCTGACTCCCTCGACGTTTCGAGGTCACAGCAGGCGGTACTGTGCCGGACTCACACCGGCTTGCAGCCAAATTGAGCCCTCGCTTGCGCTCGGGCACCCCTGCGTCCTTATTCCGTTGCGGGTAAGGTATCATGCTTCCCGCGCAAGGTCAATAGCTGGCGGCACACGCTATCGCTGGCTGCGGGCAGCCCTCGCAGCACGGGGCTGGTGCATGCCGCGGCCGAGCGTGCTCTCATTGACACCCTTCTCGAAGCTCGGTTATCATGCGGTACAGATATCGGGAATGGGGAGTCGGCCATGTCGTACGAGACGATTGCATATGAGAAGGACGGGCGGATCGCCCGTATTACGCTTAACCGTCCGCAGACGAAGAACGCGGTCGACGTGCGCATGAACGCCGAACTCGCCGAAGTTTGCAGCCTGATAAAGCAGGATGACGAGGTCAACGTGGTAATCCTGAAGTCGGCCGGGGACGTGTTCTCCGCCGCTGAAGACCCCGGGCAGTGGGCCGCGGCGGGTGGCGCGTCCGAGGCGCTGGCCTCCATCGAGTGCGTGGTCATTGCCGCCATAAACGGCGATGCGTGGGGTGAGGGGTTGGAGCTGGCACTTGCGTGCGATGTCAGAATAGCGTCGGAGAACGCCACGTTCTGCCTCCCGCACACCGGCTACGGTCTCATTCCCCGCAGCGGAGGCACGCAGCGGCTGCCGCGCCTGGTGGGCCGGGGCAAGGCGTTGGAGATGCTCCTGACCGCGGAGCCGATAGATGCCCAGGAGGCACTGCGCATCGGCCTGGTGGGCAAGGTTGTGCCCCCTGGAGAGCTTCTCAAGGAGGTGGGGGAGCTGGCCGACAGGGTGGCTCCTCAGGGACGCATCGCCCTGATGTATACCAAGGAGGCGGTGAACCGTGGGGCTGACCTCGGCCTCGAGCAGGGCCTGAAGCTGGAGGCTGACCTGTACTTCCTTATTCAGACGACAGAGGACAGGATGGAGGGGATCAGGTCGTTCCTGGAGAAGCGCCGGCCGCAGTTTAGAGGACGGTGAGCACTGGAATGGTGATAAGCGCCTTTGAGACGATAATCTATGAGAAAACCGACGGCGTGGCCTATGTGACCCTCAACCGCCCGGAGGTGATGAACCGGCACAACGTCCAGATGCGCGATGACACGTACCAGGTGCTGAACGCAATCAGGGACGACCCCGAGGTGCTGGTGGCGGTGTTCAAGGGCGCCGGCGAGCGCGCATTCTGCGTCGGCGCTGACCTCAGCGAGTTCGGCACCGCGCCTCCTCCGGCGCTGGCCAGGCAGGTGCGGTTCGAGCGCGATATCTGGGGTACGTTCCCGACCATCAAACAGCCCCTCATTGCCGCTGTCCACGGGTACGTGCTTGGCTCGGGGGTGGAGATAGCTTGCTTCTGTGACATCAGGATCGCTGCCGAGGACGCCGTGTTTGGCCTTCCTGAGGTCTCTCTGGGAATGATTCCGGCCGGTGGAGGTACGCAGACAGTGCCTCGATTGATTGGCGCGGGAAGGACTCTGCAGATGTTCCTCACCGGCGAAAGGCTCGATGCCAGGGAGGCCCACAGGATAGGGCTGGTGAACATGGTGGTCAGCAGGGAACAGCTCTATCCCACCGCCGACAGAATAGCCAGGACAATCGCGTCACGCGGTCCCATCGCGGTCAGGTCCGTCAAGGAGGCGGTGAACCGCGGGACGGAGGTCACGCTTGATGAAGGGCTGGCGATAGAGAAGAGGCTTGCCCGCGCGGTGGGCAAGACGCGGGACGCCAAGGAAGGGGTCACGGCGTACGTGGAGAAACGCATTCCACGGTTCGAGAATGCGTGAGAAGGCGGAGAGCCATGGAGCGAGGACTGGATGAGCTGATCGAGGAGGTGGCCGGGCTGCTGGCGGACGCCAAGAGGGTAGTGGCGTTTACCGGGGCCGGCCACAGCACGGAATCGGGTATTCCGGACTTCAGGGGTCGGGAGGGGGTCTGGACGAAGTACGACCCGAACGACTTCACCTACCAGAAGTTCGTTGGGGACGTGGAGGCGAGGAAGCGAATATGGCGGGGGCTGATGGCCTTCGGCAAGACCAGCCAGGCGGAGCCGAACCCGGGCCACTACGCGCTGGCTGAGCTGGACAGGCTGGGCAAGCTGGAATGCATCATCACGCAGAACGTGGATGGGCTCAACCAGAAGGCTGGGGTGCCTGAGGACAAGGTCATCGAGCTTCACGGCACCACCAAGTATGTCAAGTGTCTGAAGTGTGAGAAGCGCTATCCGTCGGAGATGATCGCCAGCCGGCTTGACGAGGGGATTGAAGACCCGGTGTGCGACGACTGCGGTGGCATGCTGAAGCCAGCGGCGATCTTCTTTGGCGAGGCCATGCCGATGCGTGAGGTGGCGGAGGCGCAGCGCCGCTCACAGGAGTGCGATTTGATGATGGTCCTCGGCTCCTCGCTGGTGGTCTATCCGGCAGCCTATATGCCCGCCTACGCGGTGCAATCCGGTGCCAACCTCGTTATCATCAACGCTGAACCGACGACGATGGACGCCCAAGCCCGTGTGTGCATCCAGGGCATGCTGGGGCAGGTACTGCCCCGCATAGTCGACAGCCTCAAGCGCAGGCTCGCCTAGCGCGACATCGGGAGAGCGCCGCGACCTGTCATGTGCAGGGAAGGAGGTATGACTTGGCGAAATCGATCAAATGGCTGGGCCACGCCGCTTTCGTGATCACCACGGCGAGCGACAAGGTCATCTACATTGACCCTTACATCGACGGCAATCCCCTCTGTCCGATCTGTATGGACGATGTCGGCAAGGCGGACATCGTGCTGGTGACGCATGACCATTTCGACCATGTGGGGTGCGCGGCGGACATCGTCAAGAAGACAGGTGCTACTCTGGTGGCGCAGCCGGAGACGGTTGCCAGACTGGTGGCCGACTCTGGAATGCCGGCGGACAGGGCATGCAACTTCGGCAGTGGTATGAACATCGGCGGCACGACCGTCATCGATGGCATCACCATCACCATGACTCAGGCGTTCCACTCATCACAGACGGGGAGCTGCGCCGGCTACATCATAGCCCTGGAAGACGGGTATACGGTCTACCATGCCGGTGACACCGGCATCTTCGGCGATATGAGGATACTCGGAGAACTGTACCCGCTGGACCTGGCATTGCTTCCCATAGGCAGCATCTTCACCATGGACCCGGTGCAAGCGGTCAAGGCCCTCGACCTGCTCAACCCGAAGCGGGCCATCCCGATGCACTACAAGACATTTCCCATCCTGGAGCAGACGGCGGACAGGTTTGCGGAGCTGGCCGGGAAAGAAACACCCAACGTCGAGGTGGTCGTCCTCGACGTTGGGCGGGAATACCAACTGTAACGCTGCTACGCAGCCTCTTCGATGTCCTTGGACTGTTTGGGCTCTTCCTCAGGCTCTGGTTCCTTCGTCGCCTCGGCTGGCGCCGCCCCTTCTTCTGGCTCCTTCGTCGCTTCGACCGGGGCCGGCTCTTCCGGCTTCTCAGGCTGCCTGAGTTCCTCCTGTATCGCGAAGTCGACCAGCTCCGCGATATCCATCGCTTTGAAGTACTCGGTTGCCTCTCTGGCCCGTATCCCGTCCTCAAACATCTGGAGGCAGTACGGGCACGACGTGGCCACCACGTCTGAGCCGGTGCTCATCGCGTGGCCGGTGCGCATCTCGTTGATTCTGTTGCCGACGCTCTCCTCCATCCACATATGCCCGCCGCCCGCGCCGCAGCAGAACGTGTTCTTGGCGCGGTAGTACTTCCTCAGTTTCATGAAGGGCGTGGTGGACATCAGCAAGTCGGCTCCGGGGATGTTGAGCAGCTTGCACTCGATAGCCTGGAAGAGGTCGCCGTTCTCACGCTTCATCTCGGTGAACTTCAGCTTGGGTATGGACACCAGGACATCCCTTGGCGCCTCGTACACGTCGTTGTAGCGGAGCAGGTAACAGGGGTCCTGGTACGTGACCTTCTTGTCGATCTTGCTGGCCAGCTTCAGCTTGCCCTTCTTGACGAGGTCCGCGATCAACTGGGTGTGATGAATGACCTCGAAGTTGCCGCCGAACTGGGGGTACTCGTTCTTCAGGGTGTTGAAGCAGTGCGGGCAGGTGGTGACGATCTTCTTGACGCCGTAGCCGTTGAGCGTCTCGATGTTCTTCATCGCCTGCATCTGGAACAGGTACTCGTTCCCCATGCGCCGCGCCGGCTCGCCACAGCAGGACTCCTCTTCGCCGAGTGTGGCGAAGTTGATGCCCGCTGCCGTCAGCAGGCGTCCGAAGGCGGCCGAGACCTTGAGGTTCCTGTCCTCAAGACATGCGGCGCAGCCGACGAAGTACACCAGTTCGACGTCCTGGTCGTCCGACAGTAGCTTGGCATCCAGGCCTTCAGCCCAGTCGGTGCGGCAGTATGTGGTCCCCTTGCAAGTATGCCCTCTTTCCTCAATACAGCGCAGAGCCACCTCGGCCGTCTCAGGCATCTCGGCCTGCTCCAGGACCAGGTTGCGGCGCATGTCGATGATCTTGTCGATATGCTCGATGAAGACGGGGCATACCTCCTGACAGGCCCGGCAGGTGGTGCAGTCCCAGATCTCCTCCGGGGTAATCACGTCGCCGATAAGGGAGACCTCCGGCTCGGCTCCGTTTCCATTCTTCTTGGCCTTGACCAGGTCCGGGCCTACTTCAAGCCAGTGCGTTTTCAGCTTCTGGATGAGCTCCTTCGGGTTCAGTGCCTTCCCGCTGAGGTAGGCCGGGCAGTTGTCCTGGCAGCGACCGCAGCGGGTGCACGCGTCCAGATCGAGGATTTGCTTCCACGTGAACTGGTCGATTCTGGAAACGCCGAAGGTCTCAACGTCCTCGGCCTCAAGGTCGAGGGGCACCAGGGCGCCCTTGGGACGCATGGACCGGAAGAAGACGTTGAGCGGGGCGACCACGATGTGCGAGAGGGAGGAGAAGGTAAGGGCGACGTACATGATCGCTCCCACCACGATTATCATGTGGGTCCACCAGAAGACGGCGTGGGTCGTCAGCAATGCGCCAGTTGACAGCCCGGCGAATATCTTGGCGGTGACCCAGCCTCCGGGTGAGAAAGCTGCCCAGGCTGGGTTGTACGCGCCTGCCTCGGGGAAGAGTTCAGCGAAGGCCGCCGGATTCGCGGTGAAGTAGGCGATGCGCACGCCCTCGATGATGAAGCCGGTGATCACGATGACAGCTACAAGGGCGAGGGCGATTGCGTTCTCCGGCTTATTGTCCAGCCTGTCCGGCTTCTGTATGTACCTGCGGTAGATGACCACGATCGTGGCCAGAAGCAGGAACAGGCCCAGAAGGTCCACCGTAAGCGAGATACCCAGGTAGGTTGCGCCGTGCATGAAATGGAGGAAGTAGTGGGAGAGGAAGTCCAGGAAGGCGGCGAGGAGGAAAGCGATGGCTCCGACGAAGATGAAGAAGTGGAGAAGCCCGGGATACAGGTCTCTTACAAAGCGCCTGTGGATGACGCCGTCCACAACACCAGTTACGGCAAAGGCCCACAGGCTCTTCCAGGGGCTGGAGAACCTGGCATCCGGCTGTCCCAGACGCCAGAGACGATAGCGTTTCCACACGCCGTAGACGAGAACTGCAGCTATGGGGATAAGCAGGAAGTAGAGCGCATATCCGGCGTGTCCGATATTCCAGAATATCTCTCTCTCTGCTGCTGACATGAACATTCACCCTTTGACAGATTTTGTACAGTATAGCACATCGTGCGTGGCTTGCCAAGGTTGCGCAGGCTGGAAGACGCCTGGGGAGCGGCCGCTCCCGCGCTTGTGCCGCGGCAGCTTGAAGGCTGGGAGTGGGGGGCTGGCGATGGTGTGTTGACACCCTCGTTGCTTTGTCGTATACTCTTGGCTCCGTAGTCAAAGCTGAAGGAGGGCCCGCATGTACAAGATGATACTGGTTCCCCTGGATGGCTCCGAACTGTCGGAGATGGTGCTTCCCCATGTGGAGATGTTAGCGCAGGCTACGAAGAAACCAGCAGAGGTGGTGCTGCTCAGGGTTGCAATGTCGCCGTCCCCGGCCTTCTCCGGCTATCAGGACTTGAGTGGGCAGGGGCCGGTTCTCGCGGAGAAGGCGGCAGCCGCAGACAAGGAGGAGGCTGAGAAGTACCTGGCTGAGGTGGGGAAGCGGCTCAGGGACAAGGGCCTCAGAGTGCGTGTTGAACTCCTCGTTGGCAGCCCCGGTGATGAAATCCTTGACTACGCGGAGAACAACCCTGTCGACCTGATCGCCATGGCCAGCCATGGCCGCTCCGGCATCAGCCGGTGGGCCTACGGAAGCGTGACATCAAAAGTCCTCCGAGGGATCTCCACGCCAATCCTGGTGGTGACGCCGCCCCGGAAGAAATAGGCCTTGTTCCTACCTCTGGCTGTCAGGAGGCGTGTGCCATAGCCCTGGCACGCGATGGGTGCGTATGCCAGGCGAGTTCTTGTTGCGGCTCGCGTCGCGGACATACGGGCGACCGGTCGCATAATCTTGGCGCCGACAACCTCATGGACCCTCTCCGACGCCCCTGCCTCACTTCCGAAGCAGACGTGAACGATGCTGATGGCTGAATCGTCGACGTCACCGTAGCGAAGTTGACACCGCTGGGCCGGGCGACCTAGAATGCCGGTGAGTTCAACGTAGCTGGAGGGTTGAATGCCGACTGCGAGGGTAAATGGAGTCACACTTCACTACGAGGATGTGGGTGAGGGCCCGGCCATCATATTGCTTCACGGCTACACGGGCAGCCACCAGGATTGGGCAGCGCAAATCCCGGTCCTTTCCGGGAGGTATCGGGTAATTGCCGTTGACCAGCGCGGCCATGCTCAGTCCGAGGCGCCATCGTCGGCCGCCGACTACTCGGTGAAGATCATGGCGGAGGACGCCCATGCCTTGCTCAAGCATCTTGGAATAGGCAAGAGCGCGATAATGGGGCACTCAATGGGTGGGTTCATGGCCCTGGAACTGGTGTTGAAGTATCCTGACGTCGTTACCGCTCTGGTGCTGGTGGACACATCCAGCGGCGAGTTCGAACGTGTGCCAGACTTCGCCGAAATCAGGGCCAGACTGGATGAACTGGCGCGGACTGAGGGGCTGAATGCTGCTTTTGAATACAACGCCGAGCACAACCCGGCGGTTAAGGAGCAGTATGAACGACATCCGGAGCGGCGCGAGATATCGAGGCAGAAGGTGCTTCAGACCTCCGTGGACGGCTACATCTATGTCTCCCGCTCCTTTGGAGAATGGGAACCCCTCACTCCCAGGCTCTCTGAGATCAGGGTGCCCACTCTGATAGTCGTGGGAGACGAGGACATTGCATTCCACAGAGCCTCGAAGGTGATGAAGGAATCCATAGCTGGGGCTGAGCTGGTCACTCTGGCAGGCTCGGGTCACTCGCCTCACGAGGAAGTGCCCGACGCTTTCAACAACGTAGTGCTGGGTTTCCTTGACGGCCTGAAACTGAGCGAGTAGGAAGCGACCCTGTACCGCCTCCCTATTCCTCATCCAGCACCACCAGGGCGCTCAACAGTTCCTTATCCATGTCGTCGAAGCTGTGCAGGTCTCTCTCCGACGGGTAGGGATAGTCGTCGAAGCGAACACCGATGCCGTAGGGAATGCTGAAGGCGACCGTCCCTTGTGCATACCACCACTTGCCCAGGGATGGAGCGCCTACTCGTGCCCCTTGCGGTAGGGCCTGTGCCTGGAACACGTCCACTTGGCAACCTCCTTTTGAGGACGAATGCAGGTATATGACAGGCGATTCGACAGGCCTGTCAAGGTTGCGTTTC
>JAXHUA010000041.1:0-28594 GCA_034189695.1 Chloroflexota bacterium | reverse complement strand
TATCCGCCACTGCCACTTCCATTCCCTCAAAATCCAGAATCACCGGCTCTTCCGGTGAGGGGGTCACCCTGTATGCCCGGCGCCGGTCATCGATGCCGTCGATTCCCACGTGGTATTGTGCCTCGGTCAAGGGGATCCATTTCTCCCGATCCCCGATGCCGCTCGTTCGCATCCAGGTGTGCGGTTTCTCCGGAAGCACATCTTCCTGGCGTTCGCTCAGTTCCGGCTCGTAGTCATCGTATGTGGTGAATGGTACTCGTTCGCTGAACTCGGCGAGGTCGCGAGGAGGCCTGTCACCGACCAGGCGTCGGCCAAGAGGACAGCGACAGAGCAGGTCCATCTGCTCCCTCCACTTGTGCTCCTGCACGGCAACGAATTCCTCCAACGATAGGTCGAGGAAGCTGCAGCAGTGCCGCCACACAGGATGAGTATCCCCCTCCGCCATCGTTCAAGCATTTCTTCCACTCGTTACCTCCGTGTCATTTCTGTCTCTTCGTCCCAGTGTCCTGAGGCCTTTCCTGAGGCTTGCCCCTGTGGGGATCAGCATAGGGACTTCGCCCTTGTAGTCCTCGTAGCCTGCGATCGTCTTGGGGAAATAGAACCTGTCTTGAAGGTAGACCCATATCAGGTCCATTATGAGCCAAATAGGGGAGGCGACCAGAAGCAGCTTGGTGCCGTTTGCCAGGAAAAGACACGCCAGACCGGCGAATGCCCACAGGACACCCGGGTGGCGGGTGATGGCGTAGGTGCCGGTCTTGACCACGCGAAGCTGGCCCCCTCTGCCGAGGTAAGCCTGGTTGAAAGGAATCTGAATGAAGACTGAGTAGATGAAAAGGAGGGTGAAGAGGGCGGTGAGGGCCCATGCCACCGTGGACACCGCCAGCGGGAATGCAAACGTGGACGGGTCGGCGGTCACCATCACGAATGAGTAGCCCAGCAGGCCAAAGGCAATCAACCCGATGGGCAGTTTCGCCCACGGGCGCATGTCAATGTAGGGATGGTCGAAGGCGAAGGCTATGAGAAAGCCGACAACCCCGAGGACGATGTGTATCATGGTGTGGACTGCCTCGTTGCGGTCGGCCAGCAGGAAAAGGACATACGCAAGTCTGTCATTAACCTCTATTATTCAGTATCACTCACGATGCACTGGTAAGTCAACGGGGTTTCAAGGGAAATGGTCGGAACCGGCACACGGGCCGGCGGGCCGCCACAGGCGCATGGCTGAGAGAGCAGGCGTCACAGCGCTGTGGACCGCTATCGGCGCTGGCCGGATGGTCGTGAACGTCCGGCGCTCTCGCTGAGGTGGCCATCCGCCCAGTCCTTGAGGCGAGACTGTACGAGGTGTAGAATAGGGGTTGTGAAAGAGCCATTCGTCGCGGTTTCGTATGAAAGGTAACAGCGTCAGCTTCAGAAGGCCGGAGATAATACGTCCTCCCAGTGAGTGGAGAAGCTACTATCTGCCGGTGACCGGCGGCTGCTCCAACAACAGGTGCACGTTTTGCGGCTTCTATGGCTCCAAGCTTCAAGTCAGGGACGTGGAAGAGGTCAAGGAGGAGATTGACGCGGTGGCCATCTACCGTCAATCGCGAGTCTGCCTTGCCGGGATGCCCACAGTCGTGTACGCTGTGGCGCACGGCTGGGACGGGAAGAGGGTGTTCCTCCAGGACGGAGATGCCCTGGTGTATCCCTACGAGACACTCAGGGAGGTGCTGGAGTACCTGAACCAGAGGATGCCGCACGTGGACAGGATCGGCATGTATAGCACGCCACAGGACCTTCTGCGGAGGACTGTGGGGGAACTGGAAGAACTGAGACGGCTCAAGGTGGGCATCCTCTACATGGGCGTCGAGAGCGGTGATGACGAGGTGCTGGGCAATGTGGGAAAAGGCGTGACACGAGATGAGATCATAGACGCTGGGCGGAGGGCGAGAGAGGCCGGGATTATGCTCTCGGTCACGGTCATTCTGGGTCTTGGTGGCGCAGGGGAGAGCGAGAAGCACACGCTTGAGACGGCGCGAGTTCTCACTGCGATTGACCCCGAGTACGCTGGTGCGCTGACCCTGACGCTGGTGCCTGGCACGCCGCTTCATGAGCAGCGGCTCAAGGGCAGCTTCAAGCCCATATCCCCCTTCCGCTCGTTGGAAGAGTTGAGACTGATAGTGGAAAACGCCAGCTTCACGGACTGCTTCTTCAGTTCCATGCATGCCTCCAACTACCTTGCGGTTCGAGGTAGGCTGCCGGTCGAGAAGGAGAAGATGGTCGGCGATTTGGAGCGGGTGCTTCGCGAGGGAGACCCCTCGTTGCTCCGCCCCGAGTTCCTCAGGGGATTGTGAGCTTCTGAGCAAGGAGGTGGACAAACGCGTATGACGGAACAACTGGGCGAAATAGAGAAGCCTTCTGCTGAGCGGTTCGTTGAGGAGCGGAAGCTGTTCTTCGTTCCGCTGATTCTGGTACCGGCGAATGCCGAGGCTGAGCTCCGGGAGATGGTCAGCCGCTACTGGGAGCAGGTTCGCGAGCAGATACGGAACCTCGAGGCCAAGCTGGGGGACGTGAGCCAGGTGTATCATGAGATGATACCCGAAGGTGGGGATACAGGCGCCAGAGCGATTCAGGAGTTGAGTTCGGAGAGTTATGACATCGTGAAGAGCGGGCTCGACAAGGGAGCCGCTCTCCAGGCGATTGAGGATAGCGACCTGCTTGCTGAGCTTATGGACTGGAGCCGATGCCTGGCCGTCGGTCTCCAGAATCAGGATGTGTTCAACAAGGTATACGGGTTCCTGGCCGATGTGGAGAGGAGACGGAACGAGCACATCGCCCGACAGATCGATGAGACGTTGAGTGTCGGGAAGGTGGGCATGTTGCTGATGAGGGAGGGTCACGGCGTCCAGTTCGCGTCAGACATACAGGTGTTCTACGTTGCCCCCCCGACGCTCGATGAGGTGAAGCGCTGGGTTCGGGGCCGTCAGGAGGAGGTCCGCAGGGAAACGGCGGCGAAGGCCGAAGCGTCGCCGGCAGGCGAGGCTGGCGATACGGGCGAGGAGACGACCCGGGCTGCGTCGGAATCCGAGGTTGAGGTTCAGGACCGGGGCGATGTCGAGACAGAGTCCTGAAGTCAGGCACTGCCTCGCGGCCTTCACCTTCCGCCGGGCCGCAGATTGCCAGAATAGGAAACGGAGGTAGCAGGATGACGAGCTGGGAAGACAAATTGCCGCCTATAGCCAGGGAGAGGCTGGCCAGGGCCGGTGACGTTACACCGGAGGAAAGGGAGCGGATGAAGGATTCCGAGCGAGTCGACTCACTGCTTTCTGAGTTCTACCGCGAGGGGCTGAGTTCCGAGGGTCTGTGGGCCAAGCTCAGGCAGTACGTGGATGAGGGCAAGGGACACCTGCTCACAGAGGTCCAGTCGAGACTGGTGGACTCACTCAGCCTGGGAAGCAATCCGCTGGAGATCGAGAAACGAAAGACTGGTCTCGTCGCGATAGAGAGTCTCAAGGCGGAGCAGAACACGCCGGCGCTCGAGGCCGGCCTGAGCCTGGTCGAGGAGTTGCGGAGACGGTACGGTGACGAGACACAGCAGGTGTATGACCGTCTCAGGGCGGAGGTTGAGAAGAACCCGCGGTTAAGGATGGAGCAGGTGAAGCAGGGGCAGAACACCATGCTGGTTCAACTGACGGTGGATGAGGCAGTGAAACGGCTGCCACAGTGGGGGGACTTCCTCGTCCAGCATGAGAACAGATACGCAGAGGAATTCAGCAGGGCAATACACAGGCTCAAGGCCGACCTTGGTTTGAAGTGAGTGGCGTGATGCTGGCAGTCCTCGTGAACATCGCATTGAGGCTCTTCAGGTGACCCACCTGCTCTCCGGTCTGTGTGGAAGGGGCGCCGGTGCAGCAGGACTTCGAGGCCGTGATGGTGGATGTGAACGATGAGACGGTCAACGAGGGCAGTAGTGCGGGCAAGTATACCGGTGGCAAGGGCAAATGAGGGCACATACGGTCTCTGCCGGGACTCGCTGTCCAGATACGGCATGTGTGGCTTGAGTCTATGGAGCGTTTGATGCCTCGGACGTCGCTGCATTCCACCTTCGCGTACGAGTTGTCGTTGTGCGAATCATCTGTTATCCTATGCGATTCCACTCCGGATGGGGAAAGGAGAAATCTTTGTACGATTACGAACTGACGGATGCGCGTTTCACCTGCTTCTTCCTGCTAGGGCAGGCATGGCCCTCGATACTCAGGGTGGTGGAGAAAGAGGTGGCCAAGACCGGTGTGAGCTACGAGAAACTCAAGGCACTGTGGATTTGCGAGGGGCATCCGGGGCCGGTGACACCGGCTGAACTGTCACGGCTGCTGTACCGCAAGAGCCACAGTGTGGCGGGGCTACTCGATCGGATGGAACGGGATGGCTTGGTGACCCGTGAGCCGAAGCGCAAGGGCCACCCATTCACCGAGATCAGGGCAACGGAGAAGGGGCGGGAGCTGGTTCGCCCCGGCCAGAGTCTGGTCATCTCTCTGGTGGGTGAGATGATGTCAGCTCTGACGGAGGATGAGCAGCGGCAACTGGTAGTGCTGCTCCGCAAGCTGCGCGACGAGGCTCTGAACAAGCTCCGGATCGAGGCGAAGCCGTGGCCGGGATCGGGTTGGCGATCGGCAGACGGCGGATCAGTATGCCAATCAGTCAGGGAAGAAGCGGCCGTCTAGGGTGCTGATCCACGGATAGCCGGGTCCTTCACCTTGGCGGTGGCGCTTCTTCCATCTTCCTGCGGCGTGCCTTGGTAGTGTGACGGAGGACTCAGCGGGACAAAGGGGCTTCATGTTTCCACCCGGGTGAGGAACCCGCTGACAGTGCGATTGACCTCTCGAGGGCGCTCCTGCTGGCTCCAGTGAGCGCAGTCTGCGACTGGGCGTGTGGTAAGATCGAGCACGGGCGCCTCGTCAATTGCGGGGCTTCCGTCCCTGGCGAGACGGCGGATAGCGGTCTCAATTCAGTTCCTGGAATTGACCTCTATGCTCTTCTCAACTCGTCCCGTCTCCATGAAGCAGGAAGTGCGGCGGAAGGGCTCTCGCTGGCCCGACGGAACGCTTACATCCACTCGGTGGGCGAGTGTCAGTGTGCAGTATTGACCTGCGGTGCGTGGTGTTATATTGTACATCCGACCTTCGCCGGGTAGCCCGGTGGGGTGTTTGAGGGTATTAAAGTGGCGGCGACTTACTACGGCGGGCTGTTGGCATTCTGCGCTTTCTGGCTCGGGGCCTGCCCGCTCTCCGTCTGGCTCGGTCGCTGGTGCCTACGCCGCGACATCAGAGAGTACGGAGACGGCAACCCTGGCGCAGCCAACGTGTTCAGGGCCGGAGGCCGGAAACTGGGCTCCGCTGCACTGGCTCTGGATGTGGGGAAAGGGGTGCCGTTCGTCGCCATGGCGCACCTCGTGTTCCACCTGCCGGTGCATGCGGTGATGGTGGTCGCCGTGAGTGCGGTTCTCGGCCACGCCTTCTCGCCTTTTCTTCGCTTCAGGGGTGGGAAGGCTATTGCAGTCACCTTCGGCGTCATGCTGGCGCTTCCCCAGCACGAGATACTGTTTCTATTTGTCCTGTTCACACTGCTGGGTTTCTTCTTCTTGCGTGGCAATGCGTGGACGGTGACGCTGGCTTCAGTGGGCACGATGGCCTCCCTGATGGTCATGGGAGGCAGACTATGGGAACCACTGTTCATGCTATGTGTGGCGGCCGTGTTCATTCTCAAGCACGGCCGGGAGTTGCGCACCCTCCCCGGAGTCAATGGTCGCCTGGTAGGCTGGCTTCAAACGAGGAAGCGGGAGACATAGGCTGCGGGCCGTAGGGGTGAGTCATGGCATACCACATCGTCATTGCTTCAGGCCTCGTTGTCTTCATACTCAGTCTTGTCCTCAATCTGAGGGCCCTCAAGAGACCGTCAGCCAACGCGGCGATTGCTGAGCCAGCACCGCTCGTGTCGGTCTTGATCCCGGCCAGAGACGAAGAGGCGGACATAGAGAAGTGCCCTCAGTCACTCCGGGAGCAGGACTACCCCAGCTATGAGATACTGGTGCTCGACGACGGCTCGTCGCACGGCACGGCGGGCATTGTGAGCCGGATGGCGGCAGATGACAGCCGTATTCGATTGGTGCGAGGGGAGCCGCTTCCTGAGGGTTGGGCTGGGAAGCCTTACGCCTGCCATCAGCTTGCCACGATGGCCCGTGGTTCGTGGCTGCTGTTTGTGGATGCCGATACTGTGCATGGCCCCGGAATGCTTCGCGGCGTGCTCTCGCTCGCCTTGCACCTGAAGGCATCGCTCCTCTCTGGATTCCCGAGGCAGCTCAAGAGTACCCTGCCGCAGAAGGTGGCGATACCAACCATCTACTTCATTGTAATGGGCTGGATGCCAATATGGTGGCTCCAGCGCTGCCGCATGCCCAAACCGTCGCTGGCGATTGGCCAGTTTCTCCTCTTTCCCACGGATGAGTACTGGCGGATTGGCGGACATGAGGGTATAAGGTCAAAGCTACTGGAGGATGTATGGCTTGGGATCGAGACATGCCGGCATGGTGGGCGGCATGTGGCCATTGACCTGTCAGCGGTGGTGTCATGCAACATGTACCGCAGTGTGTGGGCGATGTGGGAGGGGCTTGTCAGATCGCTATATGCAGTAGCGATTCTGACGCCGGCAGGGCTGGTGGGGATGATTGCGGCTGGGTACGTCTTCTTCCTCGTGCCGTTCTACTCCTTGTGGAACGTGTTGGTGGTGGGCACAGGTGACCTGGTGGTGAGGGGAATTGTCCTGTTTCAGGTTGGCGCTATCCTCCTGATGCGCTGGCTTGTTGACCGACGTTTTAAGGAGCCCGTGATTTCGACTGTATTGCACCCGTTTGGCTTCTCATTTCTGTTCGTGGCGACGCTGTATGCTGCGGCTCTGAGGATTGTGGGTGGTCGCGTGCGCTGGAAGCGGCGTGTTTACGGAGTGGGTGGCTGCGCTGACGAAAGCCAAGCGGTGGAGTGGAAATGAGTGTGATATGGCCCAGTGTTGCAGGATGTGTTGTCGGCGGTTCGGCTGCCGAGGGGAACCAAGCTTATCGGGATTGATGGGCTCAACGGAGTAGTAGCTTCCGCGAGTCAGGCGCTCGTATGACCTTCAGAGGCTTGCGCACGACACCTGACTCGCGGTATCGTGTCGCTTCCGGCTTTGGATAAGGAGGGCAGGGGGTTGGCTTCAATAAGGCTGACTGCCAACAGCGACGCTGGAAACGGGGGTGCACATGAGAGTGCTCGTATCCTATTTCAGTCAGACCGGGAACACAGAGAAGGTCGCGCAAGCGATACATGAGGAGGCGTCGAGGACGGAAGAGTCGGAGTTGAAGAAGATCGGAGAGGTCGATCTGGGCAGTCTCGACGATTACGATATCGTCTTCGTCGGTTCTCCCACACACGTGGGGGACCTGTCGGCTGCGGTGAAAGAGTTCCTGGCGAAGATGCCCAAGTCGCCCAGATTCAAGGTGGCCGGCTTTGTGACACACGCGGGATATGAACCGGAGGACTTCCACATGTGCGTTCCGTCTTTTGCGAACGCGGCCAAGGCCAAGCGAATAGTCCTGTGTGGGTGTTTTGACTGCCGTGGGCGTCTCGCGCCTCCGATACGGCCGGTCGTCAAGGAGAACAAGGGCGTGTCCGACGAGCAGTGGGAGAGGGACATGCAGGAACTCGACGCTCATCCCAACGCTGAGGATGAGCGGACTGCCCGGGAGTTCGCTCGAAGTATGCTGGCCGAGGCGTAACATGGGGGCAGGCTTCGGCGGGTAGCGATGCAGAGCGACTGCCAATGTGACCGTTCCCATAGACGTGAAGGTCTGGGCGTGGGCCGCTGGTTGGGTAGGGGCGCGAGGGGTCTGGCTGCGTTGGCCGTCTTTGGAGGGGAATGATGGAGAGAAGGCTCTACCGGAGCAGAGGCAATAGAATGATCTTCGGTGTCTGCGGTGGCCTGGGTTACTATCTGAACATCGACCCTACGGTCATCAGGGTCGTCGCGGCGCTGACGCTGCTCCTGGGGCTAACCGGGTTGCTGGTCTACCTGGTTCTCGCCATTGTCATTCCGGCGGAGCCCTAGGGGCAGGGGAATGCGTGGGCCGGGGCCGTGGGGGAAGTGGGGCCGCCCGACAGACCGGGTCGATTTCCATGGGCGACGGGCGAAGGTCAGGGGGCACCAGAGCCCATATTGACAGCGTAGTCTGACGGAGGTCACGAAATGGCAGAGAGGCCGATAATAATTATAGGCGGCGGTATTGCAGGCCTGGCGGCTGGATGCTACGGGCAGATGAATGGCTACAGGACCAGAATACTCGAGATGCATGCATCCCCCGGAGGTCTGTGCACCTCATGGAAGCGAAAAGGGTACACCATTGATGGGTGCCTTCACTGGCTCGTCGGTTCGAAGCAGGGGAGCAGCATGAACCGTCTGTGGGAGGAACTGGGTGCCACCCAGGGGCGACAGATGGTGGACCACGAAGAGTTCGTGCGCATCGAGGGAGTGGGGGGAGACGTCTTCATCGTCTACACCAACGTAGACCAACAGGAGGACCACATGAAGAGACTGGCGCCAGGGGACCACGAGCCCATCGAGGAGATGTGCCAGGCCATCCGGACAATGGCTGCGGTGGACATGCCGCTGGACGTGCCAGACCAGGCGCCTCCTGACGCTGCGACACAGGCGGAACTGACGGCCCTCTTCGAGGCGCTGGCGAAGTACAGCAGTATGACGGTTCAGGACTTCGCTGAGCGCTTCGCCAGTCCCTTCCTGCGGTGGAGCTTTGCACAGCTCTTTGACATGCCCGACTGCCCCGTGTCGGCACTGCTGCTGACCCTGGCGTGGATGCACAGGCGGGATGCAGGCTATCCCATTGGGGGCTCGGCGGAGTTCTCTCGCGCCATCGAGAGGCGCTACTTGGGGTTGGGGGGCAAGATAGACTATAGGTCCCGGGTGGACAAGATACTTGTGGAGGGCGATTCCGCTGTGGGGGTACGTGTCGATGACGGTGAAGAACACAGAGCGGACATGGTGATTTCGGCCGCCGACGGTCACGCGACCATTTTTCACATGCTTGACGGGAGATATGTCGACGACACCGTGCGGGGCTACTACGAGGAGCTGCCTATCTTCCCGCCGTTAATACAGGTGTCACTGGGAGTGGCGCGCGACCTCTCTGGAGAACCACACTCGGTAGCTTTCCCGCTGGAGCCGGCGGTGCGGATCGCAGAGAAGGAGCGCACTCAGCTCGGCGTCAGGCACTATTGCTACGACCCGACGCTGGCGCCGCCAGGGAAATCGGTGCTGGCGGTACTAATCGAGTCGGACTACGAGTACTGGAACGGGCTTAACGCGGACCGCAATGCGTACAAGGCCGAGAAAGAGGAGGTGGCCGGCGCTGTCATCGAGCAGCTGGAAAGGCGATTCCCGGGGCTCAGAGACCAGATCGAAATGGTGGACGTGGCCACGCCGATGACGTACGAGCGCTTGACGGGGAACTGGAGGGGGTCTTTTGAGGGCTGGCTGATAACCACCAAGACGATGGGCATGACGATGAGTGGGGGCATGAGCAAGACACTGCCGGGGCTCGACAACTTCTACATGGCCGGCCAGTGGGTGGAGCCGGGTGGTGGCGTGCCGCCGGCGGCCATGTCCGGCCGTAATGTCGTCAGGATGATGTGCGAGCGGGACGGCAGGACGTTCACCACGACGGTTCCCTGAATCGGAGCGCGTGATACCTGCGGGCAGGCCGGCAGCCGGACTGTGCGTGCCTACCACGAGAGGTAGACAAGTGAGGGCATCGGAGGAGAGAGGAATGAAGAAGAGACCTGATTTGCTCGTGCTGATAGCCGTGTGGGAGTTTGTGACCGCTTTTGGGGCGTTTGTCGGGGTGGTGTGCATTCTCGCCTTTGCCTTTCCCGGGATGGTGTGGATGGACACCCCGTCAACGGCAGCCGCCCTTTTCGTGCTCAGCATACCCCTGGTGGTGTTGCTGTGCTACACCGGGCTGGCTCTGGCCGGGGGCATAGGCTTGCTGAAAGACATGGAGTGGGCACGAATCCTCAGTATCGTGCACTCGGCGGTTACGCTGGCGTGGGTCCCGGTGGGAACGGTCATTGGTGTTCTGGTCCTGATATACCTGACGAAGCCCGAGGTGCGGGAGTACTTCGAGACCGCGAGGGAGTGACCAGAGCCATCCCGGGACGGCTTGGCCCGGCAGGTCGGGCGGGGGAAGAGGGTAGAGGGGCGAGATCGAGAAGTGACGCCAGCGGCGGAGCACGGACGTTCATTCATACTGTTGAGGGAGGTATGTCATGGGGTATTTCGCGATTCCGACGGCGATCGTCGGTTTCTTCCTGAGTTCCCTGTTCACGTGGGTCTTCTGGAACCTGGTCGCGCCCTGGGTGGGTGTGGGGAGGATAGACTATGTGAACGCGATGGTCATCACAATAGCCGTCTGGCTGGTCATCGCGCCCCTTGCGGCAGCCATCAGCAGAAGGGCGCGTATCAGTTGACCGTCTCTGCGGCGGAGTGTTGACCGGCTCGCGATTCGGGAGCTGCCAGGGAGGAGCCGGGAGTCGGCTGCGAGCGTGGCGGGACGTGCTCGGGGTCATGCGCGGGCACAGGTCGGTTGCGTGCGCGTGACATGCCGGCCAGTCGGGCGCTGCTCTGCGTATAATCGTGACAGTCGGGTGTGATTCAGTGTAAGCCGGAGGTGGAATGGCTGACTCTATCGAGCGGACCTGTCAGAAGGCCTTTGACCTGGGTAAGAAGTACGAGATGGAGTGCACCGGATGCGCTCAGACGACGCTTGCTGCGGTGTTTGAGGCGCTGGGCATGTGGAACGAGGACGTCTTCCGCTCAGCGAGCGGCCTCGCGGACGGGCTTGGGTTGACCGGCGACGGTGCGTGTGGGGCTCTCAATGGTGCGGCCCTGGCCATCGGCTATGTGTTTGGGCGGGAGAGACAGGATTTCAGCGACATGTTGAAGCCGTTGCAGTCCTATCTGCTGTGTAAGAGGCTGCATGACGAGTTCGTTGCCAGGTACGGCACGTGCCGGTGCTATGACATTCAGACACGGCTGATGGGCAGGACCTTCAACCTCTATGATCCCGGTGAGCTGCAAGAGGCAAGGGAGTTCGGAATGTTCGACCACTGCTCAGACCTGGTTGGCGAGACAGCCAGGCTCGTGGTCCGGATTATTCTGGAGGAGACTGAGAAGAACCCTCAGAGGTGATGCTGAGGCTGCAGGTGTCGGCCTTGGCAGGACCATCGAATGCCCATATAATGGTTTCAAGCGCCTTGATACTACCTTGGCGCGTGGGTATGAAGGGGGAAAACAATGCTGATGATGGACAAGGAGGACGTCGAGCGGGCCATGGCTGCCGCCAAGGACAGGCTTGGTGACCCCAGGACGAGGGAGGAATGCATCGCCGACTTGCGGAAGCTGATCGAGATGAAGGAATCACACTTGTGGCGTGCTGACCAGGGCTCGTGCGTCGGTAACCTCTGCAACATATCCTCATTGGTGGACATGGAGATCGATATCCTACAGAAGGCCATTGACGCAATGACGAGGGGGGATGGCGGTGGAGCTGCCGCCCTTCTCGATGAGTACGTTGCTTTCATCGACATGCATTACGACAATGAGCGGACTCCCTACTGACGCTTCGTGACATAGGCCTCTTGAGTGACTACTGTCTTCGGCTGGCTAACCTCCGCCACCCCGGGATATCCGCAAGGCAACGAGTGGCCGGATCCCTCAGAGAGCCCGAGGCAACGGCTGCACAAAACTATGCCCCTATGTACCGAGGACACGGCGTATCGAAGGCTGGCGTCAATGAGTGAGAGGGGTGAAGACTGAGGGCTGGTTGGATGCAGGTGAGAGGACGATGGTTGCGGGGATGAAGAGAGCACAGCGGAAAGGAGCAGGAAGTACATGAGTGGACCTCTCGAAGGTATCAAGGTTGTCGACTTCACGCTCTACGCGTTCGGCCCCCGCGCTTCCCAGTACCTGGTGGAGATGGGGGCTGAGGTAATCAAGATAGAGAACCCCGAGGGCGGTGAGCCGCTGCGTGGGGAGAAGGGCCTGCGCGGGGTGCCGATGGACGATTTCAACGCTTACTTCGAGCAGGTGCATCGAGGTAAGAAGAGCCTCGCCATTGACCTGCGCCATGACAGGGCGCGCCAGGCGGTGTACCGCCTCGTCGAAGGGGCGGACGTCTTCGTCACCAACTTCAGGCTGGGCGGGCTTGAACGTTTGGGAATGGACTACGATACCCTTTCCAAGCTCAATCCGAGGCTGATATACGCCATCGGCACGGGATGGGGCCTGAAGGGGCCTGCCCGGGATAGGGGTGCGTTTGAAGTGACCGGCTACGCTGGATCGGGACTGGTGACAACGTTCGCTGACGCAGAGTCACGCCCTCCTGTGTGCCCACCGGCCTTTGGTGACTACACTGCGGCAACCCTTCTGGCATATGGCATCGCACTTGCTCTGTACCATCGAGAGCGGACGGGAAAGGGCCAGATGGTGCATACGTCGCTACTTGGCGCCTTCATGAAGGTCGCATCCTGCTGTGTCGACGCTTCGATACACGCGGGGAAGAATATGTTTGGGATGCCTCATAACCAGGATATTCCTTTTTACGCCCTGTACGAGACCAAGGACAAGAGGTGGATACAGATGGCTGCTCTACCGGACTACCGGGCGTGGCCAGAGCTATGCCAGACACTGCGGGTGGAGCACCTGCTGGACGACCCGAGGTTCGCCACGACCGAGCTGAGGCGTGAGAACGGTGAAGCACTCATAGCCATTTTCGACGAGGCGTTCCGGACGAAGACCCAGAGCGAGTGGGTCGCCCTGTTTGATAAGCACAGCTTCCCCTGGTCTCCGGTGAGGCACTTCCCCGAGCTGGTCTCGGACCCGCAGGTTCTGGAGAACGAGTATCTGGTCACCCTGGACCACCCACAGGCCGGCAAGGTCCAGGTGGTGGGAGTGAACCTCGACCTCAGTGAGACGCCGGGTAGCCCGGAGGGCGTCGCTCCAGAACTCGGTCAGCATACCGAGGAGGTTCTGATAGAGCTGGGCTATTCGTGGGATGACATAATCGCAATGAAAGAGGAGGGGGCTATACTCTGACGTCCCGCTGAGGCGCTTGCGTCCCACGTGTGCATTAGAGGGGATACTCCGCGAGACGAAACGCGGAGTCCCTTGTGGCGTTCTAAAACAGAATGTGAAGTAACGGAAAGGAGCACGTTCGTGGTCATGCCTCTTGAAGATATCAAGGTTCTGGACCTCACCCAGCACGCCTTCGGTCCTCGTGCCGCGCAGTACCTCGCCGAAATGGGGGCTGAGGTAATCAAGATAGAGAGCCCACAGGGAGGGGAGCCGTTGCGCGGGGTTGACGTGATAAAGGACGTATCCTATGCCGGTTTCAATTCGTACTATGAGCAGGTCCACCGGGGGAAGAAGAGCATGGCCATGGACTTGCACTACGAGAAGGCGCGCGAGGTGGCGCACAAGCTGGCGGCGGACTCGGATGTGTTCGTGACGAATCTGAGAGAGCGTGGACTGAAGCGGCTCGGAATGGACTATGAGACGCTGAGCGGCATCAATCCCAGGCTCATCTACGCTCTTGGTACCGGGTGGGGTATGAAAGGCCCGTTTACGAATCGTGGGGCTTTCGAGGTCACCGGCGCCGCCGGCTCCGGGCTGCTGACAAGCTTCGCTGAACCTGGCGCCCGCCCTCCGTTGTGGCCTCCCGCCCTTGGTGACTACATGGCGGCAACGCTGCTGGTATACGGCATTATGGTGGCCCTTCATCACAGGAGCAAGACAGGTCGAGGTCAAATGGTGCATACCTCGCTTCTGGGAAGCCTCATGAAGATGGTCTCGTGCTCCATTGATGCATCTCTCCATGCTGGTAAGGACATGTTCGCCGTACCTCATGAGCGCGATGGCGCCCTGTACGCCATCTATCAGACGAAAGACCAGCGCTGGATTCAGTTTGCAGTGTTGCAGGACTATGAGAGTTGGGCTGAGTTCTGTCGGGCGGCTGGAATCGAGCATCTGACCGACGACGCGAGATTCAACACGCGCGACGCGAGGCGTGACAACAGTGCCGCCCTGATTTCGATACTGGACGACCTGTTCCTGACGAAGAGCCAGAGCGAGTGGATCGAGCGGTTCAAGGACTGTCAGTTCCCCTGGTCACCGGTCAGGCAGTTCACGGAGCTGGCTTCGGACCCACAGGTCCTGGAGAACGAGTACCTTGTCACACTCGACCATCCGGAAGCGGGCAAGGTGCAGGTGGTGGGGGTCAACGTCGATTTCAGCGAGACGCCGGGGAGGGCGGAGGGTATTGCCCCGGAACTGGGCCAGCATACCGAGGAGATCCTGCTGAACCTGGGGTACGACTGGGAGCAGATCGTGGCAATGAAGGAGGAGGGCGCCATTCTCTGACCCGCCCGCCGGACGCTCTTCTGATTATCGCCAGACCGGGCGGTTCCATTCGTTGCACACGGTGCGGCGCTGTCGCTGTCAGCGGCCTCTGTGAAAAAGGGTCAGGAAGCGGTCTTCATACTCCGTGAACAGGTCCCACCTGTCGAGCTCTTTCTTGAGTTCTGACGGGTCGCTTTCGCCACTGGCGACCTGTTGAAACAGCCGCTCAATCCTGTACCTCGCGTCTCTCGGAACGCCGGCGCGGTCCACGTCCAGCAGCCCTCGGCTGCCCAGCTCAGCGAGGTTGGTCCTCAGCGAACCCTCGGTCAGCTCCCTTATGAACTTCAGCAGTGAAACGTCCCAGAGCTCGTCGACGCCGCGTATGATCGCGGCGAGCTTGTTGCCTTCCTTGTCGATTCTCTCGCCGAGGCGGCCGGCCACTACCTCCATGGCGTCGGAGACGATGCTGAACTCCTTTGGCTCGTTCCTGTAGCTGTACAGGAGTCCCGGCGTGTGAGGGCCATACTCTCTCATGACCAGCTCGATGTACTTCCGGGCGCTCTCCCCGAATCCCTCGATCTTCGTGAGGTAAGACGGTGTGATGATTCTCGGTTTCTCGGCGCTGACTCTGCCCTGGCGCACGACCGTCTCGTCCTCGCTGGTGGGCTCAGCGTAGACCGGCTTGGTCAGGAGATAGTAGTCCACATTCGTGGTGCCGAAGGTGGCCAGCGCCTGCTCAGGGAATCTCAAGACCGCTGTGTGCTGGATGGCGTATCGTATTCGGTCGTCCTCCGTCTCCACTTCATCTCACCTCGCTCGACCATCGCCGGCCCGGCTCTGGTTGTTGTCGCTATGGTCATTGTAGTGAGAGGCGCTACCATAGGCAAGAGAGAAGGGCATCGTGTGGTGAGGGGCGTGGTGAACCGCCGCTGGGGCAATTGAATGGCCCGGGGGCGTCATGGGATAATGGCACCGATGAACGTGAACGGGTTGCGCCGGACCGGGGTTGGCAATGTGCCGCTGCATGGCGGCCGTGCGCCTCGGTGGCTGTTTGAACGCATGGTCAGGCTGAGCCGCGAGATTACACTGGCCATCGTCACGGAGTTCGGGCCACACGAGGTGCTGCGGCGTCTGTCTGACCCCTTCTGGTTCCAGGCGCTGGGATGTGTCGTCGGCTTCGAGTGGCACAGCAGTGGGGTTACCACCACGGTGTGTGGCGCTCTGAAAGAGGGACTGAAGGGCATTGAGACAGACACCGGGCTGTTCGTGGCCGGCGGCAAGGGGCGAGCCTCGAGAAAGACGCCGACGGACATCGCCAGCAGGGAGGGAGCGCTGTCGGTGGACCCGGCCGGGCTGGTCTACGCCAGCAAGATGGCCGCCAAGGTGGACAACGCGGCTCTTCAGGATGGCTATGAGCTCTACCACCATACGTTCTTCTTCACCGGTGACGGGTCGTGGGCGGTGGTGCAGCAGGGGATGAATGAGGGCAATGGCTACGCCCGCAGGTACCACTGGCTTGGCGAGAAGCTGGACGATTTCACCTGCGAGCCCCACAGCGCCATCTGCTCCGATGCCATGGGCATGGCACTGAACCTGGTGGCGGAGGAGAGCGCGGCGGCGCGGTCGACGATAGCCTAGGTCAGCGCTGAGGGGAAGCCGGAGAAGCTGCTCAACGAACTGAGAAGGCTGAAGGCGCTGGAGATGCCGCGTCGTCACTACATCACGGCTGAGGACATCCACCCCGAGCACGTCAGCAAAGGCCTGTTTCTGGCACACGAGCGGCAACCGCAGGACTTCGAGCAATTGCTGGGGCTTCAAGGAGTCGGCCCCCGGACTGTTCGGGCTCTTACCCTCATCTCTGAGATGGTCTTCGGTGTCGCTCCGAGCTTCCGAGACCCGGCGCGCTACAGTTTCGCTCACGGGGGGAAGGACGGACACCCGTTCCCCGTGGACCGGGAGACTTACGACAGGAGTATCAGCATTCTTGGTGAAGCCGTGCGCCGGGCAAGGCTCGACAACAGGGATAGAATCGAAGCATTGAGGCGGCTACGCGTCGCTGAAGCAGCGCCAGGAGCCTTTGAGGTACTTCCTGACCCGTTGAATAGCCAGCGCCGTCTCCTCGAGTGACCGGTCCCTGGCTGGACTTTGAGGCAGAGGCTCGGGCTCTGAGAGAGCGAGGTCGATGTTCACCAGCCCGCAGATGAGCGACAGCCAGGCGTACGGAAGCACGCGCTGGTTGTAGCCGGAGCAGGGCAGGTCAACGGCACGGCCCTGGCAGAGCTGGTCGGACAGCGCGCCGACTCTTTTTCCGATGAAGTTGAACCCCTTCAAGGTCAGACCAAGGCTGGTGAGGCCGTCGAAGACGTGCGGGTCCGAGCCGCCGTTTCTGATGATCATCTGTGGCCTGTATTCCTCAGCGATGGGTTGGACCACTTCGTCGAACACCAGCTGATAGGAATCGTCGCCAGCCGAGACGGGGAGTGGCACGTTGACTGTGTAGCCCTTCCCGTCACCTTCGCCTATCTGGTTCGGGAAGCCGGTGCCGGGATAGATGGTGAACGGGTCCTGGTGAATGTCGATGAGCAGTACCTTCGACGTGTCGTAGAAGTAGTCGCTTGTGCCGTTGCCGGCATGGGCGTCGGTGTCAAGAATGAGCACGCGCTCCAGTCCATACTCCTCGATGAGATACAGGGCGCAGAACGCTACGTCGTTGTAGATGCAGAAGCCCTCCCCATAGCGTCTGTGGGCGTGGTGCAGGCCTCCCCCAAGAGATACCACCTTGGCGAACTCTCCGCGTTGGGTCAGATCGCACGCCAGCTTGGCCTGGCCGACGACGAGCCTGGCTGCCTCCTCTACTTCCCCCGGCCTGCCGCTAGGCATATTGTCCGGCGAGTGGAACTGTGAGAACGGGCCATTCTGGACCGCACCGAGATTGGCCTCCCGGTAGAACTGCGCAGTGAAGTCGATGTAGTCCCTGTCACATATCCGGAGCAGGTCTTCTTCCGTGGCCCAGTCCGCCTGAACGATCCTGTAGTTGTGGTCGTCGGCCAGGCTGTCCACGAGGAGGTCGACGAACGCCCTGTACCGGTTGCCTCGGAAGGGGTGGGCGGGTCCGAAGTCGTACTCTCTCAGCTCGTCTCTATAGAGAATCCCGATAGCCATTCTGGCTGCAGCTTGCTACACCCAACGAAGGAATGAGAGGCCATGTGTGCTTCACGCGGGTCGTGGCTGGCGCTCACCCTGGTCGCACCACGACGCCACAGGGCTTGACTGCAGTCTCCCTATTAGAATCGTATCTCATTCTCGTCGCTTTTTCCAGCCCGGAGGCGCGATCAGCGCTCTTGACAGGCTACAAGGTCGGGTTGTAGCCTGCACAGGGCTGCTCCGGCTTGCGATGGTGGGCAGGGAGGGGGCCCGGGGGGCGGAGAGTCGCAAGTGCGTGTGCCGCCGCTATGTTTGAGATGTTTCACACGAGGATATGTGACCTTCTCGGGATCAGATACCCCATACTCCAGGGGGCTCTGGGAGGAGTCAGCGGCGGGCCGCGCTTGGCCGCTGGCGTCTCCAATGCTGGCGGGCTTGGGGTACTGGCGTCTTACGGCCTGAGTGACAGGGAACTGCGTGAGGAGATACACCAGACGCGGGCGCTGACCGACAGACCTTTTGGACTGAATATCTACGCTGCCAGACCCGCATTTGTCGAGCGGGTGGCGAAAACGGCCGTCGAGGAAGGGGTGACGATTGTCACCACCGGCCGTGGCGACCCCAGGCAGCTGATCGTCTCGCTCTTGAAGGAACATGGCATCACCGTTCTCCCCGTGGTCGCGGCAGTAAGGCACGCGGTGCGGATGGAGGAGGAAGGGGCGGACGCCGTCATCGCGTCAGGCATGGAGGCCGGTGGACACGTGGGGGTGGTGTGCAGCCTGCCGCTCATCCCGCAGGTGGTAAGCGCGGTCGGTATTCCCGTGGTTGCAGCGGGCGGGATCGGCGACGCGCGGGGGTTTGTCGCCGCGCTGGCCCTGGGGGCTTGCGGGATTCAAATGGGCACGCGGTTCCTCGCGAGCAATGAGAGCGGCGCGAATGAGGAACAGAAACGGCGGATTGTCGAGGCCTCGGAGGAGGATACCGTCGCGACGCCGGTCTTCACAGGAAGGAATGTCCGCGTGATCAAGAGCCCTGAGGTGGAGCACTGGTTCAGGCGGCAAAGAGACGGGGCGACTCTTGAGGAGCTTGAGGATCTCGCGAATGAGATAAGGAGGAGAAGGACGAAGGGCTCCAGCATCAGCGTCACGGCGGGGCAGGTCAGCGGGATGATAGTCAGTGTGGAGAGCGTCGCAGACATAATGCGTGCAATGCTTGAGGAGGCAACGCAGATATGTCGTGGTTTGGGCGCTCTCACCGGCGACCAGTAGTCACGTCGCCTGGCGTGTCCTGAAGGTTGACGGTCGCCTGCGGGGTCGGGCGGACACGCCAGTGTGCTACACAGCGGGCCGGGGTTGTTCGGCCTACATGAAATAGGAGATAATCCGGCCGAACAGGGGCCCGACGAAGTAGGCCATGAACGGCAGGAACAGGCAGGTGTAGCGCTTGGCCAACTGCCCGGAGTAGTCCTTCAGGTAGTCGGCGAACGTTCTTCGCTGGAATTTGAGCAACCGCTCGGACTCGCTGGTATCATACCAGTCGAGATAGTACGGCTCGGCGGTGAACTTGCGCGCTGGTGGCACCGGAAGGCGCATGACGCCCAGAATGCGCGCGATCATGTCCCGGTACAGCATCCGCTGGCGAGGGCCACCGCTGATGACGAGCGTCCTTCCCCTGACCGCTTGGAAGTCCTTGACTGCGTTCACTATCGCCGTGGCTGTGTCTCCCGGATGGCAGAACTCAATGCGGTTGTCGAGGGGAACGCTGAACATGCGCTTCAGGTCGCTGATGCTGAACATGAGGTACATGGTCGCGGTTAGACGCAGGATGGCATAGTCAATGCCGGCGTCTCTGATAGCGTTCTCCGCCTGCAGTTTGGTTTCCGCATAGGCGCCCTTCGGTTTGGGCTTGTCTCGCTGCGGGTTGACGGGCACTCTCCTTGTCGGTGACGGGCCAAAGACGGCCACGGACGACGTGAAAACAAGGGGAATGGGCCTGTCTTCTTCCTTCAGCATCGAAACGAGTGTCCGTGTTCCTTCCACGTTCACCCTGGCCGCCAGTTCGGGCTTCTCATGCGCTATCGGCGGAAGGATGGCGGCCATATGGACCACGGCGTCAACACCATCCAGGGCCTCCCGAACCGAATCGGGGCTGGTGATGTCTCCCCAGCAGACCTCGGCCCGGCCTTCAAGCTCCCGTACACTGGTTCTGTTGCGTTTGTTGTCCAGGTCGAAGACCCGCACCTGGAATCCCTCATTCAGAAAGGCGTTGCAGACGGTTATCCCTAACCGGCCCGCTCCGCCTGTCACCAGCACTTGCATTCCATCCTCCTGTTTACTGGTACTTTGCCTTTGTCGAGCTGCGCACACTGGCGTGGCAGCCCCATCTGCCGTAATACAAGCGATTGGCACAGCGTGTCAGGTATGAACCTCGCCATAAGTGAAACCAGCCTCGCGTCCCGTCCGACGACATACCGGCTTTTTGGCCTTCTGGCGGTGAGCGCGTGAACCACAGCGCCGGCAACCGCGTCTGCGGGAGCCGCGCTGGCGACTATGCCGTCGGCCGCCCGGCGCGCGGCGGCGATTGCCGGATCATAGAGTTCGTGGGCATGTTCGGGAAGGTCTCGAACGGTGTCCTCCGCAGCTGCTATCGACCTTTCAAGGATGGACGTGGCGACGGTGCCCGGTTCAACTATGGAGACCGGGATGTCCCATGCCCGAAGCTCCATGCGCAGTGAGTCGGTGAGGGCTTCAAGGGCGAACTTGGAGGCGCAGTATGGTCCCAGGAAGGGCATGGCGAGGCGGCCCTCCTTTGACCCCATGTTGACGATACGGCCTTTCCCTTTGCGCAATAGGGGCAGGAAGGCCTGAGTGACTGCAACCTGCCCGACCACATTGACCTCGAACTGGTGTCGCAGCATGTCCGTGGCGAGGAACTCCAGAGGGCCGGCAACGGCGATGCCGGCGTTGTTGACCAGGCCGGCGAGCCCGCCACCCTGGAGAGAATCGGCCACAGTACGAGCCGCGGACGCGATGCTGTCGCCGTCGGTGACGTCAAGCAGTATCGGGATGAGCCGTGGTGACGCCTTCAGTTGCAGAGCCCTGGCATCCGTGGCTGTGCGCACCCCGGCGAATACGGTGAAACCCAGACTGTCGAGGCGAAGGGCACATGCCTCACCGATCCCTCTCGACGCTCCAGTGACGACCACGGCGCGTTTCATGCCGTAGGCAAGTGGGCGGGCTTCGCGCCTGCGACGCCGGTGGCGACGAGCGCCCGTTGCGTGACTATCTACACTATTCGCTCGCACGTTGCGACTCCTTCTTGGTTACCGCCCCAGCCTGCAATAGTGCTTCCAGCGCCTCGTTCACCAGCTGCAAGCGTGACGGGGTCATTGCCAGGAGCAATTCCCGGGCCCTTTCCCGGGCTGACTGCCACAGCACGTCGGTCAGGCTCTGTCCCTTCTCTGACAGACGGCAGAGCACTACCCGCCGGTCGCTAGCGTCGTTCTCGCGCAGAATGATTCCCCTGTCGACGAGGCGGTCGACCACTCCGGTGGCGGTGGCCAGGCTTACTCCGAGCGCGGAAGCTATATCGCTCATTCGCATCTGACCGTTGAGAAACAGAAGCAGCACGACCTTGAGCTGAGGCATGGTCAGGTCGAACTGGAGGACCTCTTTCGGGATTATGGGGAGCAGCTCGCGGAATACCCTGTTGGCCAGGTCGAGTACGTATTCTACCTGTGTGTCCTGGCGCTGCTCAGATGACATGCCCACCTCCGAATAATCGCCTATGATATATGCTACGACCAGTACTAATAGTTAGGATACTACCAATCATTTGCATTATACCAACCAAAAAGGGTGCTGTCAAGTGAGTGCTCGGAGTACTCTCGCGGGACGTGGTGAGACAGGCGCACTCGGCGAGCGCACGGGACTCTAGTAGAAGGCGGATATGTGCAAGGCGAGGAAACGGGCAACGTCGGCGGGGTCGAAGGGCCATGCGTAGACGATCGACGAGTTGGGGTGTCTCTGGCGCGCCCGCTCGACAGCGGAAGGGATGTCAATCTCGGAATGTTCGCCGCCCCCGGTTGTCATCGGCGTAACGACGATGACCTTCTCGGGTGACCTGGCGACGGCCAGGTCCAGGACCTGGTCGAGCGTGGGCGCGCAGAACTCGTGAAAGCCGACCAGCACTTCGTGTCCGGTTGCCCGGCTCAGATGCGCCGCCAGTTCCTGTGACGCGGCGTAGAAGGGATCGTTGAGATCGGTGCGTGGCCAGGCACGCATCTTCGCTTCGAGTTGAGCGTGGCGGTCCCCATGTGCTCCCGAGTCAGCGCTGGTGGCATGGCCGAGGGAAGCGTGGAGAGTGAAGAACTCCATCAGCTCCGCGCGGGGGAAGTCCTTCGGCGGAGAGCCGTGCATGGCGAGAACGATGACAGGCTTCACAGTTTTCTCGGTTCCAGAGCTGAGCAGCACGATGCCTGGCGCGGGACAGCCTGTGCGGCGGTCCGCTTGGCACATCGTAGCACCGGGGAGAATGCACATCAAGCCTGGGGCACGTTGCCTGTGCTCACGCTGATACCGGGGGTCTCCGACCGGCCCAGGGCCGTGCCGCCTCAAGCTGCGCTGCGAGGCGGAAGAGGATTGCCTCGTCGCCGTAGTGGGCCGCGAACTGGGTGCCGATAGGCAGGCCCTGGCTGTTCCAGAACAGGGGCATGGACATGCCAGGCTGGCCGGTGATGTTACACAGTGGCGTGAAGGGGAGGAACGACGCTGCCTGGAACAGGCCCTGCCACGGGTTATCCGGTGGCGAATCGAAGGTTCCGAGCGGTGGGGGAGGCTCGGCGATGGTGGGCATCAGCATCACGTCGTAGTTGAGGCATGTGCCGGCGATCTGGCGGGACACTTGCTGCAAATCGGTGACTGCGAGCAGATAGTCGCCGGAACTCTGCTGGCAACCGCTTTCGTAGAGGGCCCAGGTGAGCGGTTCGAAATCCTCCTGTGTTGGCGTCTTGCCGGTAATGCGCTCCATGCGTGCTATGTCCCAGGCGACCATTGCCGCCCATGAGGCGATGAACGCGCGGGTGATGAGTTCACCGTCAAGGGAGAAGGTCGCCTCCTGGACGTCGTGGCCGAGCTGGCTGCACAGACTGGCCGCATCGTTGACCGCGGCGGCGCAATCCGGATGGACTGGAACGCCGGTCACCGCTGTGCAGGTGAATCCGATGAGCAGCCGACCTGGGCTGGCGGTGACCTCGTCGAGGAATGGCCTTGCCGGCGGCGTCGCATAGTAGGGGTCTCCAACGCCGGGACCTGACGTAGCGTCGAGGAGGGCGGCGCTGTCCCTGACGGACCTGGTGAGAGCATGCTCAACGACCAGACCGCTCACCATGTCGCCGAGGTCAGGGCCAAGTGGGTTGCGGGCGCGGGTAGGCTTGAGGCCGAACAGCCCGCAGCAGGAGGACGGTATGCGGATGGAGCCGCCGCCGTCGTTGCCGTGGGCCATCGGCACCAGCCCCGCAGCCACGGCAGCGGCGGAGCCGCCGCTCGATCCGCCCGGGCTCAGCTCGGTGTTCCAGGGGTTGCGGCAGGGGCCGAGAAAACGCGACTCGGTGGTGGGCAGGATGCCGAACTCGGGCACGTTTGTCTTGCCCAGGACTATCAGCCCGCTGCGTTTGAACCGGGTCACGAGTTCGCTATCGCAGGCCGGTTCATAGTCGCAGAGAAAGGCGGAGCCGGAGGTGCAGCGCACGCCGGCATAGCTCGCGACAAGGTCCTTGAGCAGGAACGGGACTCCGGCGAAGGGTGCATCCTGGAGGCCGGCCTGTGCCAGCCTTCGTGCCTCATCGTACATCGGGGTTACCACCGCGTTCAGCCTGGGATTGAGGCGCTCAATCCGCTCGATGGCGGCGTCGACCAACTCGATAGGCTTGACCTCTCTACGCCGCACCAGTTCAGCCTGAGCCGTGGCGTCCATACGTGCAGTCTCTTCAATCATGCCCATGATGAAGACCTCCTCGCAGCACATGGTTCGGACTGCGCTGGGCAGTCTCGTTGCGGTGGCGCGCCACGCCGCAGTCTGGCGGCTGTCGGGATATGGAGGTGCGCGACTTTGTGTTGGTGCTTCAAGTCTGCCGTCGTAAGCGGCGGAACTCGTTTGTCAGGGAGGCGCTCGTTAGGCTCATACCGTTCTACGTACCTCGTCGAGCGCGATGATGCTAGCCCAACGCTGGCTCAATGTCAAGTTGTGCTTGCCCGCCAGGCAATACTGAATGGGGGTGGGGATATTCAGCGGTCGGTGGCGCACGTTGCCCCCTGTGAGTGCAGATGCTACCATTGCGTCGGAAAAGGGACGAGTCCTGTCGGCGCGTACATGCGGAAGAGGGGGTGAATATGAGACGGCTCCGTGACATCCTGCGGCGCATCAACGGTAGAGGGTACAAGGCGTATCAGGAACTGGAGCGGCAGCGGTTCCAGTTCCCCGGCTTCGAGTTGATTGTGGACCACGTACAGGGCGACCCGTTCGCCGCGCCGAGTCGTTGTCGCATCCAGGTCCCGCAGCAGGTGGCTGGCTTCCCTGCTGAGGCGTACTCGACACCGTCGCGAAACATCGCGATGCGCGACTTCCTCGTGCGCGCCTTTGCCCAGGAGACACGGCGCGTTTCGGAGCGACGCGGCTCGGGCAAGAGTGGGCAGGTCTTCGTCGACCTCCCGGGCCAGGAGATGCTCGAGCGCAGCGGATGCCAGGTGAACCGGGACTACGTTGAGCTGCGTTTCTTCGTCGGACTGCCGGCGGCGGGGCGCCGCATTCTCGGGTATGAGGCTGAAGAGATGCTGGCCGACGGTCTGCCTCTGACGGTGCAGGCGGCGCTGATGTTCCGCAACGTCGATGCGACTGCGCTATGGAGGCACGTGAAGACCGGGGAGGATACCGATGCGCTGCGGGATGCCCTGAAAGGGCTGGGGCTGGTGGCCTTCATCGCGGATGGCAGCACACTGCCCCGCAGAAGTGGGGTTGACGACAGGCCCATGGAAAGGGCCGTTCCGTTCCAGTCGCCCGAGGCGCTGCGCGTGGAGGTGGAGCTGCCGAACGCCGGCAAGGTCAGTGGGATGGGAATACCGAGAGGGGTCACGCTGATCGTCGGCGGCGGGTTTCACGGGAAGTCGACACTGCTGCGCGGTCTGGAGCGCGGAGTGTATAACCACATCCCGCGGGATGGGCGTGAGCTTGTGGTGGCCGACCCGACGGCGGTCAAGATACGAGCGGAGGACGGGCGCAGCGTGGTGGGTGTGGATATCTCCCCATTCATCGACCAGTTGCCCGGCGGGGTGGATACCAGGGGGTTCACCACCGAGAATGCCAGTGGCTCCACGTCTCAGGGTGCCAACATCGCAGAGGCGCTCGAGGCGGGCAGTGACCTGCTGCTGGTGGACGAGGATACCTCAGCGACCAACTTCATGATACGCGACCGGCGCATGCAGGCCCTGGTTGAGAAGCGGCATGAGCCGATCACGCCGTTCGTTGACCAGGTGCGGCGGCTGTATCGCGACCACGGTGTATCCACGGTGCTGGTCATGGGTGGGTCGGGTGACTACTTCGATGTGGCGGACACCGTTGTCGCCATGGTGGAGTATGTGCCCCAGGAGGTGGGAGCCGAGGCGCGGGCGATAGCGGCGAAGTACCCGACGGAACGTGTGCTGGAGGGCGCGGAGCATTTCGGGGCGATACCCAGTCGCATTCCCGTGTCGGAGAGCATGGACCCGCGGAAGGGCAGGCGCGAAGTGCATCTGAAGGCAAGGGGAACGCGTACCCTGCTGTACGGACGTGAGGAGATCGAGCTTTCGCACGTGGAACAGATTGTGGAGGACGGCCAGGTCAAGGCCATCGGGTATGCCATGGCTCACGCCAGGCAGCGCTACATGGATGGTGCCACGCCGCTGCGCGATGTGCTCGAGCGGGTGGAGGCGGATGTCCGCAGGGGTGGTCTGGATGGAATATCGTCGATGCCGTATCCGCCTGACCTGGTGGCGTTCAGGCCTCAGGAGCTGGCGGCCGCGATGAACCGGCTCCGCAGCCTTCGCGTGAAGACGGCCGCTCCGGCCTAGCGGCAGCTCGGCAGGGTCATCGGGAGGGCGCCGCTCATGTCGATCCCTCGGGCGGCCTCAGGGTGAACGGGGCGTGCGCGCTTCGTAGGCCTGTTGAGCCAGTCGATGACAGTCCCGGCAGCCGTGGGGCGGTCTCCAATCGGGGTCTATTGCCGGGAATATGCTCATACGTTCAAGCAGCCGGACCAGGGTGCAGGGAGGCAACCCCACAACGTTCAGGTGGCAGCCGGAGACCCGCGCCACCGGGTGGAACGTGGCATCCTGAATGGCGTAAGCGCCCGCCTTGTCCCAGGCATCGCCTGAGGCGATGTAAGCCGCCATTTCATCGTCGCTGTAGTCTCTCATGCGCACGCGCGTGGCGCGGTAGCCGGTAAGCTCCTCGCCGCTGGCGGCGTCAACAAGCGCCAGGCCGGTGATGACTCGATGCTCCTGGCCCCGCAACCTGGCCAGCATGGCGAAGGCCTCGTCTTTCGATACGGGTTTCCCCAGCATGTCCTCGCCGTCAGCGACAATGGTGTCGGCGCCGATGACCGTGCCGCAGTCAAGCGTTGACGCCACGGCGCGGGCCTTGTGGAGGGCGCGTTGCTGCGCCAGCGCGACCGGATCGCCCGCGGGCAGAGGCGCCTCGTCGACCGGCGACGGCTGAACGTCGAAGCGAATCCCCATGGCACTCAGTATCTCCTGCCGCCTGGGGGACTCGGAGGCCAGGACGAGCCGCTGCCGCGACGCGTGTGCTCTCTGACGTTCATCGCGATAGGTGAGTGTTGCGATGCACTCGATGTGGTGTGTATGCGGGAAGAGGTCGATCGGCAGGACCTCCTCCAGCTCGAACGGCCCGTGACACAGGATGCGCAGGTCGCGTGCCAGGGCCTGCGGGTCACAGGAGACGTACACTATTCTCTTCGGTGGTTGGGATACGATGGCGTTGAGTGCTGCTGGATGGCAGCCGACACGGGGCGGGTCGAGGATGAGTGCGTGCGCCGCTCCGCCGATCGACTGTAGCGCCTTCTCGGTCCTGCCCCTGACCAGCTCGACGTTCGGGGTCGCGTGCACGTTGACCTCGGCGTCGTGTACGGCGGCAGGAGAGTCCTCGATGGCAATCACTCTCCTGGCATGGGGGGCGACAAGCGCTGCGAAGGTGCCCACGCCGGCGTAGGCGTCGACCACGGTCTCGTGCCCGGTAAGGGCGAGACGTTGACGGACGAGGTCAGCCATCCGCTCGGCCTGGGGTGTGTTGACCTGAAAGAACGAGGCGGCTGAGATGCGGAAGGGGTGTGAGTGAAGGGCCTCGTCATAGTGCTTCTGACCCGTTTCCAGGTCGACGCCGGCCTGGCGAAGAGGCGGCTGGATGAGCCAGCGCCCGGTGTTCACGCCGTAGCGAATCGAAAGCTGTGTGGTCTCACCGCAGCGGGTCTGCAACTGGGCCAGCGCCCGGTTTATCCACGGGTGCATCAGGAGACAGCGATCGATGCGGACGAAGCGATGCGTCTCGCGGTTCACGAAACCCAGAGTCCCTTCGGGGCCCACGGTGAAACGGGCGTGGTTGCGGTATTCGAAGTGCTCGGCTGCGGGGACAACTGGGGCTACCGGCGCGTCGGGCATTCCACCGGTCTCGGCGATGGCGTGCCTCACCATCCGCCACTTGAGTTGGACCTGTTCCTCGTAGTCGATGTGCTGCCACTGGCAGCCGGTGCAGGTGCCGAAGTAGGGACACGGCGGCTCGATGCGGTGGGGGGATGGTGAAGTCGCCTTCACCACGCGCGCGGCAATGCGCTTGCCTCGCTGACGCACGACCTCAGCCTCCACCGTCTCACCGGGGATCCCGCCGAAGACGAACACCGTGGCGCCGTCGTGGTGCGCCACCGCCTCACCGAGCTTGCCCATTTCTTCGAGGGTGAGGATGAGGGTAGTGGGATGGTCAACAGTTTCACTCACGAATGCAGTACTCCTCGCGTCGCCGGGTAGCGACAGCTCGCGGTGGTATGCCGGGTCACGGGGTCTCTCGGCTTCTGAGCCTGCCGTAGTATGGGGAGGGCGACAGGTAGAGTGCTGCAAGCGGGTTGTGTGCCAGGACCCTGTCCTTGACTGCCAGAACGGTCATCGGTCGACGGCAATAGCGCATGAATAGGGTGTCGTGGCCGACGCACAGGCCGAGCAGAAGCACCAGGTCCACCTCTTCAGCGTTCAGGACCTCCGCCTGGGTGATGGGGCTGCACATCGATTCGTAGATGCCGGGTCCGGCGATCTTCTCCTCCTGAGTGATGCCGATCCGCTCCTTGGGGATAGCGCCGGCCTTGCAGCAGACGGAGACGACCTCGAACCCCTTGGCCTCGAGGATCTGCGCCAGCATTCGCACCTCGTTCATCAGGCCGATGCAGAAGGCGACGCCGATCCGCCTGTAGCCGTTCTTGCGGGCGAACTGCATGGTCTCCTCAATGCGCGGGAACTTGGTTCTCAGGCCCTGTGGCGCTCGCTCGTAGCACTCTCCCTCCTGGACCGAGGCCAGGCGAGCGAACTCTCTCACGTCCTCCCGCTCGTACTCACGCAGCGCCTGCTGTATCGTTTCACTGTGGAGGCGCATGGGGCAGAACGGGGGCGCCTCATCGATGCTGGGCTCCTCTTCCGCCTTGATGAACGGGTAGCAGAGCGTCTTGCCGCACCTGTGGCATTGCGGGCTCGATGCCTGTGTCATGGTCCCTCCTCTGGCTCTGGCCATTATAGCACGATGCGAGACAACGCACGGGCGGTGGTTCCCGTGTTGCGTCAATAGAAAGTGTTACCGAACGGTGGTTGGTTGCCTCATAAATGAGGTTACCGAAGCCTCCTTTCCTTGGGCATGCTCAGCCATGGCCCATAGTGTTTCCAGTTGACGG
>JAXHUA010000040.1:0-17513 GCA_034189695.1 Chloroflexota bacterium | reverse complement strand
GCTTTCGGCTCGGGACCGGCAGTTGGCATTCAACGAGACCCGCGACCGACACGTCACCTCCGAGTGTCGAGCGCTGTTCGGCACAGAAGCAGCCGGAAAAGCAGTCGACAAGTTGCTTCCGGATGCGCTAGCTCCGAGGATTGAGCGTTGCGCGTACCGCTCGTTTGACAGGCAATGGCTCTTCGCTGACAACAGATTGGGCGACTACCTTCGTCCCAGTCTGTGGCGCGCACAGGGGAAGCGGCAGGTATTCTTATCTACTTCCTTTCAGCGGTCGCTCGATTCCGGACCGGCATTGACGTGTTCAGCCTTTGTCCCCGACCGGAACCACTTCTGCAACCGCGGCGCAAAAGACACCGTCCCTCTCTACCGGACGGCCGACGCTGCGGAGGCCAACGTCCTGCCCGGGCTTCTCCGACTCCTGGGCGAGGCGTATAAGCGAGACGTCACCCCGGAGGATTTCCTGGCCTACGTGTACGGGGCGCTGGCGCAGCCGGCTTTCACCGCCCGCTTCGCGAAGGAGCTGGAGACGCGCGAGCTGCGTGTGCCGATCACAAAGGACGCGGCGCTGTTCCAGAAGGTGCGCCACGTCGGTGCGCGGCTGCTGTGGCTTCATACCTACGGCGAGCGCTTCGTACCCCAGGGCAAGCAGCGCGCCTACGTGCCCCCGGGCCAAGCCAGATGTACCAAGGCCGTCGCCGGCGACGCCGAAGGCTACCCGGAGGCGTTCGACTACAGCGAGGCGACGCGGACGCTCCATGTCGGCGAGGGCGAGTTTGCGCCGGTAGCTCCCGAGGTGTACGAGTTCGAGGTCTCTGGCCTGAAGGTGGTCCAGTCATGGCTGAGATACCGCATAAAGAAGGGCGCCGGCAAGAAGTCCTCGCCCCTCGACGACATCCGTCCCGGGCGATGGACCAGCCAGTTCACGAGCGAGTTGCTCGAACTGCTGTGGGTGCTTGAGGCCACCGTGGCGGGCTATCCTGAACAGGCGAAGCTGCTCGAAGCAGTGCTCGCGGGGGAATGCTTCCACGCCGGTGAGCTACCGCCCGTACCAGACTACATGCGCAAGCCGCCGAAGCGCCCTCCCGCCAGCGCGGGCCTGTTCGACGCGACGGAGGACGACTGACAGAGCCGTGACCGGTCGGCATGGACGCAGGGCTCTTGACAATCGCAACAGACGTGCTATTATGTTGACTGGTACTCCCCCTGTTGCCTTGGCAGCAGGGCCAAGGCCGCCACGCTGGCGGCCTTTACTTGTCTTCAAGGGACGGTGATGCGGGCAAATGTGTACATAGATGGCTTCAACCTCTACAACCGCGCTGTCAAGGGGACGGCCTACAAGTGGCTTGACCTCTCGAAGCTCTGCCAGGCGCTCCTTCTCGGTCACGAGATTCACCGAATCCGATACTTCACGGCACTTGTGCACGCCAGACCCAATGATCCCCAGAGGCAACAGGTCTACCTTCGAGCCCTGAGGACCATCCCGAATCTCACGATTGAATATGGCCAGTTCCGTGCTCGCATCAAGGAAAGGCCGCTGGTTGCTCCCATACCGGGTGAGTCAAGGAATGTCCTGGTGCACGACACAGAGGAGAAAGGAATCGACGTCAACCTGGCAACGTACCTTCTCATCGACGGCTACGAGCGTGACTACGAGCAGGCCCTCGTCATCTCAAATGACGCCGACCTCGCACTACCCGTCAGCATGGTACGCGACAAGCTTCGGCTTCCCGTCGGAATCGTGAACCCGAATACGGATCCCAGGGAAGGGATGCCGAAGGAGCTGAGGGACGCCGCGACGTTCGACAGGCGAATATACCGCAGTACCCTGCGGAAATGCCAGTTCCCGTCGACACTTCGGGATGCTACAGGCACCATCACCAGGCCTGGCACCTGGTGATTCGGCGCTGCCTCTCGCCATTGGCACTCCCTGGGTATCCATCCGCAATGACACCGAGCCGCCCACCCCGAGAGCCCTCCTCGTCCAATTCCGGCCCAGCGTCCGAAGTAGTCCGTGAGACTCCCCTACTAATGCCGCCCCATGCTCAAACCGTGCCTGAGAGAAGCCGACAAGAAGCCAACGCATTCACCGGAGCGGGCTGTCACGAACCACCATCTCACGCACAAGCGGGGTTTGAGCCGTCAAGACATAAGGTTCCGGTTTCAACGTCCAACGACCGTGTGCCACCCCCGGGCGCGTCGCGCATACGCCAGCGAAACGACTGCCACGCCAACCGAGCCTTCTCTGGTGAGACCTGCCCCTGTCGCTCTTATGCTGCAGGCGGTGGCGGTCACTCCTTGAGCTTCAACAACTCCTTCCACGTTGGTCGCTCGAGGAAGCTGCCCGCTACGTTCGCCTCCATCTCCTGGAAGAGCGCGTACGGAACGGCGAAGGTAGTCACGTCGTCCTTGAGCTGGCGCTTGATCGCTACCCGGGCGGTGATGTCGACCAGGCCGACTACCGCCCGTGGCCTGTCAGATTCGGCTTCTCTGAGGGGGTAGATACCGATCGACTGGCATCCGGCGGCCTGCGGGATGATCACGCCCTCGTTGTCGTCCCTCTCGTAGTTGGCCAGCACGACCAGGGCGGCGAACTGGTCCATGTCGGCCAGGAACACCACCACTTTGGGCGTCTCGTTCTCCGGGTCGACGTCCTTCAGTGGCTTGAACACCACGTACTCATACGGTACGTCGGTTATGGGCAGGCACTCGATGAACCGCATCACCAGCTCGGGTCCCTTCAGATACCGCTCACCGTGGACGAAGTTGTCGTACACCTCTCTGGTGACGAAGGGCTTTGCCATCTCGGCAAACCTCATCCCCTCGTCGCTCGTCTCGCTCCCCGTTGACAGGAAGTGGCTGAACCACTCCTCGCCGCCGGGAAGGTTCGCGTACTGATTGCCGAAGCCAAGACCTGTGCCTCCGCCCGGGCATCCGAAGGTCTTGCGGTCGAAGACGGCGTGACTGCCACGGACAGCCGCCGCCAGCATGAACATGACGCAACTGAAGCTCCCTTGCCGGAACTGCTTGGCCCCCTTGGGCCTGTCGTCGGTGAGAAGTATTGACACGGGCTCATGCTTCATCGCCATTGTCTCCCTTATTGTGCTTCTCATGGTTGCATCGCCTCCTCAGCAGTGTTGCACCGACTGGAGCATCGCTTGCCCATTCTTCCACATTTCTGCAAGAACCAGCACACTCCGTGTCGGCTGCCCCCGATTCTTCCTCCAGCCTGCGGGGGCACGGCCTACTGCCGCCCCTCGTCGGCGCCAACAGTTGCAGCGCCATGATTCTAGCCTGTGGCCGCGGCAATTGCCAGCCGGGCGGCCACTTGATGGCCTGTGGCGAGAACACCCCGAATGTCGGGCGAAGTACGGTTGCATCGCCGCGTCTGGCAATGATGACCGTAATGTTTACGCATAAATACCTAGGCATAAATGCGTAGTGCCAACGGGCATGTTAGGCAATTACCGTTAGTGGAGAATGGTACTACTGGCCGATGTAGCGCAATCTAGTGGATGTTACACTGTACGTGATAAGAGGGCTGGATCAGTGCAGGGCCGGTTGCCGTATTTGGTGTGGGGGGGAGGCGTCACGAGCGCTCAGCGAGAGATCGCGGGTGCGTTGCGGCGGCAGCAAGAGTGGCGGTGAGGAGAAACCTGGGCAACGCCTGCGGATGGAGGCGTTGTTCTGCAAAGGAGAGAAATCATGGCTGACGAGAAGAAACAAGCGAAGTCGATTACCTCAATGATGGAGGAGAAGAGGGTCTTTCCTCCTCCGAAGGAACTCAGCAAGACGGCCTACATAAGGAACATGGAAGAGTACAGGGAGCTGTACAAGAGGTCCGTCGATGACCCGGAGAAGTTCTGGGCTGAGCTGGCTGAGAAAGACCTCGACTGGTACAAGAGCTGGGACAAGGTGCTCGTCGAGGACTTCAAGGAAGGTAAGCACGAGTGGTTCGTGGGCGGCAAGCTGAACGTCTCGCAGAACTGCCTGGACAGACATCTGAAGACGTGGAGAAAGAACAAGGCGGCACTGATCTGGGAGGGGGACATAGGTGACAGCCTGACGCTCACTTATCAGGAGCTGTACCACGAGGTATGCAAGTTCGCCAACGTGCTGAAAGCCCACGGCGTGAAGAAGGGCGACCTGGTATCGATCTACCTCCCCATGATTCTGGAGTTGCCGATCGCCATGCTCGCCTGTGCCCGAATCGGGGCCATCCACAGCGTCGTTTTCGGAGGTTTCAGCGCGGAGGCGCTGAGAGATAGGATTCTGGACTGCGGCTCCAGGATACTGGTCTGTTCTGACGGGTACTATCGTGGTGGCCGGGTTGTGAGGAGCAAGGACAACGCCGACCAGGCTCTCAAGTCGTGCCCCGACGTGAAGGACGTAATCGTTGTCAAGAGGGCCAATGCCGACGTCACTCTGGTCGAGGGTCGTGACTACTGGTGGCACGAGGAAATGGGCGCCGGGGGCATCAAGGCAGTGTGCGAGCCTGAGGTCATGGACGCGGAGGACCCCCTGTTCATCCTGTACACCAGCGGCAGCACCGGGAAGCCCAAGGGAGTGATGCACACACAGGCGGGCTACGTGCTGTTCTGCCTGGAGACTCTCAAGTGGATATTCGATGTCAAGGATGAGGACACCTACTGGTGCACGGCGGACATTGGCTGGGTGACGGGCCACAGCTACATCGTCTATGGGCCGCTGGCCCACGGGGCGACGAGCGTCATGTTCGAGGGGGTACCCACCTATCCGCAGCCGGACAGGTTCTGGGAGATCGTGGAGAAGTACCAGATCAACATCTTCTACACCGCCCCGACCGCCATCCGCGCGCTCATGCGCGAAGGCGATGAGTGGCCCAGGAAGCGCGATCTGAGTTCTCTGCGCGTGTTGGGTTCAGTGGGTGAGCCCATCAATCCCGAGGCCTGGATGTGGTACCACATCAACGTGGGCGGGGGTGAGCGGCCGATCATGGACACGTGGTGGCAGACTGAGACCGGCGGCATTCTGATTTCGCCGGTGCCGGGCGCGACACCGCTCAAGCCGGGCTCGGCCACCTTCCCCATGCCGGGTGTTGTACCGGAGGTGGTGAGGGAGGATGGCAGTCCTGCCGACGCTAATGAGGGCGGCTACCTGGTCATCAAGCGGCCGTGGCCCGGGCTGATGAGGGGTGTGTATCGCGACCCAGCGAGGTTCAAGGAGACCTACTTCGTCCGCTTCCCGGGCGTGTACACCAGCGGAGACGGCGCCAGGGTGGACGAGGACGGGTACTACTGGTTGATGGGCCGCATCGACGACGTCATCAACGTATCCGGCCACCGGATTGGAACGGCCGAGGTCGAGAGCGCACTGGTGTCCCATGCAAAGGTCGCTGAGGCGGCGGTTGTCGGCATGCCCCATGAGGTCAAGGGACAGGGCATCTATGCCTTCGTGGTCCTGAAGGCCGGGCTCGACGGGTCTGACGACCTCAGGAAGGAGCTCGTGGGTCACGTTCGCAAGGAGATCGGCCCGATCGCATCGCCTGACAAGATCCAATTCGCCAACGCTCTGCCCAAGACCAGGAGCGGCAAGATCATGAGGCGGATTCTCACCAACATCTCCGCGGGCAAGTTCGGAGACCTTGGTGACACCAGCACCCTGGCCGACTCGAGCGTTGTGGACGAGCTCATCAAGGAGCGAGAGGCACTGGCGTAGAGTCCTGGTCGGGTTCGCAGGGAAGACGCCGATAGAAAAGCGGCGGTTCCAGTGGGTGTGATGAGGTTTGTGCAGAGGATACAAAGTCTAGGCTAGAAAGGTTGGTAGTCAAGACCCATGCCAGAGAACAAATTGGCCAATCCAGGGGCCTTGGGATTAGGCGGCTTCGCATTGACCACCTTTGTCCTCAACATCGTCAATGCTGGCCTGATCTCGGCAGACAACCTCGGTATGGTGTTGCCCCTGGGAATCTTCTATGGTGGGTTGGCCCAGTTTTGCGCTGGGATGTGGGATGTGAAACGAGGCGACACCTTCGGCGCGACCTGTTTCTCCTCCTTTGGCGCTTTCTGGATGGCTCTCGCGGTGATGGTTATCCTGGAAATGGCAGGTGTGATACCCGCTGTGCCGCGTGAGGGAATGGCCGTCCTGTTCATCGCCTGGGGTCTGTTCACCGGCTATGCCACTGTGGCTTCCTTCAAGCTGTCGAAGGCGGTGACAGCGGTGTTCGTCACGCTGACCATTCTCTTCTTCCTGCTGGCTATCGGTGAGTGGAGCCCCATCTTCCACACCATCGCCGGATACGAGGGCATCCTCACCGCGCTGATCGCGTGGTACACGTCAGCGGGGATACTCATCAACACGGTACATGGCAGGCAGATCCTGCCGCTGGGCGAACGCACTTAGAGGTGAAGGAGTAGTAGTAACAGCAGACATGCAGCGGCGACAGCCGCGATAGCGCTAGCCAGGAAAGGCTGATGTCAAGGCTCAACCTGGTCACTAGTCGGGAGGCGGGTTGAGGACATGGCCTTACGTACCGCGTGAAGAGGGGAGGGCTTCGAAAGCCCTCCCCCTCTTTTTGTGTGCCCCTCGATTTCGCGGCTCGTTGACTAGTCGCGGTGCGCCGCGATGGTTCTCGCGGCTTCCTCCAAGAGGTCAGTCCCCAGGCCGAGGAAGTAGACCAGATTGGCAAGCCGGTCCTCGCTGGGCCGCATGCAGTGCTTGACACCCCAGTCTGAGGCCTTGATGAACGCGTCGACGCCGCCCTCATACGCCTGTTTCGACTGTCGCAATACTGTCGCCTTGGGCCGCGGGACCTTCTTGATGGCGTTCAATACGGGCGGCAACGTTTCGGCAGCCTGTTGGTAGTCCTCGAGGCTCGCGGTCGGCCGGTTGTCCGCGTCCACCTGGCGGAGTCTGGCTATCACCGGCGCTATCTGGTCGTGGAGCAGTGGAGCGATCTGCAGCCATTCATCCTGCTGTGATGTCTTCGTGTCATCCATTGCGCTTCCCCCCATTGCAGTGACCGCAGCACCCAGCTATCTCTGCCGTGAAACGTGGGCCGCCTCCGGATGAATCAGGGCTTCACAGGACCGGGTCGGCCCGGGCATTCTCGCTCGACGCTTCTTGTGGTCCCTTGAGGAAGCTGTGCGCCGGGCGACACTGGGTACCCCAAGATAGCAAACACGCGTCTTTGTTGTCAATGTGACACCGCGTCCCTCGCCGGCGCGGCGCCGTCGGCGCGGCCAGTGGTGATGGTTGATCTCCGCGGCACGGTTCGCCGCAGGGTCCAGGTTGACGGTCGTATCCTCGGATGTGATAATGGGCCTTGCCAAAGCCCACGACGGAGGAGCGATGATGAACTGGCAGAACCGGGTGACGGACATCTTGGGCAGCAGGTACCCCATCGTCCAGGGAGCCTTTGCCGGCTTCGGGACGTCGGCCCTGGCTGCCGCCGTCTCGGAAGCAGGGGGCTTCGGAATCATCACTGCGGGCGCGTTGCGCACGCCGGAGCGCTTGAGAGAGGATATCAGGAAGGCGCGTTCCCAGACGGACAGGCCTTTCGGGGTCAATCTGTCGATAGGCGTCTGCCCCAACATCGAGGAGATGGAGGCTGTGGCGATTGAGGAGAAGGTGCCGGTTATCTTCACTGCTGTCTACCGCGCCGAGGAGCACGGCAAGAGGATACACGAGGCCGGGTTGAAATGGGTGCACAAGGTGGCCACCGTGCACCATGCCGTAGCCGCTGAGCGGCAGGGCGCCGATGCGGTGGTCCTGGTGGGCCTCGAGGGCGCTGGATTCAAGAGCATCCACCAGCTGCCCACACTCATTGCGATTACCAGTGCCGTGAGGCTGCTGAAGGTACCGGTCATCGCGGCCGGGGGAATAGGTGATGCGCGAGGCTTTCTGGCCGCCCTGGCGATGGGCGCTGAGGGGGTCTACATGGGGACACGCTTCATGGCGACCAGGGAATGCCCCATCTCCGAGCGATACAAGCAGGCGCTGGTGGATGCGCATGCGTGGGACCGCACGTACCGCGAGCGCGCCCTTGCGCCGCCGAAGCCCGAGGAGTACGAGCGTGTGATGAAGGAGAGGGGCAAGCTGCCGATGGGCGAATGGCTTCGGCGGCTGGAAATGGTGTTTGTCAGCGACTCGCCGGACGTCGAGCCCGCCCTGCCGGACGACTACCGGGACTATGACCCCGAGGTGGCGCTCAGGATGGCGGGGGGCTCACTGGCGGTGGGAGTCATTGACAGCGTGGTCAGCGTCAGGGAGTTGATTGACGCCATGGTCGGCGAAGCGGAGGAGATGCTGCGAGTGGAGGGCAACCTGGGTAGCCTGGTCGGCTGACAAGGGGCGCCGCAGCAGCTCGCCCGGCTCCGTCGCCGTCCTCAACTCACCTCTTCGTTGTCGCCCTCTCTCACCCATATCCGGTAGAGCTTCTCACCGCTGTCGGCGAAACACTGGAAGCCGGCGGAATCGACCTCTTCCACCTCCACGTTGTCCTGTCCGCGGAGTTCGATGACCTGGCCGAGCCAGTTCCTGAAGTGGGAGCCGCCTCCGAAGTAGACCTTTCTCCACCTGTTGCCCGACTCGTCCAGGCGCTCGCGGACCATGTCCTCTTCGGCCATCCGCTCGCCAGGTGTCCTTTCGTCGTTGGCGTTGGTGCGGCTCATCTTGCTCCTTCTCCCCTTTGTGCCCTGGCCGCTTGCAGTCGGGCACCATGCCAGAAGTCGTCCTGTTTGGACTGTATGCTGGGGTGACGAACACCCGTTGCTGCATGGTGTAGAATGGGTGAAGCGACGGTCTCGTATTGAAAGAATAGCAGCTTATATGCTAAGATGCTAGCGGTCTGCACGCGGCTCGAAAGATGAAGTATTCCCTCGGTCTAGACATCGGTTCAGTCAACGCCAAGCTTGTTCTCGTCGATGAAGACAGTAGGACGGTCAAGCTTGACGGCGAGCGAGTCACCTCCAGTCCCAATGCTGCGGTGGCGTCACTTATTTCGAGGCTCGGCTCCGAGTTCGACTTGGCGGACATACCCGCTGCTGGAGTATCCGGCTCTGGCAGAGGGGTCATACCAGCGGAGCTCAACTGGGCGGTGTACAGCAGCTCGCTGGCGATAGCTTCCGGACTGCTTCACTCTCACCCGGACGTCAAGACCATACTCCACATCGGCGGCCAGACGTCCTACGTGATAGAGCTGGAGGACGGACTCAAGAAGCCGTGGAAGGTGGCGTCAAACTCCCTGTGTGCCGCTGGCACGGGCAGGTTCGTTGAGCAGCAGGCGTACCGCATCGGCATCCCCATTGAGGACTTCGCCCGCATAGCGCTCGAATGCGATGATACGCCGCCGCGGATTGCCGCCCGGTGCAGCGTTTTCGCCAAGACCGACCTCATCCATCTTCAGCAAAAGGGCGTGCAGATGCCGGCTATGCTATACGCCCTCTGCGAGAGCATCGCCCGCATGGTGGTGTCGCTCAAGAAGGGAAGCTTCAAGGAGCCGATCTATTTCGTGGGCGGTGTCGCCGCTAATAGCGCGGTCCTGAAGGCGCTAAATGAGGCGGTGTCGGCCAGGAACGGGCACGAGGTGCATATCATCGTCCCCGACGGGTACTGGCACGTTGAGGCCCTCGGGTCGGCCCTTCTGGCGAGGGAGAGCGGGAAGGCCTCCAGGGTGACAGAACTGCCGGTGGTCGACAGCAGGCAGCGGTACTACGAGATGCCGAGGCTGGAGGTGGTGAGCCAGCACGAGGGCTGGGTGGCCCCGCGAATAGACGGACCCTTCACGGGATACCTGGGCATAGATATAGGCTCCACCAGCACCAAGGCAGTTATACTCGATGAGTCGGGCGCCACGGTGCTGGCCAAGAACTACCTCATGACGGCGGGCAGACCGGTGGAGGCCGTCAAGGAGGTCTTTCGGAACCTGCTGAAGGACATCGCCGACAACGCCACCATAGCCGGTGTGGGAATCACTGGCTCGGGCCGCTATCTGGTCGGCAGCTTCGTGGGGGCTGACCTGATTAAGAACGAGATCACGGCGCAGACGCGGGCCGCGGCGGATATAGAGCCAGACGCGGATATCATTGAGATTGGTGGCCAGGACTCCAAGCTGGTCATCAAGCGCAACGGTGTGGTAGTCGACTACCAGATGAACAAGGCCTGCGCCGCCGGGACGGGCAGCTTCATCGACGAACTGGCGGAGCAGCTTGGAGTCCATGTTCAGGATGGCCAGTTCGCCCGGCTGGCCTTTGAGGCTCCCTATACCATCGACCTGGGCTCGAGGTGCGCTGCCTTCATGGGACAGGCGGTCGCGTCGGCGCAGCAGGAAGGCGTGCCCCTGGGGGTGATCACCGGCAGCCTTTCCAACTCCATCGCCGCCAATTACCTGTCCAAGGTTCTGGGGAACAGGAAGCTGGGGGACAGGGTGGTGCTCACCGGGGCGGTGTTCTACAACGACGCTGTTGTCTCCGCGTTCAAGCGCGCGCTTGAGGGAAAGACCATCATTATTCCGCAACACAAGGAGGTCAGCGGTGCGATTGGCGCAGCGCTGCTGGCCAAACAGGTGATGGTCGGTAAGAAGACCAGGTTCAAAGGGTTCCAGGCGGTGATCGACAGCGAGCCAAAGATCACCACCTTCACCTGCAAGCTGTGCGACAACAACTGCACTATCAGCCGCATGGAGATACCGGGCGAGAAGCCCACTTTCTACGGCAGCAGGTGTGACCTCTTCGATAGCACTATCAGCCATGAGAAGATGACCACGGCGTTCGACGAGCGCGAGAAACTGCTGTTCAAGGACTACCGGGAGAACGTGGGAACCGGGCCCTTGGTCGGCATTCCCCGGGCGCTTCTGGTGTACGACTACGCGCCTCTGCTGATTGGCTTCCTCAACGAGCTTGGCGCAAAGGTTGTCATTTCGAGCAAGACGACCAAGCATATCACGGAGCAGGCGGTCGAGCTCAGCTACACCGATAGCTGTTTCCCCGTCAAGCTTCTGCACGGCCATGCCGACAGCCTGCTGGAGAAGGGAGTTGACTACATCCTGTATCCCTCCGCCATCAGGATGGGGCCCAAGGAGGGGGACTCCAATCAGAAGTACACCTGTCCGCTGATACAGGCGTCGCCGTACATAATTCGCCAGGCGTTGAACCTGGGCGGGCGGCTGGTGATTCCCAGTATTGATTTCAGCCATGGGGATGAGGAAACGGTAAGCAGCCTGGCGGACTGCGCCGCACAGATGGGATTCAGCCGCAGGAAAGGCAAGAAGGCCGGCATGGCCGGCGTCAAGGCCCAGCGGGAGTTCGAGGCCGCCGAGGGAGAGGTTGGGAAGCGACTGCTCCAGCGCGTCCGGGAGGGCGATGAGCTGGGCGTAGTGCTGCTGTCGCGCTCCTATATGTCGCAGGACTCTGGGGCGAATCTGGGCATAGCCGAGAAGCTCGCCCAGCTTGGCGTTGTCCCTATACCGTTGAGCTTCCTGCCACTGGAGTCGGTGAACATATACGACTACTCCGACCGTCCCTACTGGTTCTATGAGGGCAAGTTCATAGCCGGAGCCGCCATCACCAGTGAAGACCCTTGTCTCTTCGGCCTTGCGCTGACCAACTTTGGATGCGGTCCCAACTCTTTCATCCTGAACATCGTTGAGGACATCATGGGGGGCAAGCCCCTGGGTGAACTGGAGATCGACGAGCACGCCGCCGAGGCTGGCATTGTCACGCGGCTTGAGGCCTTCGTTGACACCATCAGCGAGTTCGCCACCTCGAAGAGCAAGGTCCCTGGCTGGGACGAGAAGGCGTACCGATCGGCGCCGATCACACTCAACTCGAAGAAGACTATGCTCGTGCCGCGCATGGCACCGGGTGCGGAGGCTATGGCGGCAGCGATGGAGGCCTTCGGCGTCAGGGCGATCGCGATGCCCGCGTCGACGGAGGAGTCCCTGCTTTACAGCAACAAAGTGACGCGGGGAACGGAGTGCCTCCCCTATCGTGTGACCCTCGGTGATTTCTTGAAGTTCTTCGATGAGAATGGCAAGGACGTCAAACACGTCGAGGGATTCATGCCCAGCGCTTTCGGACCGTGTCGCTTCGGCAAGTACGTGGTGGAGCAGGCCAGAATACTGCGAGAGATGGGCTTTGACTTGTCGATGCGTACCACGGTGTCGAACAACGCCTACCGGGACATGGGCCTCGGCGCCGGCTTCGAGCGCCTGGCGTGGCGGGGTATCGTTGCTTTCGACTATCTTCAGAGGTTGCTGTGGCGCACCCGGCCGTACGAGAAGGAGATGGGCTCGGCGGACGAGCTTTTCGACGTCTATACCGGCAGGGTTGCCGAGCGGATGCGCAAGAGAGAGGCCTTTGACGATGTGCTGAGGGACGCAGTTGCCGCCTTCGGCGCTGCGGTCGACCCGCAGCAGCCCAAACGGCCCTTGGTGGCCATAAACGGCGAGATCTTCCTGCGGTCCAACGAGTTCAGCAACAGCTATCTCGTGCGGGCGTGCGAGAAGGCCGGCCTGGAGGTCGTCGTCTCGTCGGTCGGCGAGTGGGTCAAGTACATCCAGCACCGCAGTATCGAGGACGGCGTGTCAGACAGGAGCCTGAAGAAGATCGTCTCGGGCCTGGTCCGAAGACATCTGTTGAAGACGGACGAAGAGTCGGTGGCTGCCAGCTTCGAGGGCTTGTCTCACATGGGCGAGCCGCCGACAACCGAGATACTCTCGTTTTCAGAGAAGTACCTGTCGCCCAAGTGCGGCAGCGAAGCGGTGCTGAGCATCGGCAGCGGGGTGGAGTGGTTGGAGAACCCACGCTTCGCCGGCGTCATCTCGGTCATGCCTCATGGCTGCATGCCCGGCGGTATCGTGGCCGCCATGTCCGAAAGTTTAAGCACCGCCCACGGCAAGCCGTGGATCAACCTTACCTACGACGGCTTTATCGAGACGACCAACCTCGAACGCATCAACAACTTCGCCGAGATTATCCGCTTCTGCAGCGCCAGCGACGCCGTCGCGGGCCAGCCAGTCCACCTTTCGGAGTAGCCCTCGGCGGGCACCTTGCGACCCCCCTGGCCAACGGCCACTGGCGAAAAGTGTGAGGAGGTGAGGGCACCCCGTGAGAAGCCAGGAAGCGCCAAGAACCAAAACGGGCGATCAGCACCTTGGGATGGACCGGCTGGTGATCGTGTCCAACCGGTTGCCTGTTGCCATCACGAAGGGCGCTCGGGGGCAGTGGCAGGTCGAGCCCGCGGTTGGCGGCCTGGTCAGCGCCCTGGCCCCGCTGCTGCGGGAGCGCTCGGGTTTGTGGATCGGCTGGCCTGGGAATGCTGAAGAGGCCGACCTGGGCGAGCCGCTGGCGAGGGCGAGCCGCTCGCTTGGCTACGAGCTTCAGCTGGTGCCGCTCTCGCGTGAGGAGACGGACCGCTACTACCAGGGGTTCTCCAACGAGATCCTGTGGCCCCTCTTCCATGACCTTCAGACGCTTTGCCGGTTCGACCCGGCCTACTGGAACTCGTACCAATCGGTCAACCGCAAGTTCGCCCGGGCCATTGCCGAGCGGGCGGGACCGCGGGACTACGTGTGGGTGCACGACTACCACCTCATGCTGGTGGCGCGGGAGCTGCGCAGCATGGGTCTTGAGCGCAAGCTGGGGTTCTTTCTCCACACGCCCTTCCCCCCGGCGGACATCTACTTCAAGCTGCCGTGGCGCAGCCAGATCCTGGCGGCCTTGCTGGACTACGACCTGATCGGTTTCCAGACCCTGCGCGACAGGAACAACTTCGTCCATTGCGTCACCGGCGTGCTCAAGGGCTATCACGTCGATGCCAGAAGGCAGGTCACCACGATCAAGACGTCGAAGCGCGAGGTGCAGGTCGGCAGCTTCCCCATAGGGATTGAGTACAAGGAGTACCGCCGCCAGGCGGCGTCGTCCGAGGTGACCAGAGCGGCTCGCCTCGTGCGCACCGCCCTGCCCAACCGCAAGATAGTCCTTGGCGTTGACCGCCTGGACTACTCCAAAGGGATACCCGAGAAGCTGCGGGCCTTCGGAAACGCGCTGGACCGGTTCGATGACCTGCGCGGCAAGGTATCACTGGTCCAGGTAGTCGTTCCCAGTCGTGAGGCCGTCCTGCAGTACCGGGCGCTCAGAGACGAGATCGAGGGCCTGGTGGGGGAGATTAACGGGAAGTTCACCCGGCTCGGGTGGGTGCCGGTGCACTACATGTTTCGGTCCCTGGAACGTACCGAGCTGCTGGCGTACTATCGCGCCGCGGACATTGCGTTGATCACGTCCCTCAAGGACGGGATGAACCTGGTGGCCAAGGAGTACTGCGCGGCCAATATCGACCGGAGCGGGGTGCTGATCCTGAGCGAGTTCGCCGGGGCGGCCGACCAGTTACGCCGCAACTCGCTGCTGGTCAACCCGTACGACAGCGAGGGCGTGGCCAACGCAATCCAGCGTGCCTACCACATGGGCGTGGAGGAGCGGCAGCGGCGAATGCGAAGGCTGCAAGTATCTGTCCAGAAGCGCAACGTCTTCTGGTGGGTCGATTTCTATCTGCGCACGGCCACGGGCAAGGGGGTCGACGAGTCTCTCGCCCCGTGATTCCCGGGCACGACGCCTCGTTCCCGCCCCGACCGGCGGCCTCTGCTCACGGACTCATCGGATAATGGTCAACAGATGCTCCGTCCCACGGCCCGGGCCACCGTGGCCACGTGAGCCATGAGCGTGACGAACTCGGCGGTGGATATGGTCTGCGGCGCATCGCTTATCGACTCGCTTGGCGAGTAGTGTGTCTCGACGATAAGGCCATCCGCCCCGCAGGCGATCGCCGCCAGGCTCATGGCCGGGACCAGGCTGGCGCTTCCAGTGCCGTGGCTGGGGTCGACGATGACGGGGAGGTGGGTCCTCTCCTTCAGGTACGGCACGGCATTGAGGTCCAGCGTGAAGCGCAGTTCCGTTGAAAGGCCGCGTATGCCCCGCTCGCACAGCATCACCTGGTCGTTGCCGTGTGCCATGATGTACTCCGCCGCCATGAGGAACTCCTTGTAGCTCGCCGCTAGGCCGCGCTTGAGCAGCGCCGGCCTGCCGCATCCGCCCACCTCCTTCAGCAGGGGGTAGTTCTGCATGTTGCGTGAGCCGATTTGAAGGCAGTCGGCGTAAGTCGCCACCAGTTCCACGTCGCGGGTGTCCATGACCTCGGTAACCACCTTGAGCCCGGTGTCTCGCGAGACGGCACGCAGGTGCTCCAGGCCGGTCTGTCCCAGTCCCTGGAAATCGTAGGGCGAGGTCCTCGGCTTGAAGGCGCCGCCGCGGAGGACGGCGGCACCGGCCGCCTTGACCTCGCGGGCGATGCGCAGTATCTGCTCGTAGCCCTCGACGGAGCAGGGCCCGGCCATCACGACGAGCTCAGCCTGGCCCACCCGGACGCCGCCGATGTCGACAACGGTGCCCGTTTGCCTGTGGTCACGGCTGGTGAGGTCGTGGGCTGGCGCCGTTCTCACGTCGGGCGGGTCGGGCGCACTGGTGGCAGCTCCGGGCGATGTACCTTGGCTCAAATCGGCTTTCATCATCTCGACCCCCATGTCGTAGAAGATATGAAGAAAGCCCTCCGGCCTGGGAGGGCTTTCAGAATCTCCTTTGTGGACTTGCTAATGCGCTGGTTTAGGTCAATACCCTCCCGGGCCCGCACGGTGGCGCGCTAAAGTTGAACCACCAATAAGTGTAAGTGCAGCCTTCAGGATGGGTACTCATGTTGACCTTCAATGTGGAATAATAGCATGGGCGGCGCGGCATGTCAATAGCCGGGCGCCGGCGAATCGCGCTGGGCTGTGGTGGGCATCGACCAGTGGCTGCGTGAGAGTGACCTAGAAAGCAGCGTGACATGGCTGAGAGGGCTGACATCGCCATCGTGGGGGCGGGCGTGGTGGGGCTCGCCGTAGGGGCGCGGCTGGCTGACGGCCGCCGCGACATCTATGTGCTTGAGAAGAACGAGACCTTCGGGCGGGAGACGAGCGGCAGGCACAGCGGGGTGATTCACGCCGGCATCTACTACGCCGAGGGCTCGCTCAAGGCCAGGCTGTGTGTTGCCGGGAACCGCATGCTGTACCAGCTCTGTGGGGCACATGGCATCGGGCATGCGAGGCTCGGCAAGCTGATCGTGGCCGGCAGCGACGAGGAGGTCGGCGAGCTTCGACGCCTGCGGGAGCTGGGGGAGAGGAACGGCGCCGAGGGCCTCAGATTGCTGTCGCGGCGCGAGGTGAAAGACCTGGAGCCCAATGTCGAGGCCGTGGCCGCGCTGCTGTCCCCCTCGACGGGCATCGTCGACGCGGAGGAGTTGATGAGATGGTTCGTCGCCAAGGCGACCCGGGATGGCGCCAGCATTGTCTACCGCGCGGAGGTGGTCGGCATAGAGAGGAGCAGTGACGGCTACAACGTCGTGGTCGGCGACGGAGCGGACGCCTTCTCGTTCTCCACGCGGGTGCTCATCAACTGTGCCGGTCTTCAGAGCGACAGGGTGGCCGGACTCGCCGGGATAGATGTGTCTGAGGCGGGGTATAGACTGCACTTCTGCAAGGGGGAGTACTTCAGCGTGGGCGGCGGTAGGAGGGGACTGGTCAGCAGGCTGATATACGCCGTTCCGCCCGCCGACGGGGCCAGCGTCGGCATCCACATCGCACTCGACCTTGACGGCAGGATGCGGCTCGGCCCCGGCGTCCGCTACGTGGACAGCATAGACTACACCGTTGACGACCGGGACAAAGACCTGTTCTACAACTCGGTGAAGGGATTCCTGCCCTTCATTGAGTACGAGGACCTGGAGCCGGAGATGGCTGGCATCAGGCCCAAGCTTCAGGAGCCTGGTGGAGAGGTGCGGGACTTCGTCATCAAGGAGGAGAGCGATCGGGGCCTGCCCGGCCTGATCAACCTGGTCGGGATCGAGTCGCCCGGTCTGACGGCCTGCACCGCCATCGCCGAGCACGTCGCTGGCATGGTCGACGACCTCTCATAAGCTTCGCCGCCTGGGGGCCTTCTACTTGTAGCCCTCGAGTGCATCCATTCGCAGGGAAGCCTCTTCGTCGTCGCTGAGACCGCCGGCGTACTCATACACCGCATCCTCCCAGTCGCCATAGAACGGGTTCGGCAGCACGATGAACCTGGTGCCGAACTCGTCTTCCAGCGAGTCGACGGCCGCGGCACGGTCGGGCACGAGCTGGTCCTCGAACACGTCCGAGAAGTCATTGAGGTTGTCTCCGAGCAGTAGAACGATCTCGTACTCTTCAGCTACGGTCTGCCTTCTGCTCTCCTTGCTGGCTTCGGCCTGCCTCAAGTACACGTGGTCGTCGTCCGCGCAAGGAAAGCCAACGCTGAGGAGGTTCTCCACAGTCGCCTCTCGCTGCCCCTCAGGACGGTTCGAGACGTAGAACACTTCGACGCCATTGGACGCGGCGTGGTCGAGGAACTCCTTGGCTCCCGCGACCGGCTCAGCCCCCGCCAGGTCCACCCATTCGAGCCAGCAGGTCACGAATTGCCCATCGGTCTCAA
>JAXHUA010000004.1:0-8972 GCA_034189695.1 Chloroflexota bacterium | reverse complement strand
CTTGCCGCGGGTGTGCAAGAGAGCCGATTCTTGTGCTTGACCGCTTCGTGTTGGTATCGCGAGAGTGGAGTCAACGATGTGGGGGAGTTGAACCGGATCTTGGAGAGGCTGTCTACGGGCGCTGGCGAGCAGTCTTCTCGAGGTGCTAATTGGAGACCATTCGAACAGAAGTTCTTGCGGTGAAAGCCCAGTCGAAGCAAGTCAGGAAGCGCTCAACCAGCAGTCAGGCCAAACCAACGGCCGTTGATCTGTTCTGCGGCTGCGGCGGATTGACAACAGGCTTGAAGGGAGCTGGATTTCGCGTTCTGGGCGCAGTGGAGATGGATCCGCTGTCCGTAGAGACCTACAAAGCCAACCATAGGGATGTCACAGTGTGGGAGACGGATATCGGACGACTTGACCCCCAGGACCTGCTGGAAACCATCGGCCTGAAAAAAGGTGAACTCGACCTCTTGGCGGGATGCCCGCCATGCCAGGGGTTTTCGACGATTCGGACCCTGAACGGAGCCGTCAGCGTTGATGATCCGCGCAATGAGCTCCTGCAGGAATTCCAGCGTTTCGTGGAGGCGCTCCGCCCTCGAGCCGTAATGATGGAAAACGTGCCCGGATTGGCGAACGACGAGCGGTTCGCGACATTCTGCAGCCGGATGAGAGACCTCGGGTACCTTGGTGACCACCGCGTCTTGAATGCGGCTGATTATCGCGTTCCGCAGCGAAGACGCAGGCTGATCTACCTGGCTGGCATGGGTATGGAGATTCCATTCGCCGAAAGGAACGGCAGACAAAAGACGGTCAAGGAGGCCATCGAGGGCCTGCCGAAAGCGGGACAAAGCGGGGACCTCGTGCATGATATGCCCGAGAACCGAACGCCGAGAGTCCTGAAGATCATCAGGCTTATCCCGAAAGACGGTGGAAGCCGCAGAGACCTGCCGGAGGAGTTCCAGCTCGAGTGCCACAAGCGATGCAGCGGATTCAAAGATGTCTACGGACGCATGGCCTGGAATGATGTGGCCCCGACGATTACCAGCGGGTGCTTCAACCCTTCCAAGGGGAGGTTCCTACATCCGGAGGAGGACCGGGCGATTACCATGCGTGAGGCGGCGCTTCTCCAAGGGTTTCCCCGCCGATACAGGTTCCTCAGGACGGACAACAAGTCCACCGTGGCCGTGATGATAGGCAACGCTTTGCCGCCCCCGTTCGTCGCCGCCCACGGCAGAAGCATCCGGCGCGCTCTGGAGAGAAACGGTGCCACACGATCATCAGAGGAAGGGCTCGAACAGACATGAGCATCGATTCGGTCTTGAGAAACGAGTTGACCGCTGAGCAATACGCCGCTGCGTTGGATCCCGCACCTGAGGTGCTGTGTCTGGCATGCGCCGGATCCGGCAAGTCCAGGACGCTGGCATACCGGATCGCCAGGCTCCTCGCGGAGGATGAGCAGCCTGAAGGGCTCGTCGCCTTCACGTTCACCGAGAAGGCGGCCGAGTCTATCAAACGACGTGTTTCTCAAGCCCTGACCACCGCGGGGCTTGACCCTACGGTGATGGGCGCCATGTATATTGGCACAATCCACGCCTACTGTCAGCGCGTGCTGGGCTACATGGACGTAACGTACCGCCAGTACGATGTGCTCGATGAGAACCGTCTGAAGTTGTATCTGATTTCACGCTACCAGCAGCTGGGCCTTCAGCGCTTCCGCGCCCGAGCGCGGAACAACAGCTATTTCGACACGATCAAGCAAGTATCAGATGCGTGGAAGACCGCCAACGATGAGTTGCTTGACTTCAACGCTATCGCCGCTGAAGACCCAGACATCGGTAGTCTGCTTGCCCAGGTCCAAGGGGGTCTGCGTGCGGACCAGTACATCGATTTCTCGCTGATGATTCGTGACGTGGTTGAAGCGGCTCGCAGCAATGCGCCTGGAGTGGAAAACGCTGTCGGAGGCTTGCGTCACCTCATGGTGGACGAATACCAGGACGTCAACCCCTGCCAGGAGGAATTGATTCGCCTGCTCCACCGGCGTTCCCAAACCCTCTTCGTGGTAGGAGACGACGACCAGTCGATCTATGCATGGCGCGGGGCCGACGTGACCAACATCCTGCAATTCCGGCAGCGATACACCGGCTGCAGTGTGCACACCTTGTCAAAGAACTTCCGTAGCACGGAACCGATTGTACAGGCTTCGGACTCCTTCGCCGCCGCCATGTTGGGGCCGAGTCGGATTCCGAAGAATCCGACGGCTTCCGCGAATCAGACTCCTCAGGACTTCAGGGTGCTGTGGTTTCCGGATCGCGCGGCCGAGGCCGAGTGGGTCGCGGGTAGAATCAGCGATCTGCTGGGCACCGCATACGATGATAACGGCAGTATCCGTGGTTTGACTCCTGCTGATTTTGCGGTGTTGATGCAATCTACGCGAGAGCCCGAACAAGATGGCACTCCAAGGCATGGTGCATTCACCGGAGCATTGCAGGATCTTGACATTCCATTCAGTTTGCAGTCCGGCGGCGGGCCCTTCGAACGCCCGCAGACGTCGGTTCTGCGTAGCACCTTTGAACTCCTTCGCAATACCCCGCTTGACCGGAACACGGTGCAGCGACATTTCAACAACCAAGTACTTCCCGCGTTTCCCGACGCGGATTTCAATGAGCTGGTACGTGTACTCACCGATTGGAGCCGCCGCATTCATCGTCCGCAAGGCTCGACGAGAATCCGGCTGTATCCGCAGCAACTTGTGTACGACCTGTTGGAAGCCTTCAACATCGCCCGGGCCAATTTCGGCGACGACGTGATGCGCGATATCGGGCTTTTCAGCCGCATGATCCTGGATGTCGAGACCGTCTACATGAGCGTGGATTCGGGGCACCGATTTTCGGAAGTTCTCAACTTTCTGCAGAACGCCGCCGAGACCGGTTACGATGTCTCAACCGACGATATGCTCCAGCGACCGGACGCCGTCACTGTCTCCACCGTTCACAAGATGAAAGGACTCGAATTCCCGTGCGTATTCGTCGTCGACGTCGAAGCGCACAGATTCCCAAAGAAAAGAAGGCAATACTCAGGTTGGTTGCCGTCTAGCGTGATGACTGCAGCTATCAACCGCGGCGCGTATCAGAGCACTCACGATGAGCAAATAAGGCTCTTTTACACTGCAGTGACACGTGCCGAGCGCTATCTTCACATAAGCGGAGCGCAGAATCTTCCTCTGGCGAAGCGGGCCGCCCGCCAATCCCCCTACGCGTTGCATCTCACGGCGCATCCGGCGGTGGTTCAGAATGCTGCGGGCCTCCCGGCAGGGCTCGCGCAGGCCACGCCGCGCCGGAGGGTCGAGGATCCAGACTATCCGACCAGCTTCACCCAGATCCGGTACTACCTCCAGTGCCCGAAGGGCTACCAGTTCCGGGAACGCTACGGTCTCAATCCGGTCGTACCGGAGATGTTCGGCTACGGGCGGACCGTCCACACGTCCATCGAGAAGCTTCACGAACTCCACCCGGACACGCCGCCGGACCGTAACGAGGTGGAGCAGGTCATCTTGGGCACCTTTCACTTGAAGCATGTTCCTCAAAGCGGCGATCCGGTGAACCGCCCCGGCGCCTACGAGAATTCGAGAAACCGAGCCGTCCAGATCGGTCAGGATTACGTGGTATCGTTCGGTGCTGACTTCGAGCGGGAGCGGCAGGTAGAGGCTGTTTTCGAGATCCCGGCCTCCAACTGCGTCATCACGGGCTCGATTGATCTCCTGCTCCACGAAGACGAGGAAGGCAACATACTCCAGGCGGAGATCATCGACTTCAAGACGATGGAGGGCGGAGAAACGCCGGGCGAGAACGACGACCTCGATTGGACCGAGCTCGCACTGCAGGTCCAATTGTATGCCAGAGCGGCCGATCAGGTTCTTGGGCGGAACGCGAGAACAGGCAGCGTTCACCTCCTCAAGGATAACCAGCGGGTCGAAGTACCGATCACCCAGGAAGCGGTGGATTCGGCTCTTGCCAACATTGAATGGGCGGTCTCCGGCATTCTCAGCTCGGATTTCCCAATGCGACCGCATCCCGACAAATGCTCCAAGTGCGACTTCCAGACAATCTGCCCTGGAACGCCGCAGGACTTTCGAGTACTTACGACCGTCCCCCCGGAACTCCATCTGCCGGGACGCGAGGAGATGGTCAGAGCTTTCAGCTTGTATCAGGGACAGGACTAATGCCGGATAACCTGACGCCTGAACAGCGCAGCTACTGTATGTCCCGGATCAAGGGAAAGGATACGGGGCTGGAGGTGCGGGTACGATCTGCTCTGCACAGAAGGGGGTTGAGATTCCGAAAGCACGTCAAGGAGTTGCCCGGCAAGCCTGACATTGTTTTCGGCAAGGACCGGGTCGCCGTGTTCGTGGATGGCGACTTCTGGCACGGATACAGATTCCCATCATGGGAACACAAGGTGTCCAGCTTCTGGAAAGAGAAGATATCTAAGAATCGGAAGCGGGATGCCAAGAACCATCGGAAGCTCCGGAAGACGGGCTGGACGGTAGTCCGTCTGTGGCAGCATGAACTTGAACGAGACTTCGATGGATGCATGGATCGGATTGAGCGGATGGTCCGCAGGACTCAATGGAAGTGAAGGGAAACCCGACTGTGGCGCTGGCGAGACGGCGACGCGCGTAACTTGATCGCGCGAAGCGACGGACGTTGGACGGGCAAGGAAGGGGAAGGCGTCAACGGCTTGGAGCACACGCGAAACGAAGGCGGATGCGAACGAGCGGGCGATGCCGGGATTGCAACGAGACATGGACTTGGTCGGGCCTGAGGACACCGGCCTGCCATGCCCATCTTGGCCTGTGTTTTGCGGTCTCCTGCACTTGGGTTCGAATCCCTCCGGGCGCGCCAGTGCCTTCCCGCTTTCGCTTGCCAAGCAGGCGTATCCCCCGCTACCATGTCCTGTAAGCTGCCGTGATGCGCTGCCCTGCGCCCGGCGCAGGCCGTGCGGCGGCAGACCCCACGGAAAGGAAACAGCATGAAGATTGTGGCGATTGTGGGCAGCCCCCGGCCGAGGGGGAACACCAGCTACCTGGTCGACCAGGCGCTGGACGAGGCCGCGAGACACGGCATCGAGACACAGAAGATTTTTCTGAGCCAGTACGCGGTCGGAGGGTGCCAGGGGCACGACAACTGCGCCTCACAGTCGGAGTGCCTTCAGAAGGACGATGCGCCGTGGATACTGGAGCGGTTCCGCCAGGCGGACGGAGTCATCCTCGCCACGCCGGTGTACTACTTCAACATGACGGCCCAGATGAAGGCCTTCATCGACCGCAACTACTTCCTCTACATGCACGACATCGGCATAGACGCCAGGGCGGGCGGCCTCATCATCGTGGCCAGCTCCGAGGGGGTCGGCCAGACCGACCGCGCGTTGAGGCGCTTCCTGGCCTTCTACCTCGGCAATGACCGCATCACCACCGTGTCGGCGTTTGCCAGCAAGCTGGGCGACATGAAAAACAACGCGGCCGCCATCGAGGAGGCGAGGAAGCTCGGTGTTGACATGGCCACGGTGCTGAAGCAGACTGCCCAGGCCTGAAGCGTCTCTGCCGCGTGCCCCGGAGAGAGCGACAGGTGTGGGCGGTGAGCTAGCCGCCCTGCATGTCGAAGTCGCACATCACGCTCGCCCTGTTCTGGAAGTCGAAGTCCTTGCCGAAGTCCCTGTACTTCCAGTAGTGGCAGTTGCACACGTTGATCTGGGAGAACACGGTATTGAACAGGCAGTTCTCCACCCGGACCGGGTTGCCGTCAAGGCCGGCCGTCGGCGTCATCTTGATCTCGCCGTGGGGCATCGTGATGTGGTGAGTGTTGTCCTCCTTGCTCAGGCTGATGGGAACGAACCTGACGCCAAGAACCTTTCTTGTGAGCAGCCAGCCCGGAACGTTGTTGACGAAGAACGGCTCCAGCGCCTTTCTCTGCTCCTCGGTGGCCCTGTCAGTGATGTATATGCCACCGTCGCCGCCCTGCCCCAGCAGGTCGGCGAACCTGGGCCCGAGGGAATCGGCTATCGCCATAACCAGGATTCCGCTTACGTCCACGCCGTCGATCTCGCCTTCCTTGATTTCAAACAAGTGAAACGACGTGCAAGGTTCCTCCCTGTCGCGGCCGAAGTAGTAGGCGCACTGACCCTGCGAAGCGCAGGTCTCGTACCAGGTCCCTTTCATTCTCCACGCCATTGCAGTTGTCCTTTCACTGGGGCCGTAAGGCCATCGCTCTCAACGGTATACCGAATTGACGCGCCCTTCGCGTCCGGTCGCCCGGCATCCAGTATCGCGTATTATATGTTGTCGCGGCTCCGCTGGGAACCGTTGACGGGTCAACGAGCGGCTGTGATGGCAACGGCACGAGGGTGAAGGCCGTTGGGCCTTTGCCATAGCGGGTGGGTAGCGGGTATGATGGGGGCGTATCACTCGCACACGAAAGGAGGAGGACCATGCCAGTGGACCTGTTCGCGCCCTTCGCCATCGGCCGGCTCGAACTCCGCAACCGCTTCGTGCGCTCGGCGACATGGGACGGCACCGCTGACGAGTCGGGGGCCGTCACGGACGCCTCGGTGGCGCTCTATCGCCGCTTGGCGGAGGGTGGGGTCGGCCTGATAGTCACCGGGTACGCCTTTGTCTCGCCGCTGGGCCAGGCGGCCCAGGGCCAGTACGGGGCGCACAGCGACGACATGATACCCGGCCTGCGCCGGCTGGCGGCGGCGGCGCACGAGGGCGGCGCGCGGATAGCCCTGCAAATCGTGCACGCGGGTATCAACTCGCACTACCTGCCGGGCCTGGGCATCCCCACGCTGGCGGTGTCGAGCATGCCGGACACCAGGACGGCTCACCGCGAGATGACGGACGAGGACATCGAGGGCATCATCGCCGACTTCGCCGCGGCCGCGGTGCGCGGCAGGGAGGCCGGCTTCGATGCGGTCCAGCTCCACGGGGCGCACGGCTACCTCATGAGCCAGTTCCTGTCGCCCCCGTACAACCGGCGCGACGACAGGTGGGGCGGCAGCCCGGAGAACCGCCGGAGGTTCCATCTCGAAGTGACGCGGGAGGCGCGGCAGGCCGTGGGGGCCGACTACCCGCTGATGATCAAGCTGGGTGTGCTGGATGGGGCGGAGGGGGGGCTCCCCCTCACCGAGGGGGTGGGCACGGCGCGCGCTCTGGTGCAGCAGGGCATCGACGCCATCGAGGTCAGCGCCGGCTTCGGCGGCTCCATTCGCCCGGCGCGGGCCGGCGACCCGGAGCAGCCCTACTTCCGCGACGAGGCGGCGGCAGTCAAGAGGGCGGTCAGCGTGCCGGTGATAGCGGTTGGGGGCATTCGCAGCCTGGAGACGGCGCAGAGCATCGTGGACAGCGGGGAGGCGGACATGGTGTCGATGTGCCGCCCGTTCATCAGGGAGCCGGACCTGGTCGCCCGCTGGCAGCGGGGCGACGGCGGACCGTCGCGATGTCAGTCGTGCGGCAGGTGCTTCGGCGTTATCGTGAGGGACAGGACGCTTGATTGCGCCCAGGAGCGCCGTCTGCGCGAGAAGGGTGCGGACTCCTGAAGTATGCAGTACGATTTCGACCGGACAATCGACCGGTGCTCCTCCGACAGCGTGAAGTGGCGCCGCTACGGTGAGGGCGTCATACCGCTGTGGGTGGGGGACATGGACTTTCTGTCGCCCGAGCCGGTGGTGCGGGCGCTGCACGTACGGGCGGAGCACGGCGTCTTCGGGTACGGCGCCGAGCCGGCGGAGCTGCGTTCGGTCATCGTCGAGCGCCTGGAACGGCTCTATGGCTGGCGCGTCAGCCCCGATTGGATGGCCTTCACCCCTGGCGTGGTCGTCGGCTTCAACCTGGCGTGCCGCGCGATAGCCTCACCGGGCGATGGCATGCTGGTGCAGACCCCGCTCTACTATCCCATCCTCCGCGTGCCGGTCAATGCCGGCCTGGGCCTCGATGAGATGGAGCTTACGCGCTGCGGTGACGGCCGGTATGATATCGATTTCGATGCCTTCGAGGCGGCCATCGGGGAGCGGACGCGGGTGTTCGTGCTGTGCAACCCGCACAACCCGGTGGGGAGGGTGTTCCGCCGCGACGAGCTGGAGCGCATGGCGGAGATATGCCTGCGCCACGACGTAGCCATATGCTCGGACGAGATCCACTGCGACCTGGTGTTCAGCGGTAGCGAGCACGTGCCTATCGCGTCGCTGGCCCCCGAGATCGCCGAGCACACCATCACCCTGATGGCGCCGAGCAAGACCTTCAACATTCCCGGCCTTCGCTGCTCGGTGGCCATTATCGCGAACGAGGAACTGCGGCGGAGGTTCGAGGCGGCCAGGGTGGGCCTGGTGCCGAATCCGAACATCATGGGATATGTCGCTGCGCTCGCGGCATACCGCCAGGGCGAGCCGTGGCTGGAGCAACTGCTGCGCTACCTGGAGGCCAACCGCGACTTCCTGCTGGGGTATGTTGAGTCGCGCCTGCCCGGCATTGAGATGGGCCGGCCGGAGGCGACCTACTTCGCCTGGCTCGACTGCCGCCGGGCGGGCATCGCCGGCAGTCCCTTCGAGTTCTTCCTGGAGAAGGCCAGGGTAGCCCTCAGCGACGGGCCGCAGTTCGGGCGTGGCGGCGAGGGGTACGTGCGCCTCAACTTCGCCTGCCCCCGCGCAATGCTTGAAGCGGCGCTGGAGTGCATGAGGCAAGCACTGACAGCGGGAGGGTAACGCCGCGCTCCGTCGGAGGTGCTCGTTTAGAACGCTCCGTATGTGCCGGTGACGACGAAGTCCTAGCCGTCGGCGCGCCGGCAGTCCCAACTGGCCTGCCATTGCTCCACTTCGGCCAGGGCGGGCGGCATATCTCTTTCAATTCCCGTGCCCCGACGCCATAGCCTATCTCCTTGATACGCATCTTTGGTAGAGGGCCAAAACGCTCTGCAAGGCCGGTGACAATAGCCGCACCAGTA
>JAXHUA010000039.1:0-15434 GCA_034189695.1 Chloroflexota bacterium | reverse complement strand
CCAGCCTGGGACGGCCGCTCCCCGGCGGGTTCTTCGCGCCGTCGATAGCCACCACCACTCTGGCCGGGCCAAACTCCCTGGACGCCTCCTCGACGAACTGAGGCCTGCTGACTGCTGAGGTGTTGATTGAGACCTTGCTAACGCCCAACTCGAAGACCTCTTTCATGTCTTCCAGGCTCCTTATTCCCCCGCCGACGGCAAAGGGGATGGTGACCTTCTCAGCTACTCTCCTCACCCATTCCAGCCTCGTCGGCCGGTTCTCGACGGTCGCCATTATGTCAAGGAATACCAGCTCGTCCGCGCCTTGACCTGAGTATGCTTCGGCAGCTTCCACCGGGTCACGCGCGTCCTTCAGGTCGACGAACTTGACCCCCTTGACTACTCGTCCGTCTTTGACGTCGAGACAGGGTATGATTCTCACCTTGTCCATCTACAACTCCTCGAATGGCGTTAGGTCTCGATACTCCATGATTGAGCTCATGGCATGGTTCTGGGCCACGAAGCCGGCCTCCTTCGCGGCGGCTATCGGATTCAGTCCGCCGAGCAGGATCATGCCCAGCTTGTTCAGCTCGACGGGGGTCTCGCAGACCGGCTCGCTGGTGTTGCCCATGTGAATCAGCCCGCCAAAGCCGGCCTCCTTCAGCCCCGCCACGACTTCCTCCGCCACAGCGTGGCACATGGCCGGTATCTCACGGAAATTGGCCAGTATCTCTCCGCTGCCCATCCTGGCTGCCTGTCCCACGGAGGTCATGCCAGCCCTGATGAACATCTCCGAAGGGTCGAGAGAGGAGCCGTGGTACTCGATGAGATCTACGAAGCGCACCGGCTCTCGGTGCTGCAATTGCAGTATGCCTGCGAACCTGGAATCCATGGGGACGCCGGCCTTGAGCAGGCTGCCGTTCACAATGATGCTGCAGACCGTAGCCATGCCGATCTTCCCTTCGGGCACGCACACTTCTCCCAGGTACTCTCCGGCGGAGGCAAGCCCAACGAGGCGGCTGACACACAGCCCGCTTTCGAACGCAGGCTTCATTGCGTGAAGCGCCTTCTTGAACTGCGCTTCAGGGAAGAAGGAGACGTTCACGGGCACCGCGCCGCAACGCTTGCCGCGGTCGAAGGTCGTGCGGAACGCCAGCACTTCTATCTTGGAGGTCACGAAGCCCACCTTGTCCTTGACCAGCCCGTTGCTGACTTCCTTCAGACCTAGCTCGGTGAGTACGCGACCGTCCCGGCGGCCCGCGAGGCGGGTAAGCCTACGCTCATCCAGCAGTTTGAGATGGTATCTTACCGCCCTCTCGCCCAATTCGACTCCATAATCCCTCAGATGCTGAGCGATCAGGCTGGCCCCCATTGGCCCTTGACTGTCTCTCAACACCCTCAGGATGAGGAGCTCTTTCCTCTCGGTGTCCTTTGCTTCGAAGCTCATTTGGCATTCACCTGGGGGATGTGGCAAACGGCAACCGTTTGCCGTAATCTATCACAGGTGTCCTGGGGTTGTCAATAGCCTTCAGCAGCGCCATCAGTGGCGCCCGTGGTTGCCCGTCTGCCGTTGTGCGGCCGATGATAAGGCGTGCGAATGCGTTTCAGGCTCCATGGGGTGCGGTTCTCGAGGGTGGTGGGGTGCGCAGAGCAACGCGACAGCGCCGCTATTGGTGACCTGCATTGCCCCCGGGCCACGCTTGAATTCGCGCATGACGCATAGTAGAATCGGCGTGTTGAGCGATTGGCTGGGGAGAGGGTGGGCGAAGTCTCCATCCCCGGCAGGAATGCCCCTCACGCCGTCGCGGCTGGATGAAGACGGGCCGTTAGCTCAGGGGTAGAGCACCTGACTTTTAATCAGGGTGTCCGGGGTTCGAATCCCCGACGGCTCACCAGAACCACGCCTGATTCGCAGCTAACTCACGCCTGAGAAAACCACCTCAAAAACGGGGTGGTTTTCGTCATGCTGCTGCCGGGGCGCTCGGCGCAGAGACAAGCCACCTGGGCGGCGTTTCCCCTATCTCGCAGTGGCATGGGCTGGTGGCGCGTGACCTTGATTCTCTTGCCGCCATCGGGGCTGCTGTGCTGGTGGTTGTGTTGTGTGTCCGTCGTGCCAGGAGGCGAAGCGCTTCACCATCGTCGGTTCGCTCAGGTCTTTGACCTGTATCATGGGGCGTGTCCTGCTTCCGAGGTTTGCTTTCTTGTTCCTCATAAGGATATGCCCCCTTCTTTTCGGACACAATGCGTTACATCGCCGCAGCAGGGCTACTTACTGACTTGCAGAATTAGTCGCTTAAGTGTATTATTTACTTGGTGGTTTCGGTTTAGGTTGTCACAAGCTTCCTAGAATCCCCTTAGATTCGTATCAAGTATTGGATGGCCAGACTCTAACCAGAATACAGAAGGGGGAGGTCATCCGATCAGTTCGCAGGGCAAGTCTCTCCAGTTTTCCGATTGTGGGACTGCCTGCGCTTTCGGCGCTGGGGAACAAGAATCCTTCCGATCTATGGGGCTTCACCAGTGAGCCCAAGCGTTGTACCTCGTGGCGTGGAGCCAACAGAGCGCAGCGTTGCGGCAGTGGGTTACTGCAACTCCAAGTGGTGGATGCTTCCTGCCCTCCACGCCCGATGCAGGAAAGACACGGGAGTACTGTTTGAGCCATGTGAAGGCAGGCTGGTGTATTGCGGTGATTGCCATGGTACGGTCAGAATGAGCACCCAATACTAGTGTGCTCTTGGTACATATATAGGCCAGGTACTCTTCGCTAAGATGTGTCACTGGAACAAGGATTACGTCATTGGAAGAAAGGGGGAAGAAACATGAGAATCTATGTAGGCAACTTACCCTATGATATGACCGAAGGGGAACTGCAACTGGAGTTCTCGGCTTACGGAGAGGTAAAGTCGGTCAGCATCCTGAGCGACAAGATCAGCGGGCGACCTAAGGGATTCGGCTTTGTTGAAATGGCATCGAAGTCCGAGGGCGAAGCTGCAATCGCTGGTCTCAACGGGACAACACTTAGAGAGCGGACTGTTGTGGTCAATGAAGCCCGCCCTCGCACTGATAGCAGAAGTGGTGGTTCCTATGGTGACAGAAGGCATAGTGGCCATGGTGGCGGCAGAGGTGGCAGAGGTGGCAGGTCCGGGGGGGGGAGGCAGCGAAGATACTAGACTATCCGGTCGCCATCTATGCCCGGTAGTCGTGTTGGTGCCTGTGCAGCTGCGTAAACCGTCACCAGCACACACGTAGCAGATCGGCGTAGTGGAAACCCATCTCACAAGAGTTGAGGAACATGAACATCTTTGTGGGCAATCTGCCGCTTGAGATGACTGAGGATGAATTGCGACAGCAGTTTGCAGCCTTCGGACAAGTCATGTCCGTAAGTGTCATGAATGACAAATACATTGGAAGCGGACAACCGCGGGGATATGGTTTCGTTGAAATGGCCTCAAAGTCTGAAGGGGCACATGCAGTCGACGGTCTCAATGGTAGAACGATAAGGGGCCGGCTTGTTGAAGTCGTCGAAGCTCTTCCTCTTTCACACAACAGAGACAAGGGGTCCTCCCATAGCAAGGGAGTTGGCCATTCCAGCGCAATAAGGCATCGAGGACACCGGAAATGGGACAAATCGTCTCCCTCAATCAAGCGATGACTTTGTAGAATTCAATTGAGGAGCTTTGGTGAATTTCAAAAACTTTAATCTTCATCCGAGCGTCATGGCCGGGGTGCAGGCGCTCGGTTACGTTGCACCCACACCAATCCAGAACAGAGCAATCCCACCGATTATGCAGGGGCGCGATGTCATTGGCCTGGCCCAGACCGGAACCGGGAAGACCGCCGCTTTTGTGCTGCCTATTCTGCAGCGTCTACTGAAAGGGCCACGGGGTTGTGTCAGAGCTCTCATAATCTCGCCAACGCGTGAACTGGCCGAGCAAACGTACGAGGCTGTAAATAGACTGGGAAGGCAAACCGGGTTGCGGAGTATCACCGTCTACGGCGGGGTGAGCATGGACCAGCAAGTCCTGGGACTGCGAAGTGGGATTGAAATAGTCTGTGCCTGTCCGGGCCGGCTACTTGATCACATTTGGAAGGGTACGATCAGTCTATCCCACGTGGAAGTTCTGGTAATCGACGAGGCGGACCGGATGTTTGACATGGGCTTTCTACCTGACATCCGGAGCATCTTGAGATGTCTGATTGGGCCGCGGCAGACACTCCTTTTCTCGGCTACCATGCCTGCTGATATCCGGCGTCTAGTGCAGGAAGCCCTGCATGATCCGGTCACGGTACAGATTGGACACTTGCTACCACCAAACACGGTGATACATGCATTGTATCCCGTGAAGCAGCATCTTAAGACGGCTCTGCTAAAGGCGATACTACGCAAAACAGAAACGGGGTCGGTTCTTGTCTTCACGCGTACCAAGCACCGCGCTGAACGCGTCGCGCAGCAGTTGGCGAGAGCAGGCTATCGAACGGCTTCATTGCAGGGCAACATGTCTCAAAACGAGCGTCAGGCCGCGCTTGATGGCTTCCGTGCCGGCTCATTCAAGATCCTGGTAGCAACCGACATTGCCGCTCGTGGCATTGACGTTCTCCGTATCTCACATGTCGTCAACTACGACATGCCCGAGAGTACGGACGCCTACACCCATCGCATTGGCCGCACCGGACGGGTCAACAAAGACGGTGATGCGTTGACATTCGTAACAGGTGAAGACTCGGCCATGGTCCACGCACTTGAGCGGTTCCTCAAAACACCGCTGGAGCGCCGGACGCTGCAAGGGTTTGACTACACTGCGCCGCCACCAAACAGCGGGGTCGTTCGCCGTCCGCGCAACTAGGATGACGCAGACTGTGATGTCGGATAGCCTTTCTCAGCAGCTATTGCTACCGAATACTTGGATTGAATAGGCAATGCTGATGGATGTAAGGCACCGGAAACGCTCATCGAAGAGAAGGTCCTGCCACCCACATGGACTATCGGAATGACATAAGAAACATAGCCATTATCGCGCATGTTGACCATGGTAAGACTACTCTGGTAGATGCTATGCTCAAGCAGAGCAAGATATTTCGGGATAACCAGATAGTCGGTGACCTGATAATGGACAGTAATGCCCTCGAACGTGAAAAAGGGATTACTATTATGTCTAAGAATGCAGCCGTGCTCTATAAAGGGGTTAAGATCAATATCATCGATACGCCGGGGCATGCCGATTTCAGCGGGGAGGTAGAGCGCGTCATCAATATGGCTGACGGTTGTTTGCTTCTAGTGGACTCTGTGGAAGGCCCAATGCCGCAAACCAAGTTCGTACTGCACCAGGCTATGGCAAAGGGGCTGAAAGCCGTCGTGGTTATCAACAAAATGGATCGAGGCAATTCACGGATAGCGGAGGTAGCCCGGCTCACCGAGGACCTGTTCCTGGAGTTGGCTACAAGTGTTGACCAGCTTGACTACCAAGTACTGTGTGCCAGTGCCAGGGAGGGTATCGCTGTCAGCGAACTGGGGACGAAGGGCAAGGATATCTTGCCTCTCCTTGATTGCATACTGGCGAAAGTCCCCCCGCCTCAGATCGAGAGCGGTCCGTTTCAAATGCTGGTTTCTAACCTGGACTATGACAGCCACAAGGGTACGATAGCCATCGGCAGAATCTGGAGAGGCAGAATCGCTCCTCGTGATTCCGTAGCCGTTATCAGTTCTGATGGGACGGTAACGCACCACGAAATCGGTGAAGTGTTCACCTATCTTGGTCTCAAACGCATGAAGATAGAGGAAGCCGAGGCTGGCGACATAGTGGCCGTGACCGGTCTGGAAGAAGTCAGCATTGGCGATACTATTGCCAGTTCGGACCTGCCCGAAGCCCTGCCAGGTATAGAGATTGGCGAACCAACAATAGAGATGACCTTCGGAGTGAACACATCACCTTTCGGCGGCCGTGAGGGGCGTTTCTGTACTACCCGCCAGTTGCGGGCGCGGCTCTACAGGGAACTGAAGACTAATCTCAGCCTCCGCGTACAGGATACGGATAGTCCCGACACTTGTCTGGTGAAAGGCAGGGGGGAACTGCATCTGGCAATCCTGATTGAGACCATGCGCCGTGAGGGTTATGAGTTTGAGGTGTCCAGGCCGGAGGCCATCACCAAGATAGTTGACGGCAACCTCGTGGAACCCGTGGAGGCTCTTTCCATTGATACCAAAGCTGAATACGTTGGGGTTCTAACCGAGATGCTGAGCAAGCGACAGGCTCGGCTTACCGATATGCGCAATGACGGGAATGATAACATACGCCTGGAATTCCATATCCCCACAAAAGGGCTTATTGGTTTTCGTAGCGCTTTCCTTACCGCTACCCGTGGTGAAAGCGTTATGAATACCGTCTTTCTGGGCTATGAACCATGGCGGGGGGAAGTCGTCACGACCCGTGGCGGCGTTCTCGTGGCATCGGAGACGGGCGTTGCCGTTACCTACGGTCTCAGCAACGCTCAGGAGAGAGGCGACACCTTCATCGAACCGGGAACCCCAGTCTACGAAGGCATGATAGTGGGAGCGCATGCAAGGCTGCAGGACATACCAGTCAACGTATGCAAGGAAAAGAAGAAGACCAACATACGCTCATCTACTTCCGACATTGCCGTGAAGCTGACGCCTCCTATCATCTTTAGCCTGGAGCAAGCCATTGATTTCATCAATAGTGATGAGTTGGTAGAGGTTACCCCCGAGAATATCAGGCTGAGGAAAGAGCTGTTGACTCATGCGGAACGGTTGAGGAACATCGCTTCTCCACGGCGAAGCATGAAGTGACAGACTACGGCTTGTCGTCAGATGCCTTTAGACTCGAGTTGGGGAGGTCGCTCTTGGCGGGCATATCTTGTTTCCAGAATGCCTGCGGAAGCGAGGGATAGGGAGTATAGCGGGACTTGAGGGCTGTGCTGGCGATTGCTCTCATCCTCTCCGAACCACTGTCGTTTTCCCCAGCAAGCCGATTTCGTTCTTCCTTCGCTGTTTGGCTGCGGCATCAATTGCAGGTTCATAACCTTGTATTACGGCATAGCGCCAATCTGCTGCATCAATCCGACTGTGTCCATTTCTGTCCACTCTTCCACAATTCGGCCGCCTTCGATACGGGCAATGGTATTGCCGGACATCGTAACCTGCCTGCCGGTAGGAGCGACATCCATGAACTCACCTCCCAGCGCGCAGCCAGAGCCCTATTCTCCTCTATTCCCATCATGGCCCTCCTTCTCACTCTTGTCTTGGGTACTTCGTCGAAAAGCAGGACGGACTCCAGGACACTTACTGGCACCTGCAAAGTGGGATTCACCTCGATTATGGCAATCAAAGAGGGAAGTCCAGCAACATCGACTCCGACTGCCACTCAGCACAGACAGTGGTCAGGTCCTTACTATCTTGATTGCCTTCAAGGGACAGGCCCGGACACAGTCGCCACAGCCCTGACAGAGGGATGGGTGTGTCATTGGCATTTCATAGCAGGCCTCCTGCTTCAGCAGCTTGTGGGTACACGCCAGTACAGCAGCACAGACCCCGCTATCGCACTTCTCAGGGTGGCACCTATACGGGTCCACCAGAGGCATCTTGCTTGCCATGAGTCCCCTTTCTCGGCATTCCAGCTATCGCTCGTCCAGCTTGCACCGCTTACACCGCACAAGAGACCACCATCTGCACTGTCTCACTTCGCCCTCAGATCATGGTGTGGCCTCGCCACAGATCCGGGTACCTATCGGTGTTCGCGCCTTCTAGCTTCCTCCAACTCTGCCTCGAGTTCCTCCAGTTGCCGCCACATTGACGGCGGCACGGAGTGTGGGGGCCACCGAGCCTTGAGGTCGGCTATCTTGTCCTCGATCTCTCTTACCTTCTCCTCGCTCACTTCGTGCCTCCCGTAGCTCATGTGCAGGAGTTTCGTCGGCATGCACGCTGGGCCGTTGTCGAATGACGATGAGTCGAGCTGTCTATTGTGAGATTGCGACTCATTATCAATCCCACTATATACAATCGCGACCTGTTCTGTCGAGGGGAGCGGTGCCCGTGTTCGGACAGGCGGGTCGCCCGGTGCCACCAATTGGCTGATGGAGCGCCCCGTCTTGACTCGGGCGGGGCGCGACCGTAGAGTACGCGCAAGTGAATCGAGAAGGCAGGCAACGGGGGTCTTTCTCCCATGCTGTTCTTGGCGCGGTTGTATCGGCGCCAGCGTCCTTGCAGGCGTGTGGCTGCACCTGGTCGCGGAAGGCGTGAAATGAGCACGCGCACCAAGGCATTGCTCAAGGCACTGGAATTGAAAGGAGTGGCCACAGAACCCGAGAGCGGGCAGCGCTCCGTCATCGCGTCATCTTGAAAGGCGCTTTCGAGAACAAGCGCGCGGATCTGTGCGTGTGCCTCACGCCCCTTGGGAGAAAACCGCTTGTGAAGGCGGCCATTTGGAGGAGAGACCGATGCAGTACCGGAGGTTTGGGAAACTGGATTGGCGAGTGTCGGCGCTTGGCTTTGGTGCGATGCGCCTCCCACTGACCGGCAGGGACCCGGCGAGCGTGGATGAGTACGAGTCCATTCGCATGATCCGCTACGCTGTTGACCACGGTGTCAACTATATAGACACGGCCTACCCGTACCACGCGGGACGGAGCGAGCCTGTAGTCGCCATGGCTCTGCGCGATGGCTATCGTGGTAGAGTGAAGCTGGCGACGAAGCTGTACGTGCGCGTCGTCGAATCAGCAACGGACTTCGACCGCCTCCTTGATGAGCAGCTTGAGCGTCTTCAATCGAAGATTGATTTCTATCTCCTGCACGGGCTGAACAACGACAGTTGGGCCAGGGTGCGGGATCTGGGTGTCCTCCGCTGGGCCGAGCGCGCGATGGCCGACGGTCGCTTCGACTACCTGGGGTTTTCCTTTCATGACGAGTTCGACGTCTTCAAGGAGATCGTCGACGTCTACGACAACTGGACCATGTGCCAGATTCAGTACAATTACATGGACGTGGACTACCAGGCAGGCCGTCGCGGTCTCAAGTATGCGGCCAGCAAGGGATTGGCGGTCGTGGTCATGGAGCCGCTCCGAGGAGGTCAGCTTGCCAAAGAGCCCCCGGAGGAGGTGGCCAAGGTCTGGGCAAGTGCCGGTCAACTACGCTCTCCGGCCGAGTGGGGATTGCTGTGGGTGTTGGACCATTCGGAGGTCGCGGTTGTTCTGAGCGGCATGAGCACGATCGAGCAGGTAGCGGAGAACGTGACCGTGGCCGGCGGCGCCGGCCCCGGCATCCTCGGGACGCATGAGCTAGCGCTGTTCGACCAGGCTCGTGAGGCTTATCGTCGATTGAGTCCTGTTCCGTGTACTGGTTGCGGCTATTGCATGCCCTGTCCCAGCGGCGTGCAGATACCCACCATACTCAACATATACAACGAGGCGGTGATGTATGATGATCCCCGGACCGGGCGGTTCCGCTACCGTGGGCCCGCGGGGTTGCCGGAAGGCGAGCGGGCCGACCAGTGCATCGAGTGCGAGGAGTGCGTGGACGCCTGCCCCCAGGCAATCCCCATCCCCGAATGGCTGCGGAAGGCGCACGAACTGCTCGGCCCACGTCAGTGAACCCCTGGGGAGGTGAAATCGCGCTTTCAAAAGACACGGCGTATGTGAAGCCGAAGCAACGAGAACGCGGAACTTGACGCGGGGCGAGTATTCAGGGAACAACCAGGCTGGCGGTTCCAGTCGACGTCCGTTGGCCATCCTGGTTGTCTATCCAGACCTCACACTCAATCCGTCGCAAATCTGGTTCCTCAGAGACCTTGACCACCTTGCCCCCCGCGGTCAGAGTGCTGCCGACAACGTCCAAGCCCCTATGCTGGACGGTGAGCCGCCTGACAGCGCTGCCATCACCAACCCAGTCCTTGAGCATCTGCGCAATGGTCGCCGTCTTGTACACTCCTTGAATAACGATATCGGGAAGGCCTATTGACTGGGCGTAGTCGCGGTCGTAGTGGATGTCGGCGAACTCCGAGGTGGCTGCGGCGAACATGGCCAGATGACGTACCATGATGGGGCCCTTGGTGAGGGCTGGCAACTCCAGGCCTTCGCTCACGTCTTGGATTGTCGATTTCCCGCTAATCGCCTTCCTCCTTCTTGGCTGCTGGCTCACGATAGACTATCGTCCCTCTTCTGACCAATGCCAATTCGCCGTGCTGGTTGGTGAAGTCCTTCTCCCTGACCACGAAGATGAGGTGACCGGAGCGGCCCTGCCTCTCGTAGATGTCAACTACTTTTTCACGGCAGGTCAGAGTGTCACCCGGCTGAACAGGTGCGAGGAACTCGAAGTCATCCCCGGCATACAGGCCGACCCATCCCGGTGGCACGGGTACGTGCGCCGCCGACACCATTCGTGGATCGTCCGATTTCATGTCGCGAACGGAGGTCGCCCCGCCATAGAAGGTCAGTGGGGCTACGATTCCTCCGTGCCGCGTTGCTCTGGCATAGCCCTCATCCCGATACAGCGGGTCGGGGTCCATGAGGGACTCAGCGTAGAACTTGATGGCACCTGCGTCGATGGAATACACCACAGGGTCCGCTTCGACGCCAACGTATTCCTTGAGACTATCCAGCAAGTCGCTCACTTATCGGACTCCTTCCCTGAGAAGGACCGGATTGGTGGGTAAGCCGAAGTCCGGCCAGCGTTTCACGTTTCACGGATCCTCGTAGCCTTGGCCAGGAACTCGTCCAGTCTCTTCTTGATGGCTATCTTGTCGTATTTCCCGACGCTGGTCTTGGGGATGTCGTCGGTGATCAGCATGAAGTCGGGGAGCATCCATTTGGCTATGCGGCCCTTGTCCACTCCATGAGCCTGAAGGAACATGCAGATGTCTTCTTCGCGTTCGGTGGCGCCGGGCACGAGCTTTATGATGCCCATGGGTCTCTCTCCCCAGATGGGGTCGGGGACGCCTACGTAGGTTGCCTCCAGAACGAAGTCGGCCGTGGCCGTCAGGTTCTCCAGCAGCACGGTGGGAATCATCTCCGCGCCGCTCCGAATCACGTCGGTCACGCGGTCGGCGATTGTGATGTAGCCCTCTTCGTCGACCTTGGCCACGTCACCCGTGTGGAACCATCCGTCCCGCCACACCGTGGAGGTCCTTTCCGGGTCCCGGTAGTAGCCTTCCATCACCCAGGGCCCTCGAATGACTATCTCGCCGATGGTCTCGTTGTCCTGCGGTACCGGCCTGTTCTCGTCATCGACAACCTCAATCCTGAGACCGGGAAGGGGTATCCCCGTCTTGACCGTATACTCGTCCAGCTTCTCCTGCGGCATGTCTCTGAGAGAACGCTTAATGAACGAGCGGATTGTTGAGGGGGCGGTCTCAGTCATGCCGTACGCGGACGTGGCGGTGAAACCGGGGATCACCTGCTCTGCCTTGGCCTTCAAGCCCAGCGGCAGGGCGCCGCCGCCAACGCTGATGTTGACCAGGCTGCTCAGGTCATACTTGTGCAGGTCGGGGAACGCGACCAGCATGGCCAGCATGGTCGGGACAAGGTTGGTATTGGTCACTCGCTCGGTTTCGACCAGCTCACAGAAGCCCTGAGCTGTGAATCTGCCCGGGAGGACTATCTTGCTCGCTCCAAAGACGCTGGAGTATGGTACGCCCCAGCCGTGGACGTGGAATAGCGGAACGTTGATCATGATGGTGGAGGACTCACCCTGGGGCAAGACCGCGGGAGTCGCGTCGAAGCTGGCGTGGGCCATCTGATGCAGTATCAACAGGTAGAGCTGCCTGTGCGTGAACATGGCCCCCTTTGGTACACCCGTGGTGCCGGTGGTGTAGCACAGCGTGGCGAAAGTGTCCTCATCGAGGTGCGGCCATTCGAATTCTTGTGATTGCTCTCCGAGAAGCTTCTCGTAGTTGAAGAGGGGCTCCACCTTCGTCTGCGGTTGCTCCATATCGTCTGACATATAGACGAACTTCTCTACGTGCGGTGCTACCCTGTCGTATATCTTTTCGAGCACAGGCATAGCAGAATCGTCGAAGAATATGACTCTATCCTGAGCGTGTTCGACCGTGTGGGCTATGTGGTCCAGGGAGAGCCTTGTGTTGACTGCGTGGAGCACCGCGCCTGTGCAGGAGACCGCGTAGTACAGCTCCAGGTGACGGTGGTGGTTGAGGGCCATCGTGGCCACCCTATCGCCAGGTGCGCCGGGACGCCCAGGCTGCACGCCGAGTTCTCTCAGGGCGTTCGCCAGGCGGCAGGTGCGCTCGTACCATTGCCGCCAGGTGAGTCTGAGGTATTGACCGCTGTCCGGGTTCCTGTACACGACAGCCGTCTCGTTGGGCTTGAGGCTCACCGGCCTGTTCATCAGCGTTGTCAGCAGTAGCGGGTACCGGATGCTGAACTCGGGATGGGTCTTTGCGACCATGCTTCTGCCCCTTTCACTTGCTGCTCTGGTTCTCTGTACTGGCCCCCAGACGGCAAGACCTCCACGCCTTGTGGCGCGGCTCGGCTCGGGCCGTCCTCACCTGTAGGCCACCCGGTCACCGCGACACTGCGCCGCTATTTCACGTGGCGGCATGTCTGTCGCGGTGTTGTCGAACCGTATACCGACTAGTGAGATTCTAGACTGAGACGTGGTGCCATGCAACCTGCGCAAGCGAGCGGGTGGCATAGTGGTCGACGTGGGGACTGTCGCGGCAGGCCTGTTGTTGTGGGAACCCACGGGGTGGATTCGGGTATAATGTTTATAGGGCAATGAAACGTCTCAGGGTGGCGACTCAGAGACTGATGTATCGTTTGATCCTGGCAGTTGTCTGCTTAATCATTATGTCAACCGCTGGTTGCATTGGTCTGAGCAGTAGCGGTTCGGGAGGTGGTGAGGCCATGATTCCCCAGATCGACCTCAATAGGCCGGTCACGACTCAGACAGCCACGTTCGCCCTTGGCTGATTCTGGGGACCTGACGCCCGGTTCGGGAGTCTCAAGGGTGTGATAAGTACCAGTGTCGGCTACGCTGGCGGTACAGGTATGAATCCAACGTACTACAGCCTCGGTGACCACAGTGAGACGGTGCGGATTGAATACGACCCGGCTCAGATATCGTATGCGGAGCTTCTCGACGTGTTCTGGGGCAGTCACGATCCGGTCTATGACGCCCAATCGCGCCAGTACATGTCGATAGTCTTCTACCACGACGAAGAGCAGAAGAGGCTGGCCGTCGAGACGAAAGAGCGGCAGGAGCTTGAACTGGGGACAAAGGTGTTCACCGAGATTGTCCCGGCAGGCAGTTTCTATCTGGCCGAGGACTATCATCAGAAGTACTTCTTGCGACGCGTGCCAGAGATTCTGAGAGAGCTTGTCGATATCTATCCGCGCCTGGAGGACTTCGTTGGGTCCACCGCGGTGGCGCGCATCAATGGCTACGTGGCCGGTTTCGGCGTGCTGCAGCAGCTCGAGGCGGAAATAGAAAGCCTTGGCCTCACTCCTCAGGGACAGGCACGGCTTCTGGACATCGCCTCTTCGAGGCTGAGTGCTGCGACGTGCTGTCTGAAGGAAGCACCGAGAGCCTAGTCACGCAGGGCCGGCCCGGCGGTTTGCGGGGCGGAGAAGAAGCCAAACGGTCGCCACGTACTCCCGGCGGGAGTCTACCCGGCCAGGCTGGGCACACCGTCGATGGAGGGGCGCTCGATTTGGGAACCGTCAGCCCTCGCCTGAAGAGCGGCCTGCGCCGCCACCAGCTTGGCTATCGGTATTCGGAAGGGACTGCAGCTAACGTAGTCAACACCGGTGCCGTGCAGATAGCGGACAGAGCGGGGCTCACCGGCCTGTTCACCGCATACGCCGATTTCGATTTCCCTTCTGGTGCGCCGAGCCCAGAATACCGCCGTCTCCATTAGACGGCCGACACCCTTGACATCGAGCACTTCAAACGGATTGTCCCGCAGTATCCCCAGGCGCCGGTAGGTGGAGAGGAACTTCTTCTCGACGTCCTCCCTGCTGAAGGAGAAGACGGCCTGGGTGAGGTCGTTGGTCCCGAATGAGAAGAAGTCGGCTTCCTCGGCCAGGTGCCCGGCGCGCATGCACGCGCGCACTGTCTCCATCATGACGCCGAACTTCAAGCTGAGCCCTTTGAGCAACCCCTTCACGGCGCGTGCCTCTTGAGCCGTGATTACCTGGGGCACCATGATTGAGACATCGGCGGAGACCTCCGTGAGGGCTTGCGCAATCGCCTCAATCTGCATCTTGTATATATCCGGCGTGGTCACAGCGAGTCTCACTCCCCGGTGACCGAGCATCGGATTCGTTTCCTTGAGCTCGGCGATTCTCTCCCTAACCAGGGGATCGGTCACTTCGTGCTCCGAGGGGAGGAACTCATGCAAAGGCATGTCGAGAAGTCTGATAACGATAGGCAAGCCGTCAAGCTCTTTGAACAGATTCACGAAGTCTCTCGTCTGGAGTTCACGCAGGCGCTCGATTGCCAGCGTCCGCGACGCAACGTCTTCCGCCATTATGAAGTCCCTGATGACCGAGAGCCGGACTGGAGCATTGAACATACGCTCGGTGCGGCACAGGCCAATTCCCTCGGCGCCGAATGTCCGGGCCTGGGCTATCATCTCTGGTGTATCAGCATTGGCTCTCACGCCAAGCCGCTTGAAACCGTCCGCCAGGCTCAGGAGTTCCTCGAGCTCGGGAGTGAGCCTGACCTCCTCCAGGGGAAGGAGGCCCTGGTACACATTGCCGCTGGTGCCGTCTACTGTGATTTCGTCACCTTCCGTGATGATGTGTCCGTTGGCGCTGAACCGCCTTCCCACCAGGTCGATGCTGATGCCTTCGGCTCCGCAGATGCATGGTTTGCCCATAGCCCTGGTGACAACGGCGGCGTGGGAAGTGAGGCCGCCCCTCTGAGTCAGCACCCCAGCGGCCGCTGCCACTCCCTGAATATCATCAGGGCTTGTCTCGGGACGCACCAGGATCACCGGCACGCCCATTGCTGACTGAGCCAGCGCCTCGGTCGTGTCGAACACCACCTTGCCGCCAGCTGCACCCGGCGCGGCGTTGAGGCCATTGGCTATCGGGGGGTATGCGTCGGGGGTCTTGAGTTGTTTGTGCAGAAGTCCGCCAACGTCACCCACAGTCACCCGCGCGATGGCCTCCTCGCGGGCGATCAATCCCTCGCGAATCATGTCAACGGCGATCTTCACCGCCGCGTTGCCGCTCCTCTTCCCCCCTCTTGTCTGAAGAACATAGAATCTCCCGGATTCAACAGTGAACTCTATGTCCTGCATATCGCTGAAATGGCACTCCAGGGCGTCAGCAGTCGTCTGCAGCTCAGCATAGATGTCAGGCATTGCGGACTCCAGTGTGGCTATCGGTTGCGGTGTGCGCACCCCGGAAACAAGGTCCTCACCCTGGGCCTCAATCAGGTACTCGCCATAGAGACCCCTCTCACCGGTGCTCGGATTGCGCGTGAA
>JAXHUA010000038.1:0-11363 GCA_034189695.1 Chloroflexota bacterium | reverse complement strand
TGAAGCTCCCCCGGAACAGGCCCACCGCCAGCGCGACAACTGCCAATCCGGCCACCACGGTGGCCAGACCGATCAACGGTCGCCGGATCTTCGATTGCACAGGCATCAGCCGCGATTCCCAGGTCGTGGTACTTGCGTCGATCTTCTCCTTCAGAGAGCCGGCGTCGACAGACTCGAGGAGACGCAAGGCGCCGGTGATTCGCTCTGCCCTGGACTTCTCCTCGGCCCTGAGCCTCGCCGCCAATCCTTCGATCTGGGCTGCGACCTGAGCCAGGTCCAGCGGCATATGCTGCCTCCTCGCTCCGGACTCAAGATGCGCTACGGGCACACGTACGAGGGACTAACCGCGGAAATCGGGGGGCGATTTCCAGAATGCCTCCCAGTCCTCCATTCCAACCCCGAGGTCGGAGAGGACCTTCCCCGAGACCGGGTACGAGACGCCGGTCTCCTTCTCTATCTTCTTGATGTGGCGGCAGAGAACGAAGGTCATTGTCTTGACAAGCTCATAGCTCATACGAACCCTGGCCACCGTGTCAGGCACCTTGCCCGGGCCAGGCTCAGGAGGGCTCTCCTTGAAGTTGAGCACTACCCCGTAGGGCCCCGCGCTAATCATGAACTGGTCCGTATAGAACTCGGGGATTTCTCTCTCTTCCGTCATGCTACCCTCCAAGCCGCCAGCCACGAGTATAGCACAGTGGTCGTGACGGGGCAATCAATAATTGCCCGTTGACGGCCTCCTCTGGTACTATCAGGTAATCAGGGAGGAAATATGAGCGTAGGACTGGTCTACGACCCCATCTTTCTGGAGCACGATACGGGGAGCCATCCCGAGAACGCCGGAAGGCTCATGTACGTGATGAACCAGCTTGAAGAGAACGGCCTCACGGAGCGCATCACTTCGATTCCGCCACGGCCTGCAACGGTCGAGGAGGTGGCGTCAGTACACTCGCCCGCCTACATCGCCGAGGTGGAATCCGTGGCAAGGAGGGGCGGCGGCTGGCTCGACCCCGATACGCACGTATCACCGCGCTCCTATGACGCCGCGCTCTACGCTGCGGGCGGCCTGATCAACGCTCTGGACGCCGTGATGTCAGCGCAGACGGAGAGCGCCTTCGCCCTGGTCAGGCCACCTGGACATCACGCCACGCGCACGCAGGGCAAGGGTTTCTGCCTGTTCAACAACGTGGCGGTCGCCGCCAGGCACGCCCAGGACAGTCACCGGGTGGAGCGGGTGCTCATAGCGGACTTCGACGTCCACCACGGCAACGGGACCCAGGACGCCTTCTATGACGACCCGGGCGTGCTGTACTTTTCCACACATCAGTACCCCTTCTATCCGGGAACTGGTCGCATTGAGGAGACGGGAGCAGGCGAAGGCCACGGAACGACGGTGAACGTGCCCCTGCCTGCCTGGTGCGGCGACGAGGAGTACCTCCGCGTATTCGACGAGGTCCTGCTCGCAGCCGCGAGGCGTTTCCGGCCACAACTCATCATGGTGTCGGCCGGCTACGATGCCCACTGGGGCGACCAGCTGGCGCTCATGCGGGTGAGTGTCTCCGGGTTCGCCGAGATGACGCGCGTACTCAAAGGTCTTGCCGACGAGCTCTGCGAAGGCCGCATGGTGTTCACACTCGAGGGAGGCTATCTGTACGAGGCGCTCGCCGCGTCCATTGGCGCCACCATCGACATCCTGTGCGGCGACTGTGAGGTCGCCGACCCCCTTGGGCCTCCGCCTGACACGCGCCGGCCACCACCCATCGATGCAATCCTCAACGCAGTGAAGGAGGCGCACCAGCTCGGCTAGGGCAGGAATCGGAGGAATGCCTGGTTGCCCAGCAGCCTTCCCTTGCCGGTGAGGCGAATGCTGTCGCCGTCGGTGACCAGCAGGCCCAACTCCGCCAGCTCGTCGATGGTATTCCGGTAGACCTCAATGGCGTCGTGGCCGAACCGGCCGGCGAAGCGAGCCAGGCTGACTCCCTCGGTCAGCCGCAGGCCCAGAATCATCGTCTCCGCCATTTCCAGCGGCCGGTCGACATGCTCCTCATGTTCGACCGGCGAAGCAGACTCGCTCACAAGCTGAACGTAGTCGCCCGGCGAGCGCACGTTCCAGAAGCGTCGCCCGGCGAAGGATGAGTGAGCACCCGCGCCGAAGCCAAGATAGGGCTCGTTCCTCCAGTAGGTGATGTTATGCCGGCACTTCTTGCCCGGCGTGGCCCAGTTGGATATCTCGTAGTGCTCGTAGCTCCCAAGCTCCTCCTGGGCAAGAAGGTACATGTCAGCGGCCACGTCAGGGTCCGGCGGGGCCGACCTCCCCGATAGAACGTCATCCGAGAGTGGGGTACCCTCCTCCACGCTCAACGGATATAGCGACACGTGGTCGGGCTGGAGAACGAGAGCCCGCTTCAGGGTCACGTGCCAGTCGTCGCGTGCCTGCCCCGGCATCGCGTAGAGCAGGTCGATGCTCACATTGTCGAAGACATCCCTCGCCAGACCGTAGGCTGCGAAGGCGTCCTCCGCCGAGTGGCTGCGGCCGAGCCAGGTCAACTCGCGGTCGTTGAAGCTCTGCACACCCAGGCTGAGCCTGTTGACCCCCAACTCGCGGATCTCTCTCAAGTATGGTTTGGTCACGGTGCCCGGGTTCGCCTCAATCGTGACCTCCGCCGCGCCGTCGACGGCGAAAAAGCAGCCGCAGGCCCCAAGAATGTCACGAACCTGGTCGACGCTCAACAGTGTCGGTGTACCGCCCCCGAGGTAGATGGTGGTCACCGGGTAGTTCCCGGGCCAGCGATGGACCTCGGCTGTGACTGCCCGGACGTACCGCGGTATAAGCGAGTCCAGCCCGCTGTAGGAGTTGAAGCCGCAGTAGCGGCACTTGGAGCGACAGAAAGGAATGTGGATGTAGAGGCTGAGGCCCCCTGACACGGACTAACCCCCGGCGGGCGCCCGTCTGGGTAACAAACGGCCAAGACGGCGGAAGAGTCCGCCAATTCCACCACGGTCCCACGCCACAACTAGCTGGCCGGCGATGCACATGGAGCTGTATGTGCCGATTATGACGCCGACAAGGAGAACGAGGACGAAGTCGCGTATGGTAGTTCCACCGAACAGGAGGAGGGCAAGAAGGACAAACAAGGTGGTCAAACCCGTGTTCAGCGAGCGGGGCAGCGTTTCGACGATGCTGTCGTTGGCGACAACCTCCAGTGGCACGCCTATGTTCCGGGTCTGGTTCTCGCGAATGCGGTCGAAGACCACGATGGTGTTGTTCACACTGTAGCCGATAACGGTCAGGATTCCCGTCACGAACATGGCGTCTATCTCTATGCCAAGAAGGACGCCGAAAATGGAGAAGGCGCCAAGGACGATGACCACGTCGTGAAGGAGGGCGACGACGGCGCAGACGCCAAAACGGAAGGACTTGACCAGCCTGCGGAACGCCCAGGTGATGTAGAGAAGAATCCCCACGGCGGCAACGGCCACGGCGATCATTGCGATGTCCCTCGTCTCGGTGGAGACGGTTGGAGAGACGGACGAGAAGTCGCGTACGGTGAGGTCACCGAACCTCTCCTGCAACGCCTCCTCGATCTGTATTCGCTCCGACGGAACGACTACCTCACCGCTGACAGGGTCTCTTTCCTCAGGCGCCAGCTCCCCCGTGCGCATAAGGTAGTCGCCCTCGCCCGTTCGCTGGATGATGGCATCGGCGTGTCCCAGGTTGGCCATCTCGTCCCGCAGATCCGCCTGAGACACCTCGTCCTCGAACCTGATGGTCATCATCGAGCCGCTGCTGAACTCGATGCCCTGCCTCACCGGCGAGCCGAAGGCTATCCACGAGTACAGCATAAAGACAAGGCCAACCAGGATAATCGCCCCTGAAGCGATAAAGAACCAGCGCCTCTTGCCAATGAAGTCAATCAATTCCCATATTCCTCAGGTTCACGGTCGGAACAGCCATAGTCTCTTCGCCACGGGCGTGAACACGCTGGTGCGCAGGAAGGTCCTGCTCACCACAATCGCGCTGAACATGCTCACCAGCACCCCAATGCCCAGAGTCACCGCAAACCCCATGACCTGGGCACCCCCAAACATTCTGCTTCCGAACCAGTATAGAATCGCGCAAGTTATGAGCGTTGAGATGTTGCTGTCGCGGATGGCGGGCCATGCGCGGCTGAAGCCCGCTTCTATGGCCGCTCCCAGGCTCTTGCCCGCCCTGATCTCCTCTTTCATCCTCTCAAAGATGAGGACGTTGGCGTCAACGGCTATCCCCAACGAGAGTATGAATGCGGCTATTCCCGCCAGCGTCAGGGTGATAGGCACCATCTTGAATATCATGAGCATTACCGCTGCATAGATCGCCAGAGCGAGGCAGGCCAGCAAGCCCGAGAAGCGGTAGTAGACGACCATGAAGATGAGAAGCAGAGCCAGCCCGACTACTCCAGCGATGAGACTCATGCGGAGGGAATCGGAACCCAGGGTGGCATCGACGGTCTGCTCCTGGATAGGGTTGAGCGGGACCGGCAGGGCACCGGCATTGAGCTGAATCGCCAGCAACTCTGCCTCACTCACGTTCAGCCCTTCGATAATCCCTGTGGCACCTATCTGGGCCTGCACCGTCGGCGCTGATATGATGACGTCGTCGAGGAAGATGCCGAGAGGCTCCCCGATCAGGCGCCCGGTGATCTGGGAGAACAGCTTCGCGCCTGTCTCATCCCACTCGAAGGCAACCACCGGCTCGCTCGTCTGCTGATTGACATCCACGTAGCAGTTCGGCTTGAGATAGGCACCCGTGAGGGGCAACTCCTCGCCCTCAACATCACCTGTGGCAACTACCCACAGGTTCTCGACCTGCTCCCCCACGTCGTGGTCGTAGTCCAGCCCTGACTCCAGCACGATCGTGCTGTTCGCACCGTATACCGCCGACGCCATCTTGGCTTCAGCCGACTCCCCGGAGCCGATGGCGAACAGGTCGTCGACCCTGAAATCGGAGGCATCGTCGACAACGATCTGAGTATCTCCCACGCTCGCCGGTTCAATGAGCACTGTGCTACCAGCCATAGCCTGCTCACGGAAGATGAGCTCGGCGGTCTTGCCCACCAGGTCCTTGGCTTCCTCAATATCGGTAACCCCCGGCAACTGGATCGAGATGCGATTGCCGCCCACTATCTGTATCACCGGCTCAGCCACACCGTAGGCGTTAATCCGCCTCTCGATGATGTCCTTCGCACCCTTGAGGCTGTCCGCCCGCTTGTCCTCCTCGATGCCGGTGAAATCGGCCTCGTAGACCAGGTTCGTGCCACCCCTCAGGTCCAAGCCAAGAACCAGCCCCTCGCGACCGGCCATAGAAGTCAACAGGGCCACAATGGAGAAGGTCAGGATAATCCCTATTGCTATGAGCGTGAGTATGTTTCTTCTGCTCAATTCTCTGTCTTCAACTCAGATTATATTATGTCAACTCTTCTGTCTGTCGTAGAGCAATCTCTCCACGAGCGCCAGCGCCTCTTCCCTGCTCGACACCTCACCAGCCGCCTGGGCCTCACGCACTGCGTCCAGCAGCTCACCGATTTCGGGCCCCGGGCTCATGCCGTAGCTGTTGATCAAGTCGTGCCCGTCAATCAACTTGGGCGGGGCCACCACGCTCTGCTCGCTCGTACTCTCGGCGATCACATACGCCATGCTGGACGCGTGTGCCCTCCACTGCTCGCTATCCAGGAGGGGGCCCCGCGCCGCCAGATGGTCGGCCAGATTGAGAAAGATGGTGTCGAGGCCGACGTCGCCGGTGTCCCTGAAATAGCGGTAAATGGCGCGACGGGTCGGCATGTCATCCCCCATCTGCCCGGGGCGCATGTGGTGCTCAACCATTGTCTTCACCATCTCCGCCTCACGAGTGCTGAACCGCAGCCTCCGGAGAATGCCCTCGGCAATGGCCGCGCCCTCCTGAGCGTGTCCGAAGAAGCGTGTCCTGCCGTTGTCTTCGACCGACTTGGTCTGCGGCTTGGCAATGTCATGAAGCAGGGCCGCGACTTTCAGAAGCGTTGCCCTGGCACGCCCGCCGGAAACCTCCTCCCGGAAGTGCTCCTCCAGTTCCTGCGACCACGGCGCCACGCAACGCACCGGTTCTCCCCAGTGGTCGGCCCCATCGAGCCGCAGAAGGAACTCAACGGCCGAGACGGTTTCCACCAGATGGTCGAAGACATCCCAGAAGTGCTCCCTGGGCTGCTCCACCCCCTTCGCCGCGGCCAGCTCAGGTATGACCGTCAACAGCAGGCCAAGGTCGTCGAGCAAACGGACCCATTGTGCCGCCTTCGGCATGGCCAGAATCCGACATAGCTCGTCGCGCACCCTTTCCCTGGCCACATGGCCAATGAGCGAGCTGTTGCGTCGGATGAACGTGCGGGTCTCCTCATCGATGGAGAACCCCAGCTCGGCCGCGAAACGGGGACCGCGAATGAGGCGTGCCGGGTCCTCCTGGAGCACTGACTCGCTCACTGCGCGGATACGGCGGCTCTCGAGGTCGCGCCGGCCGTCCAGAGGGTCGATGAACGCCGGAGAACCGGCCAGAGCCTCGTCGAGCCCGATCGCCATCGCGTTTATCGTGTAGTCCCTCAAGCGAAGGTCTTCGTCGATGGCGCCACGCATTGTAGCGAAGTCAAGGTGCAGATGCCCCTGGGGCGGGAGCATCACCCTGGCTATCTGGTTCGGCTCGTTCAGTGGAATGCACCTGGCATTGAGGCCATCGGCGACACACCGGGCCAGCTCGAGAGCGTTTCCAGATACAACGACGTCAATGTCGTCGGTGGCCCGCCTCAGCATAGCGTCCCGAACGAAACCACCGGTCAGATAACACTCGACCGAGCGCTCTCCCAGGACCCGCCTCACTTGGACCAAGGCACGGGAAACCTCTTCGCCGATGCACATGTGTTGCGCGTTACTCAATTCGCCTTTCCAATCGTACCTTCGGGACAAGCTGAAGCGAGCGCTTCCGGCGCGCTCAATCGCAGCTATCGTTCCAGCCTTCATACAGTCCGACGCCCTACGCCTCAGGACTGCTGGCGTCGTCTCCTATTCTATACAAGTCGTCCGTGCTCTCCAAGTGGTCCAGGTACAGGACACCGCTCAGGTGGTCCGTCTCGTGTTCAAGAACCTGAGCAAGGAGACCTTCACCTTTTATGCGAATCTCCTTACCGTGGCGGTCCAGCGCCTTCACCGTGACCTTCTCCGAACGCGTTATCTTGCCCCGATAGCCGGGTACACACAGGCAGCCCTCTTCCACCGTGCGTGTGCCGGACCGCCTGACAACCTCGGGGTTGATGAGGGGCAGCGCCTCTTCTTCGGGCAGCTCGATTACGATCACCCGCAGCGAGACCCCGACCTGAGGGGCCGCGAGCCCGACACCATTGCCACGGCGCATCGTATCCACCATGTCATCAATGAGGCGCTCCACCGACTCATCAATAGCACGCACACGCTTCGACTTCTGACGAAGCACCGGGTTGGGGTGAGTAAGAATGGGACGTACTGCCATTTGGCGAGTTGCTCAGAATAACGGTCGTGCGAAGAGACACTAGATTATATCGGACTGAGAGTTTCCTTGTCAAAGCAGGGTTGCCGGATCGATGTCCACAATCCATCCCTGAGGGACCGGCACCTCGTCCAGCAGCCGTACCGGGTCATCGCCCCGAAGGATGATCTGCCAGCGATAGCGCCCTCGAACCCGCTGGACGAAGGCCGGTGCCGGCCCGATGAGGGTCATCTCCATGCCCCACGAGTCCCGCTCCTGCTTCAGACGCTGGTGCATCCTGAGCGCTTCGTTGTGGGCGGCGACGTTGTTCGTCGCGGTGTAGACCAGTCGCGCCAGTCGACTGAACGGCGGGTTGTCGTACTCCCGACGCAAGGCCATCTCATGCTCATAGAACGACGCGTAGTCGTGCTTCGAAGCGGCCACGATGGCGTAGTGGTCGGGGTTGTAGCTCTGGATGATCACCCGCCCAGCGGCCGGGCCGCGACCAGCCCTGCCGGCGACCTGGCTCAGAATCTCGAAGGTGCGCTCCCCGGCCCGATAGTCGGGGAGGTGCAGGCTCACGTCGGCATTGACCACACCAACCAGGGTGACCAGCGGAAGCTCCAGCCCCTTGGCGATCATCTGGGTGCCGACCAGGATATCCGCCTCATGAGCCAGAAACCTGCCGAGTATCTCTTCGTGGGAGTGCTTTCCTCCCGTGACGTCGCGGTCCCACCGCAGGACCCGCGCCCCGGGAAAAACACGGCCGGCTTCTTCGGCGACCCGCTGCGTGCCGATACCCAGGAACTTGATCTGCCGGCTGCCACACCGCGGGCAGGAATTGGGGACCGGAGAGCGGGAGTTGCACTGGTGGCAGACCAGGTCCTGCGCCGCCGAGTGGTACGTCAGGGGTACGTCACATCTCCTGCACCGCAGCACGAAGCCACAACGGCGGCACTGCACAAAGGTGGCCGCGCCCCGCCGATTCAGAAAGAGGATCGCCTGTTCCCCGGCCGCCAGTGCTCTCTCCATAGCCGCGGCCAGCGAACGGCTGAAGATGCTCCTGTTCCCGGCCATCAGTTCGTCACGCAGGTCCACCACTTCCACTCCGGGAAGCCGCCCTTCCCGCCCATAACCCGTCGTATCGATCCGCTCTGGAAGCTCAAGCAGATGGTACTCACCTGTTGTCCCCCGGTAGTAGCTGACGACATCCGGCGTCGCGCTTCCCAGGATGACGATTGAGCCGGTTATGTGCGCCAGCTTGATGGCCACGTCGCGCGCCTGGTAGCGAGGCGTCTGGTCGTGCTGCTTGTAGGTCCATTCATGCTCTTCGTCAATGACGATAAGCCCAAGGTCGGGCTGCGGGGCGAAGACCGCTCCTCTCGAGCCGATCACCACGTCGAAACCGCCGTCCCTGATCCGCCACCACTCGTCGAACTGCTCCCCCACCGAGAGCCTGCTGTGCAGTACCGCGACCCTCCCCGGGAAACGTGAGGCGAAGCGATCGATAGTCTGAGGAGTGAGAGCGATCTCCGGGACCAGCACGATGGCCTTCTTGCCCAACGCCACCGCCTGCTCCAGCGCGCGCAGGTAGATCTCGGTCTTTCCACTGCCGGTGACGCCGTGGAGCAGGAACACCGCCGGCTCAACGTGACCGTTCTCACCACGCCGCGCCATGGCGGCTTGCACCTCTGCCCACGCCGATTCCTGCGCCGCCGTGAGCATCGGTGGAAACGCCAGTGCGAAAGCGCGATGGGCCAACGGGTCGCGATACACGTGCACCTGCTCGACGCTGGCCAGCCCCTTGTCTTCCAATACCTTTACTACCTGCCTCGTGCAGCCCACCTGACGCGTCGCCTCGGAAACGGGAATGGGTCGCGCCTGGGTTGCGAGGAACTCAAGCAGCGCAGCCTGCTTCGGCGCCCGCTGTGATTTCGATAGCGACTCCGCCCGCTCCCTGGCTTCCTCCGTCCCCACCGCCAACCGGACGTACGGCACCACCTTGGGTCTGACCTTTACCCCCTCGAGTTCCTGCGTCCGGGCCACGAGCTTTCTGCGGACCAACTGGGCGACAACGTTTCGCGTCTCCTTCGCCCCGAGAGCGTTCTCCAGTTCGGAAAGAGGGAGCTTCCCTCGACGCGTGAGAAGGGTCAGCATCTTCCGCTGGTGGGGCGTGAGTGCAGCAATCTCAGCCTGCGATGCCTCCCCATGCGGCTCGACGAAAGTCACCAGTCGCCGACTGAAGCCCGGTGGCAACATCACCGCAGCGGAATCGAAGAGGGGCGCGAGATACCGTTCACTGACCCAGCACGCAAGCTCGACCTGCGCGGCAGAGAGCACCGGCCGGGCGTCCATGAGACCAACGATATCCTTGACCTCATCCACAGAAGGCTGGTCAGTGAGACGAAGAACGATCCCCTGGGCTACCCTCGGCCCGAAGGGGACCCACACTGCATGGCCTACCTGCACAAAAGAAGGCACAGCGTACCAGAATGTCCGCCGCTGTGCCCCGGGGGAATTGACCGCTACCTCCGCGTACTTCATCCCCTAGACCCAAATCATGAGGACGGCGTGAGAAAGCTGATTCCTCCGCTCACTCCTGTAGTTGCACGGGCTACTTCGATGGTTCCTTGTTCTCTTCCTTGGGTCTTCTCTCTTTTAGCCTGGCCTTCTTGGTGGTTAGGTTCCGCAAGTAGTAGAGCCTGGCCCGTCGCACCTTGCCATGCCGCAGCACCTCAACCTTCTCCACCGACGCGGAGTGCGTGAAGAAGGTCCGCTCCACCCCGACACCGTAGGCAACGCGACGCACGGTGAAACTGGCGCTGGCCCCACCCTTTCTCACCCTTATCACTACACCCTGGAAAACCTGGGAGCGTACCCTCTCGCCCTCCACCACCTTGGTGCTCACCTTGACGGTATCACCCGGCGCAATCACAGGGATATTGGGATTCGACTCAACTGGCACTAAAGTCTCGACATCCATCTAGTCCTTACCTCTTCGCATCTTCTCCAGCAGCTTGCTTTCATCTGGCCCAAGCTCAGCCTTATCAAGCATATCCGGGCGCCGCTCCAACGTGCGAATGAGCGCTTGCTCGCGGCGCCACCGCGCAATCTCCGCGTGGTTGCCCGAGAGCAACACCTGCGGCACCTCCCACTCCCGGAATACCTGCGGGCGGGTGTACTGCGGGTACTCCAACAGCCCGCTTGCATGAGAGTCCCGACCGACAGCCTCGTCCCCTCCCAACACACCGGGCAAATGCCGGACAGCGGCGTCAACCACCACCATAGCGGCCAGCTCCCCACCGCTCAGAACGTAGTCGCCAATGCTCAGTTCGTCTGTCGCCAGATGCTGACGCACCCTCTCGTCCACACCCTCGTAGCGTCCGCAAATCAGCATCACTTCAGCGTGTTCCGCAAGCCCCCCGGCAATCCCCTGATCAAGAAGCCGTCCCTGCGGCGTCAACAGGACAACCGGCATCTCACCCCCCCCACGCACCGCCTCCACAGCCGCGAATACCGGCTCCGGCTTGAGCACCATCCCCTGACCACCACCATAGGGGTAATCATCGACGACATGGTGCCTGTCCGACGTGTAGTCCCGGATGTTATACAGCGAGATACGAACCAGCCCGCGGTCGACCGCCCGCTTCACGATGCTGTCGCCGAACGGCCCATCGAACATCCCGGGAAACAGGGTCAGTATGTGAAAGTGCATTGGCTCTCCCCGGCCACCCCCAAGCCATCCTCAGTCTGCCGGTGTACTCCCGCCGCACTCCAGCCCCTCACCCCTCAATACCTCTATCGCATGGGGCAGGACGGGCATAATGACATCAAGACACTCACGTACCGCCGACGGACTCCCCGGCAG
>JAXHUA010000037.1:0-30448 GCA_034189695.1 Chloroflexota bacterium | reverse complement strand
GCAGATTGATGATGAGGCTTCTCCCCCGCGTACCGGCCGTGGCCCGGCTGAGCATCGCCCGGGGGGTCTTCTTCAGACTCTCCCCCCTCATCGCCTCGACGAAGCCGAGCGCGACCCTATCCAAAACAGCTAGCGTCGCCTCAGGCGTCACGTCCCGCGGCGACAGCCCGGTGCCGCCGGTGGTGAGTATCAGATCGAGCCCCTCCCGGTCCGCCCAGTCCTCGAGCGTGCCCGACACGACCTCCCTCTCGTCAGGCACAACCCTGTATTGTACCAGCCGGGCACCAAGGGCCGCAAGCTGTTCCCTAATAGCGTTGCCGCTCTGGTCCTCGCGTTCGCCTCGCGAGCCCCTGTCGCTTACCGTGAGCACACCCAGCGTAAACACATCTTCCCCACAGACTACTCCGCCAGCACAATCTCGAAGTCCCCATCGATGAAGTCGTTGCCATCGACCTCGTCGCCGTACAGATGCGTCTCAAAGTAGATGACGCCACCGAATGGCTCGCTGCCGGGAGCGCCGAAGAACCCCGCCGGTACCGGGGGGAAATCAAGGTCGACCGTTTCGCCCGACGCAAGGTCGTACACAAAGGCTTCGTCGTCCAGTTCCTTGGTGCCTTCCAGGTCCTGCTCCTGAATCCTGTACGTAACAGAGAAGGTGACCGTCTCCGAGCCGAAGTTCCTTACCGTGACGCTGGGCACGATCGAATCGGTCGGCCCCAGTACATGGCTTCCCACCGGACGCTTGATCTCCTCGACAGCAGCATCCCGGTTGTAGAAGGCGAACTGGCCCCATATGTTGTGGTTCTCGTCAGTGAGATAGATGGTCACGAACTCGGTGTCCGCCCCCTCAGGCACCTCAAGCTCGACGTCGTACGACGTGCAGGCCTGCAACGGCGTCTCGTAGTACACACTCCCGAGATACTGGCCGTCCTGGCCGAAGAAGTGCAGGTCATAGATATTGGTGCCCGATGGGAAGTAGGCCGGTATGCAATGCACCTGCACCACCAGATTGCCCGTCACAGGGTCCGTATGATGCGTTGTCCGGATGCCCGTGATAACCGGAACGGATGGGTCCGGGGTCGGGGCGGGCGTCTGGGCGGGGGTTGGGGTCGCCACCGGCGTGGCTTCCGCTGTCGGCGTCACCACAGGAGTTGTCGTTGCGGTTGGCGTTGCCGGCGGACTCGCGGGCGTCGGAGTAGGCGTTGGGGTCGGAGTTAGTGACGGAACCGGCGTCGGAGTGGGCGTTGGGGCAGGAGTACCACCGCCCATGGGCGACACTGCGACCGCGTAGTCGATCTCTGTGTGGACCGGCAGGTCGGGGTCGTATGACCCTTTGTAGCCAAGCAGGTCATGAGCCCAGTTCTGGTCCACGAAATTGCTGATGTCCTTTGCATCGGCGTAGCCGTCAAGCGCCCACACACCACCCGGGCTCTCGGACGTCACCACGTCGTACACGTCATGAGACACGTACTGGGTGTCGTTGTGCACCGACTCACCGTGCGGATAGGAATGAGCCGCGGGCACCCTGCCCGCTCCTCCGGCCTCGGCAATGTCCCAGTACGGGTCACTGAGACCCAGTTGCTGCGCATCGGTATTCACTCCGGCACACGTAACGTAGTGGCCCCCAATGCGTACCCAATCGTCACCGTGTAGCTGCCAGAACCCGAGCAACAGCACCACATCCTGGCACCTCTCGACCTCCTGCGCTATCCATGAGAACTCGGGGCTCTTCTCCATGTGTGCAAAGAACAGGGACTGCAGTCCCTTCTCTATAAGGTATTGATTGACGGCGACGTGCAACGTCTCAACGAACGTACCATACCACTGGCCACCAGAGGCCTGACCGTCGGTGTCCATCCGGTACGCCAGGTCGCTCACCAGCGGGTCGAGGTTACTGGAATCATGGTCATCCCACTGGGCCGGCTCGTACGACTCGACGATCGGGTAGTTGTCGTTGATGTCCGGCGGCGCCACAGGGCTGGGCTCGAACTCGGAATCGAGCCACCACAGGGAGTTGGCCTCAGCCACCGGCCCGCAGTATGACCACATGCCACGGGCATCCTTCCACTGGTCCTGCTTCTGATCGAAGTCGGGCATGCCACTCAATGCATAGTCGACGAAGCCATCAGACTTCCAGTTCCACCCCGGCTGCAATGTTGGTGTTGGCGTAGGCCCGGGTTCGCGCGAGGGACATACACAAGCGCTGCAAGCCATGGCAGCCACCATCAGCAGCACCATCAAGATGAAAGCTATCGAACTGGCTCGTCTAGAGACCATGCTGACCCCCCTCTCCAGCCACAGCGGACATCGACGCACAACAGGCGGGACGACGTCACGAACGAAGATTTTCGGCATCATATCACAGATGACCGTCGTTGAAAAGCCCGCCACGCCTGAAAACACGTCTGTGAAGGGTATTGACAAATGTGGTGATTTGTGGTAGTTTGTGGGTCAATGTGGATTAAAATGGGGACCAAGGGAAAGATTTGAGGATTAAATAAGCATGTTCCTCGGTGAGTACGAATACAGAATCGACTCCAAGGGAAGGCTGGCGATTCCTCCCAAGTTCAGAGGTGACTTCTGGGAGGGAATCGTGCTTGCCAGGGGTTTCGATCGCTGTATCTACGCCTATCCTCCATCGGTTTGGGAGAAGCTCAGCGAGCAATTCCAGGGGCTCCCGATCACCCGCAGCAAGGAGCGGAGAAAACGGCGCGTCATGTTCGCCACCGCCTTCAGCCTTATGCCGGACGAGCAGGGGCGCATACTGCTGCCACCCCCGCTGCGAGAGTATGCCGCTATCAAGGACTCGGCTGTGTTCGCCGGCCTCAACGACTACGTTGAGATCTGGAGCAAGGGTAACTGGGATGAGGAACTGGCCCTCATGGACGAGCAAGGCTACCAGATAGCGGAGGAGAGCGAGGACCGCTCATGAATCAGGAGTCGGCACACGTTCCAGTACTCCTGAACGAAGCCATTGAGGCGCTTCATGTGCAGCCTGGGAGACGGTATGTCGACTGTACGGTAGGCCCGGGCGGGCATGCCGAAGCGATCCTTCAGAGAGGTGGGCGGCTCCTGGCTATCGACATCGACCCCCAGACCATTGAACTGGCCCGCCAGAGGCTCTCGCCCTACGGGCCGGATGCCATTGTTGTCAAAGAGGACTTCCAGAACCTCAGGTCGGTTTGCGCCGACTTCGGCTTCATCCCGGCGGACGGCGTCCTCTTTGACCTCGGCGTCTCATCGTTCCAGCTCGACAGTCCGGACCGTGGGTTCAGCTTCCAGCATGATGCACTCCTCAATATGCGGTTCAACACAACGCAGCATCTCACTGCGGCAGCCATCGTGAATACCTATCCCGAACGAGAGATCGCCACCATCCTCGAGAAGTACGGCGAGGAGCATAGAGGCAAACGTATAGCCAGGTCGATCGTGGCCAACCGTCCGATAGAAACGACAGCTCAGCTCGCCACCGTGGTAGAGCGATGCGTAGGCTCGCGGGGCAGGATTCACCCGGCGACAAAGACGTTCCAGGCACTGCGGATCATGGTGAACCAGGAACTGGCCCGCCTTGAGCGGGCGCTGGAACAGGTCGTAGAGGTGCTTGGCACAGCAGGCAGACTGGTGGTCATCAGCTTCCATTCCCTGGAGGACCGTCTGGTCAAGAACTTCATGAGGCGAGAATCGAAGGACTGCATCTGTCCTCCCGAGGTGCCGGTGTGTACCTGCGGCCACAAGGCAACCCTAAGCTTACCAACAAGAAAGGCCGTCACTCCTTCGTCATCTGAGGTCGCGGCAAACCCGCGCAGTCGAAGCGCCAGGATGAGAGTTGCGGAGCGAATCTAGCGCTTCTTCGAGAAGCGACTCTGTCCATATGGAGGCAGCGGGCAGTGTCCTGCCCTGAAGCGGAAGCGAAGCCGTAGCGATGAGAACAGTCTTTGTCGAGCCCAAGACTATGGACTGCGACACTGCCCGACTCCTTTCAAAGAAAGGCACAAAGAAGGCATAAGCCTCAAGGGGACGAAGGAGGTGTATGCGATGTGACGAACAACTTGCCAGTAGATGCCAAGAGTCATCCGAAAGGAGGAGGTAAATGGCAAAGAACGATATCATATCCTGTATAGATGTGGGCACCACCAAGGTGTGCAGCATCATGGCCCGAGCTGGTCAGAGCTATGACCTTCAAGTCCTCGGCGTCGGTATCGCGCCGTCCAGGGGACTGCACAAGGGCCTGGTGGTGAACATCCCCGAGGCGAAGCGCTCCATCCAGACGTCGATCAAGCGCGCTGAGCAGGCCAGTGGGATCAAAATGGATTCCGCCCTGGTCGGCGTCACGGGCAGGCATGTCAACTCGATCAACAAGCGCGGCGTCGTCTCCATCAATCGAAGCGACAAGCTGGTCCGCAGCGACGACCTGAGGCGGGTGCTCAGAGCTGCGCGCAGCGTGAACGTGCCTGCCGACAGGAAGCTGCTCCATGTCATTCCCAGAGGTTATGCGCTGGACGGCCAGGAGGGAGTGCGGGATCCCGTTGGTATGCACGGCTTCAGGCTCGATGTGGAGACACACATCATCACCGCGGCCGTGGCCTCCGTTCAGAATTTGGTCAAGTGTATTCGCGGTGTTGGTATCGACATCGACGACCTGGTGCTCGAACCCCTGGCGAGCGGCGAGTCCGTCCTCAGACATGACGAGAGAGATGCCGGTGTTGTCCTGGCCGATATAGGCGGTGGCACCACCGACGTCGCCGTCTTCAAGGATGGCAGCATCTGGCACACGGCGATTCTGCCGGTGGCCGGCTACCAGATCACAAGGGACATCGCCATCGGCCTGGGGCTACCTTTCGACGTCGCCGAGGAGATGAAGAAGAAGTACGGCAGCGTCATACCCATCTACGATGGCAAGGAGAAGGAGCAGACCTCACTGAGAGTGGAGAACGGCTACAGCGTGCCATACCAGGAGCTGTCCGAGATCATTAGGGCACGCATCGAGGAGGTCCTCAAGCTGATCGCACTGGAGATCCCAGGCTCGGACTACACCAAAGAGATACCATCCGGCCTGGTGCTCACCGGAGGCAGCTCCAACCTCATGGGTGTTGAGATCCTTGCCGAGGAGGTCCTCGGCCTCCCCGCCAGGGTGGGAGTCCCGACCGGGGTATACGGCCTCGCCGATGTTCTCCCGGACCCGGCACACGCCACAGGCGTTGGGCTCTTGCTCTGGGGCACGAGGAAGCACGACGGTGAGAATACGTGGCAGGCCGGCGGGGTGAGTGACACCTTCAGGCGGTTCTTCTCCCGCGTGAAGAAGCTGGTCGCTGGCTAGTACGGCTGACAATCGAGGAAGACAAGGAGGAAGCAATGGCAAAAACGAGCTTTGTGCCAAACCCAGCGAAGATAAAGGTGATGGGCCTTGGCGGCGGTGGCTGCAACGCAGTCACTCGGATGGTACAGGAAGAGCTTCAAGGGGTGGACTTCATAGGGGTGAACACCGATGCTCAGGCCCTGCTGCTCACTGAGGCACCCACGCGCATTCAGATAGGCGAGAAAATGACCCGAGGCCTTGGCGTGGGTGGCGACCATAGACTGGGAGGAAAGGCGGCGGAGCAGAGCCGCGACGAGCTGAGGGAGGCCATCGGTGACGCCGACATGGTCTTCCTCGCTGCCGGCATGGGCGGCGGCACCGGCACCGGCACCATCCCGTTTGTGGCCGAGCTGTCAAAGGAGACAGGGGCACTCACCATTGCCGTGGTCACCAAGCCCTTCACCTTCGAAGGGACGCACCGAATGCAGGTGGCCGAGGCCGGCATCGAGAACCTGATCGGCAAGGTGGACACTCTGATCATCATCCCGAACGACCGCTTGCTCACCCTCTGCGACAACAAGACGGCTGTCAGCAACGCCTTCAGGATGGCGGACGACGCCCTGAGGCATGGCGTCCAGGCCATCGCCGAGGTCATCACTGTGCCCGGCCTTATCAACCTCGACTTCGCCGATGTCAGGGCGGTGATGAAGGACGCCGGCCCTGCCTGGATGTCCGTCGGCATCGGCAGCGGCCAGAACCGCGCCGCCAACGCGGCCACAGCCGCGCTCGACAGCCCACTCCTGGACGTTTCGGTGGACGGGGCGAAAGGTGTGCTGTTCAACATCGCCGGCGGAAACAACCTCACCCTCTTCGAAGTCAACGAAGCGGCGCAGGTTATACGCGAAGCGGTCGATCCAGAAGCGAACATCATCTTCGGCGTCGTGTACGATTCGAAGCTTGATGCCGATGTCAGGATAACCCTCATCTGCACCGGCTTCACGTCGGTAAGACCCGACGGACCCAAGATCCGCAAGGATGAGGAACTGCGTCACCTTCTGGAAGGCCCCGACAGCGAGCACCAACTGGACGTTCCCACCTTCCTTCGCCGACCGTCGCCACGACGACAGGCTATGGAAGCCATGGAACCCAAGAAGAGCGGCCTGCGGGCAAGACTCAAAGTGTAGCTAGTAGCTATCCCGGGTGAACCGGGACCATTTGCAGGGCTGCGGGTCGAGGCGTCGGCCTGCAGCCCTCCTGACCTCGCGCCGTGGACAAACGCGGTCTCCCCACGCATGCCCCAGCCGACAATCGCCGTCACCACACACCGGCCTCTTTCAGAAGTCGTGACCGGAGCGGTCGTGTCCCTGCAAGACAGCGGCAGCGCCCCAGGACCTATTGACAATCACTACATATTGTGTTACCATACCTACCCTGCGCTATATGTAGGGTGTTATGCTATGAGATGCCCCTATTGCAGCTATCAAGACACGAAGGTTATCGACTCGCGAAATGTGGCCGAATCGGTGCGCCGTCGGCGGAAGTGCTCCCACTGCGGTGTGCGCTTCACCACGTACGAGCGGCCCCAGGAGACAGTGTTGCTCGTGAGCAAGAAGAACGGGCAGCAGGAGGAGTTCAAGCGAGAGAAGCTGGTGAGCGGCATCAGGAAGGCCTGTGCCAAGCGGCCCGTATCGGCCGAGACGATTGAGGCGACAGTTGATGACATCGAGGCCCAACTCAACAGGCTGGGCAGGCCGGACGTCGCCACGTCGGTAATCGGCGACATGGTGATGGAGCGGCTGCGCCAGCTTGACGGCATCGCCTACATCCGCTTCGCCAGTGTGTACCGCGATTTCGCCAACATCGAAGACGTGAAGCAGGAGGCGGATGCCTACAGCAAGCTGGCCCGGCACGGCAGGGACACGGCCCAGTTGACGCTGTTCCCAGGCGAGGAACTGGAAGGCTTCAGCGGCAGCGGCGCAACGGCGCGACACAACCGCGGGAGAGACGGAAGTGAGCGAAGGAAGCGGGTCGCAGCATCTTCACCATAATAGAGTCGCACGCCACGTATTCCACTACTGCGAGTCTGTCGGCATATCCGACCGGGAGCGGATGGAGGTGCTCAGCAGTGAGGTTATCCGACGTCTCGAGCAGACCTACCAGCCCCTGCCTGGCATGGAGATCCACATACCCGAGTCACGCCTCACAGCTCAGGCAGTCGAGCACGAGCTCAAGCAAATCCTAGCCGAAGGGAGCCCGATGAAGAGTGCAACAGAGCCGACGGCCTCGACGACCAGGAAACGACGCAGCAAGCCAAGGCCAGACCGAGTGCCGGCAGCGCCGGGCCAGCCGGTGGCATTCAACGAAACGGCACGCGCCGTTCTGGAGAAGAGATACCTCGCGAAGGACGATGACGGCGCGGTCGTTGAGACGGCTGAGGACCTCTTTCGGCGCGTGGCCCGCAACATAGCGTCGGCCGAGCTAGTCTACGACCCCGAAGCCGATGTCACCAGGTGGGAGAACGGGTTCTACGAGTTGATGGCTAACCTCGAGTTCCTGCCCAACTCGCCCACTCTGATGAACGCCGGCAGGGAGCTCCAGCAGCTGTCCGCCTGCTTCGTTCTTCCCATAGAGGACTCCATGGAGTCCATCTTCGAGACCATAAAGCACACCGCGCTCATACACAAGAGCGGTGGTGGCACCGGCTTCAGCTTCTCGCGACTGAGGCCCGAGGGAGATACCGTCGGGTCTACCGGTGGGGTCGCCAGCGGGCCGGTCTCCTTCATGAGGGCGTTCGATACCGCGACCGACGTCATCAAGCAGGGCGGGATGCGGCGGGGGGCCAACATGGCGATCCTGAACGTGACCCACCCCGACATCGAGAGGTTCATCTCGGCCAAGGAAAGCGGGACCACCCTCACGAACTTCAATCTCTCGGTGGCCGCCACAGACGGCTTCATGCAGGCGGTGAAAACAGGCGGCGAGTACGACCTCGTCAACCCGCACACCCACGAGGTCTGGTGCACGTGCAACGCCAAGGAGGTGTTCGACCGGATCGTTGACCAGGCATGGCGGACCGGTGATCCGGGTGTGGTGTTCCTCGACCGCATAAACCAGGACAACCCAACCCCCAAACTCGGAGTCATCGAGAGCACCAATCCTTGCGGCGAGCAACCTCTTCTGCCCTACGAATCGTGCAACCTCGGCTCCATCAATCTGGCCAGGATGGTACGCGATAGTCATGGCTCCACCGAGATCGACTACGCCAGGTTGGAGAGAACAGTGTCCCTCGCCGTCCGCTTCCTGGACGATGTCATCGACATGAACAGGTTCCCCCTGCCCCAGATAGAGGAAATGACCAAGAGGACGCGCAAGATCGGCCTGGGCGTCATGGGCTTCGCGGATTTGTTGATTAAGTTAGGGGTGCGCTACGACTCCGAGGAGGCCCTGGGCATTGCGGACGAGGTCATGGGTTTTGTCAACGAGAAGGCTACGGAAGCGTCGGTGGAACTGGCAGAGCAGCGGGGCGTATTCCCGGCCTTCGAGGGCAGCATCCACGATGCGCCGGACGGCGCACGGGTGAGGAACGCGACGACCACGACAATCGCTCCGACGGGCACCCTCAGCATCATCGCCGGCTGCTCCAGCGGCATTGAGCCGCTGTTCGCCCTCACCTACGTACGCAATATTCTCGATGGCAACGGATTCGTCGAAGTGAACCCGTACTTTCAGGAAGTGGCCAGGAGAGAGGGCTTCTACTCGGAGCAGTTGATGAGGGAGGTGGCCAACAGCGGCAGCCTGCGCCATGTCGAGGGAGTCCCGGACTGGGTCAGAGAGGTATTCGTGACTGCCCACGACATCAGCCCCGAATGGCACGTGAGGATGCAGGCCGCCTTTCAGGCGTCCACACACAACGCCGTTTCGAAGACGATCAACTTCCCCCATGACGCCACCAGAGAGGATGTAGCACGAGCATACATGCTTGCCTACGACGCCGGCTGCAAGGGCATCACCATCTACCGGGACCGCAGCAAGGATGCCCAGGTGCTGAGCATCGCAGCCGAAGAGGAGGAGGAGAAGGTCGAGCCAAGGGCGCCCCGCAAGCGACCCAAGCGCACCACAGGGGTGACCGAGAGGGTGTCCACCGGCTGCGGCTCCATCTACGTCACCGTCAACTCGGATGAGCATGGCGTGTGTGAGGTGTTCACGACCCTGGGCAAGGCGGGTGGCTGCGCCTCGGCCCAACTGGAGGCTATTTCGCGGCTCATCTCTCTGGCGCTTCGCTCCGGGGTAAGCATCGAATCGGTGGTGAAGCACCTCAAGGGTATCCGGTGTCCTTCCATCGCATGGGAAGAGGGGCATTCGATACTATCCTGCCCGGATGCCATAGGAGGCGTCCTGGAGAAGCACATCAGGGAGGAGGTCTCCCCGGATTCGCCTGATATCGCTATCGACTCAGATGGAAACGGCCACATGAGCAACATCGGGGGGCAGTGCCCTGAGTGTGGCGGCATGCTGGTATACCAGGAGGGCTGCCACATCTGCCCCGCCTGCGGCTACACGAAGTGCAGTTAAGGAGGTCTCTAGCGCCATGACGGCGATCGACAGCTACATCATAATCGGCATCGGTGTATTCTTCATCATCCTGGGTCTCATTGTGACGCTGTGGGCGAGGAAAAAGGCAAAAGGATATGGCGACGTACTGTCCAGACGTGAGGAACTGAGATCGTTCTTGGGGTACTGGCCGGAGTTCATCGACCCGGGCGCGCTCAAAACGGGCGGTCTGCTGTTCGTCATCGTGGGGGTGGCAATGATGATACTCGGTGGTGTATTTCTCCTGTGACCCCAATAACAGAGGAGGAGCAACTTGGCACAGAAGACCAAAGTCAAACGCAAGGAAGGTGATCTCACTCTGGAACAGCTACAGGGGCGGCTTGACGTCCTTGATCAGCGACTCGACGACCTCGACTCGATGGTGACCGCCATTGCTGAACGAGTGATGAGACGCCCCATCAGTATCGTATTGACATGTCCGAACTGCGGCAAGACTATTGATATTGCTCTGGTAGGCAACGAGAAGATGCTAAGGTAATGACAGCGTGGCGCGACGATTGGCGAGGAAGACTTTCGAGAGAGAGCGGAACGGTCTTCAAGGACTGGGGTGGCAGAATCCCCATTGCCCTCGTTTATCCCAACACATACCACGTAGGCATGTCCAGCCTGGGGTTTCAGACGCTCTACGCCATTCTCAACGCTCACGACAGCATAGTCTGCGAGCGGTTCTTCTGGGAGAGGCGGGCCGGGGAACCACTCAGCCTTGAGTCGCAGCGCCCTCTGAGCGATTTCGCTGTTCTCGCTTTCTCTATCTCCTACGAACTGGACTACTTCAACGTAGTCGCGATACTGAAGGCCGCCGGCCTTCCTCTGTTGGCCGCGGACCGCAGTGACCCGCATCCCCTGCTTCTCGCCGGAGGACCCTGCATAACGGCCAACCCCCAACCGCTTGCCCCCTTCTTCGATTGCTTCGGCATCGGCGAAGCGGAGGCGCTCCTGCCTTCGTTGCTGGACGTAGTGGAAGACGGACTGCACGGCACCCGCGATTCACTTCTGCGAGCCCTGGCTTCGCTTCCAGGGATCTACGTTCCCCTTCTTCATAGCACGGCTGCCGTGACCCGGCAATGGATGCCGAGCATCGATGCTTTCGCCACGACCTCGGCCGTCCTGACTCCAGATACTGAGCTGGGACGGATGTTCCTTGTGGAGGTGACTCGCGGTTGCAGATGGGGATGCCGCTTCTGTCTCGCCGGGTACCTCTTTCGCCCCTTCCGCTATCGTTCGCTGGACAACCTGCTTCTCCAGGCCGAGGAGGGACTTCGCCGGGAGAAGACTATCGGTCTTCTGGGGGCATCGCCGGCGGACCACCCGCAGATAGACGAACTCGCCTCCAGGCTGCGCCGCATGGGAGCAACCATCTCAACCAGTTCACTCAGGATTCGCCCAATGTCGCCGGTGCTGCTGAGGGAGTCGGCGGAGAGCGGAGCCAGGAGCATCGCGCTCGCCCCCGAGGCGGGTTCGCAGAGACTGCGCAGCGTCATCAACAAGGGCATAACCGATAGCGACATCATTGCCGCCGTGGACGCCGCGGCCCACCATCCCTTCAAGCACCTGAGGCTCTACTTCATGATCGGGCTTCCTACGGAGACGGATGAGGACGTCGAGCAGGCGGCCAGGCTGGTTCTCAGCCTGAAGGAATGTGTGGACCGGAGGCAGCCTGCCCTGCGCATCTCCCTGACGGTGGAGCCGTTTGTCCCCAAGGCGGGCACGCCGTTCCAGTGGCTCCCGATGGCCAGCGCAGAGACCCTGCAACATCGTCTTTCCCTCCTCCGCAACAGTCTGAGGCCCAAGGGCATAGAGGCCTCTTCTGAGAGCGTCAACTGGATGATCGTACAGGGGGTACTGTCGAAAGGGGATGCCAGACTGGCCGATGTGCTGGCTGAGACAAACGGGAGGTCTCTTTCTTCCTGGCGACGCGCCATGGAGCGATTCTCCCTTGAGTCAGAATATTATGTCAACAGACCGATCCCCCTTGACGAGAGGCTTCCCTGGTCCAATCTGGATTCGGGGGTTACCGACGCATTCCTGCGGCGGGAGTACGAGAGAGCGCACCGGGCCGAGGGCACTCCACCCTGCCCTGCCGTCGGGTGTCACGACTGCGGAGTGTGTTGAAGTGGGTATCAACGCAAACGTGGACCATGTCAGGGACCGCGCAGCCCGCGCCGCGGAGCGCGCCGGGAGACCGCCAGACGACGTGACCATCATCGCGATCACCAAAGGCGTCCCGCCCGAGAGAATCGCCGAGGCGCTCGGGGCCGGCATCACCAACGTCGGCGAGAATCGTGTCCAGGAGGCCAGCGAGAAGACCGCTTACCTCTCGGAACGCGGGCTTCATCCCGTGTGGCACATGGTGGGACATCTCCAGACCAACAAGGCTAAGACAGCTCTCGATATTTTTGATATAATCCACAGCGTAGACTCGGTCAGGCTGGCCGAGTCCATAAGCAAGCGCGCTCAACATCCGGTTCCCGTCTTGCTTCAGGTTAACATCTCAGGAGAGGAGACCAAGAGCGGTTTCCCCGTTGCTGCAGCGGCACAGGCGGCATGGGAGATCGGCCGCCTGCCCAACATCAGGGTCAGGGGTTTGATGACCATCGCTCCCATGATGGCAGACCCCGAGGAGGTGCGTCCCGTTTTCCGCAGGCTACGGGAACTCCGTGATTCATTGGGTCTTGAACACCTCTCCATGGGAATGAGCGACGATTTCGAGGTAGCCGTGGAGGAGGGAGCAACGCTCGTCAGGATTGGGCGTGCCATTTTCGAGGAGAGGAGGAGATGACGGCAGAAAGCAAACGGACGATAATAGTGCAGACGGGCCCAGCGACGCCTCCAGACCTCTTGCTTCGCGACTTGCAGGCCATCGACGGTACGAAACTGAGTGCGCAACGCCTGGGGACCTCCTTTCGCGGCGGAGGCGTCGCCACGTTCGTAACGATTGTCTCCGATGAGTCAAACGTCGGTTCCATCGCCGAGGCCCTCTGCGAGCATGTGAAAAGGCTGAAGACAAGGGGCATGGACGACCTTGTCTTTCTCTTTGGAGGCGAGATACTGTCGAATGCAGATGATGTCAACTTCCGAGATGTCCGCTGCCGTCGCCAGCTATCTCTAAAAGAGAAGCCGCCAGAAGAGGTGAAGGAGATGTTGCTGGAGGGGGCAACCTACTAGATGAAGATCGCTTTTATCGGCGCCGGGGTTATGGGCGAGGCAATGATGAAAGGTATTCTCGATAAAGGCATCGCCACACGCCACGACCTCACCATCGCCGACGTCAGACCAGACCGTCTATCCGAGCTGAAGCACGAGCTTGGTGTCGGAACCAGCGAAGACAATCGCGGGGCTGCCGAGGGAGCGCAAGTAGTCGTTCTGGCCGTGAAGCCGCAGAGCCTCGATACGATGCTGCATCAAGTGGAAGGCGCCTTGCTGCCCGGTCAGCTTGTCCTCTCTATCATTGCCGGCTCGACCATCGCCACTATCTCCCGCGGTCTGCGCCACGAGGAGATCGTGCGTGCCATGCCGAACACGCCGGCACGCATCGGACAGGGAATGACCGTATGGACCGCATCACAACGCGTCACTGAAGCGCAAAGGGGGATGGCACGTTCCATCTTGGGAGCACTGGGGCACGAGCTTTGCGTGCCCGATGAGGACATGGTTGACATGGCCACCGCTGTCAGTGGCAGTGGCCCCGCCTACATCCTCCTGGTGATGGAGGCGCTTGTCGCCGCCGCCGCAGACATCGGCCTACCCCAAGACATCGGGCGAGAACTTGTGACCCAGACGGTGAAAGGAGCAGCATGCCTCGCCCAGAAGAGCGACGCGGAACTGGCGGAGCTGAGGGAGAACGTTACTTCGCCAGGCGGTACTACGGAGAGAGGACTGATGCAACTTGAGGAGGGCGGCGTCAGAGAGGCATTTAGCCTCGCTGTCCTCGCCGCATATCGGAGAGCCAAGGAGCTAGGGTGCTGAATGGATCTCTTTCTATCAATACTCGCTGTTATTTGCGAGATCTATGCCCTCATCATCTTCTTCCGTGCCATTCTATCGTGGTTTGCCATGTCACCTGGGAACACGTTGGCGGGAATCATCAATGCCATTACCGAGCCAGTTCTGGCCCCGCTTCGCCGTGTAATCCCGCAGATGGGGACGGTCGATATCACCCCGGCTATAGCGATCGTGGTGCTTCTGCTTCTCGCCCAGCTCATGTACTGGCTCTAGCACACGCACCCGCCCTGTCCGCTTTCTCAAGAGCACGTGAACAGCAAGAGAAAGGCTCCACCATGAATAGCCCTGATCCGTCGAGCGTGTTCACAGCCAACGAGGCTAGGAGTACGGCGATTCCCACTGAGGACACACCCGGTGTTTCCACGGCTGGACCTGGTTCTTCGTTGATGCATCTGGACTCGCCCAGTATTCACATCCCAATCGAGCCGTGCCACAATAGGGGGAATCCGAAGCCGTGATGTCCCAGAGCCTGTTCAGGCAAGGGGGAAGCTACACCACGGCCTCTCCAAGGAGGGTTTGATGGGCCGGACCGTCGTTGTCACCGACAGTGTCTCATGCCTGCCCCCGGAATTGTTGAGCCTCTACTCCATCTATGTCGTGCCACTGCTCATCATCCATGATGGTAGGAGCTATCGTGACGGCATCGACATCAGCCCCACGGAAGTCTACCGCATCATGCGCAAGAAAGGCGTTTTGCCGACCACTTCCGTCCCATCGCCCGCTGATATCCTCGGTACCTACCTTGAGGCGAGCGAGAAAGGGGAAAGCATCCTTTGCATCACCGTGACCGGGCTCCAGAGCAAGGTGTACGACACCGCGCTGCTGGCCAAGGAGATGGCGAAGACGGAACTGCCTGGGACGACTATCGAGGTGATGGACAGCCGCGCGGTGGCCGGCGCGCTGGGATTCATCGTGCTGGCAGCGGCCCAAGCCGCCCACGCGGGCGGCAGTCTCGATGAAGTCCGGGAGGCCGCCGAGAGCATGGTCCCCCGGGTGAACACGGTGTTTGCGCTGGATACGCTCTACTACCTGGCACGGACCGGTCGCATCGGCAGGGCGGCGGCATGGGCCGGAGTGTTGCTTGATATGAAACCGGTCGTGGAGCATCCCCCCACCGTGGGAGAGACGATACCAGTCGCCCGCCCCAGAACCAAGTCGAAGGCGGTGAGCCTCCTGCTGAAGATCATGGCCGAAAGGGTTGGCGACTCACCGGTTCACGCCGTCGTTCATCACGGAGACGACCTGGAAGCAGCGGAGCGTCTCAGAGACCGCGTCGCCTCTCAGTTCAACTGCGTTGACCTGTACCTCAGCGATTTCCCGCCCGCCATGGGAGTTCACGCCGGTCCTGGTCTGCTGGGGATTTCCTTCTACGCCGAATAGTCAGTTATGCTCAAGATTGCCATAGTCACCGATACAATCGCCTGCCTCACAAGGGAGCACCTGGAGCAGTACGGAATAGCAATCGTGCCAATACGGATCAACATTAACGGCCACGAATACCGCGAGTTCCTGGACATAAGCGCATCCGAGGCCTACCAGCTTCTGGAAACGGACCCGGAGCGGTTCTTCACCTCGCCGGTTCCACCGGCAGAACTCACCGGAGTATTCCGCAGTCTCGCCAGTGAAGCGGAGAGCATCCTTTGCATCAATGTATCGGCGAAGCTGAGTGCTCAATACAGCTTCGCCCAGGTGGCGGCGGAGCAGACCAAGCAGGAGTTTCCCGGCACTGCCATCGAGCTCGTCGACTCCAAGCTGGCGGCGGCGGCAGAGGGGTTCGTGGTGCTGGCAGCGGCAAGGGCGGCATCCGAAGGCAAGACCCTCCAGGAGACTATTGAAGCGGCAGAAGCGGTGCGGGATAGAATGAGGTTCGTTGTGGTTATGGACACCATTCGCCATGTCTACCGGACGGGCCGCGTGCCGAAAGTCGCAGCGCGTGTGGGCTCCGCCATCAACGTCAAGCCTATCCTCACCCTCTCCGGCGGAGTGGTGCAATTCGCTGGTGTGGTCAGGAACAAGCAGCGAGGCGTGAACCATATTCTCCGCGTGATGAGAAACGAGGTAGGCGGCAAACCGGTGCACGTCGCGGTAGTGCATGCGGATTGCCCCGACGAAGCCACAATGCTCAAGCACACTATAGAGTCCGAGTTTAGCTGCACTGAGCTATGGCTCAGCGAATTCAGCCCGGTGATGGGCTATGCCACAGGGCGTGGGCTGCTCGGGGTCGCCTTCTACACCGACGTCTGAACCCACGTATGCTGGCAGCAGCCGCGGAAATAGCCTAAGGTTGAGCACTGAGATGTCATTGGCGGAAGACGTGCGGAGGTTACGGGGGAATCTGGGCGAATTGCCCGAGCCTATGGTGAACCCACCGTTTATCCTGGTGAGCGGTCTGCCGGGCACAGGCAAGTCGTTCTTCTGCCGCAGGCTGGCGGAGCGTCTTCCCTACCCGGTTCTTGAAAGCGACGCATTGCGAAAAGCCCTCGTCCCATCACCCACCTACAGCCCCCAGGAGAACAACCGCTTGTTCCAGGCGTGCCACACCCTGATTGAAGAGCTTCTGAAAAAGGGTGCGCCCCTGATATTCGACGCCACCAATCTGGTGGAGCGCCATCGCGAGCATCTGTATCGAATCGCCGACAACGTCGGCGCCAGACTCATCCTGGTGCGAGTGGAGGCCCCGCCGGGGGTGGTGCAACAAAGGCTGAGCGACCGCGCCGCAGCCAGAGCCCGCGACGACAATTCGGACGCTGACTGGGGTGTGTATCAGAAGATGAGACCCACGGCGCAGAGAATCCAGCGCAATCACTTCGCAGTTGACACGTCCACGGACATACAACCAGCGGTCGAGAGAGTCGTAAGGGAAGCCAACCGGTAGGTGAGCATCCAGGCCTCAACCGTCGCCTCGTGTAGCGTGGGCGGCCCCGCCGTGCGCAAGTCCGCGGATTACACCTCAATGGTCAGGAAGCCGGCCGTTGTTGCATACCACTATTCATTTCGATATGATGATTCAATCAAAGACGCCAAGGAGTGCGAATGAACGTTAGAGTCGTGTCCGGGGACATCACCGGAATTAAAGCGGATGCCATCATCGTGAACCTCTTTGAGGGTGTGACAACCCCAGCCGGCGCCACGGGCGCTGTGGACAAGGCCCTCGGCGGCCTGATCACCCGTCTCATCGCTGACGGAGAGATCAAGGGCAAGCTAAGCGAAATGACGCTCATTCACACCGTAAACAAGCTTGCATCGCCCAGAGTTATCGTCGCCGGGATTGGCAAAGAGGGCGAACTGAGCCCATTGAAGATACGCGGAGTGGCGGCAGAGGCATGCCGCTTCGCCAGGAAGGCCAGCGCCGGACGTGTCGCCACCATCGCCCACGGCGCAGGCACCGGTGGAATAGACACCGAGACATCGGCCCAGGCGGTGACCGAGGGCAGCATCCTGGGCCTCTACACCTTCCGTAAGCACAAGACGAAGAAAGACGATGAGAAAGAGGTCGAAGAAGTCCTCATCATCGAACGAGACAAGAGCGTGGTCGCCAGACTGAAGCGCGGCCTTGCCAGGGGGAAGGTCCTGGCTGAAGCTACAAACCTGGCACGGGACATGAGCAACGAGCCCGCCAACCACATGACACCGACCCACATGGCCGCAGTGGCGAGGAAGGTGGCAGACGACTTCGGCCTCGAGTGCGAGGTCCTGGAGCAGGAGCAGATGAGAGAGCTCGGGATGGGCGCCTTGCTGGGCGTGGCCCAGGGAAGCAGGCAGCCGCCCAAGTTCATCGTTCTCCGGTACAAAGGCGGAGATTCGTCGCAAGCGCCCCTGGGGCTCATCGGCAAGGGGATAACCTTCGACTCCGGAGGCATCTCCATCAAGCCTTCGGAGGCCATGGGCGACATGAAGGGGGACATGTCGGGGGGCGGCGCAGTGATCGCAGCGATGCGAGCCATCGCCGAACTGAAGCCAAGGCTCAACGTCACCGGCCTCGTTCCGGCCACGGAGAACCTTCCCGACGGAGCGGCCGTCAAGCCGGGAGACATCCTCATGGCGATGAATGGCAAGACTATCGAGATAGTGAATACCGATGCGGAGGGGCGCCTCGTTCTCGCCGATGCCCTCGGCTACGCGCACAAGCTGGGCCTCTCCCCGCTGGTGGATATCGCAACGCTCACGGGCGCCTGTCATGTAGCGCTTGGAGACGTCCGCTCCGGCGCGTTCACCAACAATCAGGAGTTACTGGACAAGGTGATGCGTGCGAGCGATGACGCGGGCGAGCGCTTCTGGCAGTTGCCCATGGACGACGACTACAAGGAGCAGAACAAGAGCGATGTAGCCGACATCAAGAACACCGGTGGCAGGTGGGGCGGTGCGGTCACTGCGGCGCAGTTCCTGGCTGAGTTCGCCGGAGACACGCCATGGGTCCACCTGGACATCGCGGGAACCGACCGCAGCGACAAAGACAAAGGCCTCCTGGTGAAGGGAGCAACGGGGGTTGGCGCACGAACGCTGGCCAACCTGGCCCTCTCCCTCGCCCGGCACAAGAAGAAGTGAGTCTGACTATGCAAGGAGAAGCAGCCGAATGAAAGTGAAGTGGCTCGGTCACGCATCCTTCCTCATCACAGCAGAAGACGGGACCAAGATTATCACTGATCCCTACGCGACGGGCATGGGAATCAACTACGAGGAAATCAGGGAGGCGGCCGACGTTGTGACAGTCAGCCATGACCACGCCGACCACAACAACGTTGATGCAATCGCCGGGAACCCTGACATAGTGAAGGGCGTGGGCACCCATGAGGCCAAGGGCATTCAGTTCAAGGGCGTGGCATCGTACCACGATGACACGGAAGGGAGCCAGAGAGGACCCAACACCATGCTCTGCTTCACCGTGGACGAGGTCAGGGTGTGCCATCTGGGTGACCTCGGTCATCCCCTCACCAACGAGCAGGCGAATGAGATTGGCGAAGTCGATGTCTTGCTGACCCCGGTCGGCGGATTCTTCACCATTGACCCACTGCTGGCCACGGACGTACTGGAGAAGCTGAAGCCGCGTGTGGCCATTCCCATGCACTTCAGCACCGAGAAGTGCGCCTACCCCTTGAGTGGGGTCGAGGACTTCCTGAAAGGGAAATCAAACGTGAGGAGGCTGGACGCAACGGAGGTGGAGTACACCAGGGACAGTCTCCCTTCGAATACGGAAGTAGTGGTCCTGAAGCACGCGCTGTAGCCGGCCTTGGAGGAGAACCGCCAGCCCGTCACCGCGCGTAGCTGCGGGTCGAGATAGGCCAGGGCGAGCGGCGCTCGACGGGGAGCAGGATTCCAAAGCGATGACTGATTTCGCCAAGGCGTTTGAGGAGAAGTCGAGACGCCTGCCGGCTTCCGAAGCCAGCAGGGAGATGGTCGCGGAGTTGACCTATGACAACTTCATGAGCTCCTTCGGCTGCTCCCAGTCCGTCCTCCAAGCCTTCCAGGACATCCTGGGTTTCGAGGACAGGTTCTGGTTCAAGACCGTGGGCGCGCTCCAGGGAGGGGGTTTCTCCGGCCTGATATGCGGAGCGCTGGCCACCGGCCTGCTCCTGATCGGGGGTCGGGTGGGACGCGACAGCCTTGAACAGGGTATTCATGGAATGCTGCCCGCCTTTGAGCCCTGCCAGCGTGAGCCCTGCCAGCGGCTGACAACCTGGTTTAGACCGATGTACAAGAGCACCATCTGCTCCGAAATCGCCGGGGTGGACTGGTTCAACATGAGCGAGGTGGCAGACCGTTTCCTCGGCCCAGAGGCTTCCGAGGCACACGAGAAATGCGCCCGGCTCGCCAGCGGCACGGCCCACAAGATAGCCGAGATACTGAGCGAGCTGTAGTCCAGCATCACTCGCTCCACGCTGCGGTGCGACCAAGACCGCCAGCGGAGACCGTCACCGCTCCTCAGGTTTCCGCCTTCCGCTCTTCGGACACCTTCCTCAGGCTCTCGTAGGCGCTTCTGACATCCTCCACCGACGCCTCATCCTCTACGGTCGTGAGGTCGCCCACGCTCTGGCCCGAGGCAACAGCCTTGATGACGCGGCGCATTATCTTGCCGCTCCTCGTCTTCGGCAGTAAGTCCACGAAGTAGACCGCCTCGGGTGTGGCAACCGGCCCAATGACCTCCCGAATATGTTGGCCGATGTCGGCCCTCAATTCGGGCAAAGGCTCAATACCCTCCTTCAGTGTGACGAACAGCACGATTGCCTCGCCCTTGACCGGATCCGGCTTCCCGGCCACGGCTGCTTCCACCACAGCGGGGTGCGAAACGGCAGCGTCCTCCAGCTCCGCCGTCCCGAGCCGGTGGCCCGCGACCTTGAGCACCTCGTCGGCCCTCCCCAGCAACCACAGGTACCCGTCCTCGTCCCGCATGGCGAAGTCGCCTGTGTAGTAGGCCCCGGGGAAGCGCGACCAGTAGGACTCCTTGTAGCGCTGTGGGTCGCCATAGATGTCAATCAGCAGGCCGGGCCACGGCTTCCTTATGATAAGGAAACCCGTCTGCGACGCGGGAAGCTCAACGCCGTCAGCATCGACGACCGCTGCGTCAACACCGGGCAACGGCATCGTAGCCGAACCCGGTTTCAATGGTATGGTCTCAATGCCGGGCGTTGGCGAGATCATGATACCGCCCGTCTCCGTTTGCCACCACGTGTCCACGATGGGGCACCTCTCGTTCCCGATGTGCTTGTAGTACCACATCCAGGCCTCGGGGTTTATCGCTTCGCCGACACTCCCCAGCAGTTCCAGGCTGGAAAGGTCGTGCTTCGCCGGCCATTCCTCCCCGTAGCGCATGAACATCCGCACCGCAGTCGGCGAGGTATAGAATATGCTCACCCCGTATTTCTCTATGATGTCCCACCACCGGTCAACCTGAGGGTAGTCCGGAGCCCCCTCGTACATAACGATAGCAGCGCCATGGGACAGGGGCGCATATACAATGCAACTGTGCCCGGTGACCCAGCCCACATCGGCAGTGCACCAGTAGACCGACCTCTCGTCTATGTCGAAAACCCACTCATAGGCCGAATGGTTGTGGACCAGGTACCCGCCCGTCCCGTGGACTACTCCCTTCGGCTTGCCGGTGGTGCCAGACGTATACAGGACGTAGAGAGGATGGGTGGACTCCATCGGCTCCGGTTTCACCGTCGTCTCCGCCTCCTGCAACGCAGTGTGCAGCCAGACATCTCTCCCTTGTGTCATCGGCACTGACTCACCGGTTCTCCTGACGACGACGACCTTCTCCAGAGAGGGGCACAGCTTCGCCACCTCGTCTGCTATCCCCTTTAGCTCGACAACCTTGCCCCGTCGATACCCGCCGTCGGCGGTCACCATGACCTTCGCCTGCGTATCGTTGATCCTGTCGGCCGTTGCCTGGGCGCTGAACCCGGAGAAGATGACCGTGTGCACCGCACCGATGCGAGCGCAGGCCAGCATGAAGATGGGAAGCTCGGGGACCATGGGGAGATACAGGGCAACCCTGTCCCCCTTCCCCACCCCAAGCTTCTGTAGCACCGAGGCGAAACGGTTCACTGCACGAAACAGAATTGAGTAGCTCAGCACTCGAGTGTCTCCGGTCTCCGCCTCCCAGTAGATCGCCACCTTGCTCCTTCGCCACGTCGCCACATGCCGGTCCACGCACTGATAGCAGGCATTGAGCAGCCCCCCGACGAACCATCGTGCATACGGCGGCTGCCAGTCGAGAACGCGGTCCCACGTCTTGTACCAGTCGAGCTTCCTCGCCTCCTCAGCCCAGAACCTTTCGGGCTCCCTCAGCGAGCGTTGGTGCATCTCTGCGTAGCGCTTTGACGGGCTGATGCGGGCTCCCGTCGGAAGAGAACCGCCCTCGTTGACTTGCTCCCTGGGATTCATGGCCTCACCTCCGCATTGTGACTTCACCTCGCGTGCGAATGACACACTTCCAGTGCATGTTGCACGCTGAAAGCCTTGCGCCTCGCTGGGACGAGACGTCTGCCGCACGTTGAGACCCGGGAACCTGGCCCGGGCCGGGCACCTCAGTCCTCGGGAACCAGCTTCTTAAATGCCCGTGCGTAGCTTGAGAAGGTCCGACTGTCGAACAGGACGAATGTCACCTCCCGAACCGAAGTGACATCACGAGCGAAGTCGATTACGGTACGCAATGCTATCTCTGCCGCCTCCTCCACCGGATAGCCGTAGACCCCAGTGCTTATTGACGGGAACGAGACGCTACTGAGCCCGTTCTTCGCCGCCAGCTTCAGGCTCTCGTGGTAGGCGCTCGCCAGCAACTCAGGCTCTCTCCGGCCGCCCCCGCGCCAGATGGGCCCCACGGTGTGAATGACGTGCTTCGCGGGCAGGTTGCCGCCGCTGGTCATGACCGCCTCACCCGTTGGCAGCTGTCCCTGTCGGGACACAATGTCCTTGCATTCCTCGAGGATGGCCGGACCGCCCGCCCGGTGGATGGCCCCATCGACGCCGCCACCACCCATCAAGCTCGAGTTGGCGGCATTCACGATAGCGTCGGTGCTCTGCCTGGTTATGTCACCCTGCACCAGCGACAGCTTCGTCTGGTTGATTATTGCACTCGCAGCATGCTCTTCCACGTGCTCACCTCACAGTAAGGCGATCCCAGGCCTATCAGTTGCAGGCCATCCTGTCCCCTCCCTACTCCTCATCTCCCTTGACCCTTCGCAGGAAGTCCTCAACTTCATCCACCACATCGTCGTCCATAGGCTCACCGCGTGCGTCCCCGGCCCGATACTGCTCCTCCAGTCTCTTGAGGTAGTCCCTGAGCTCGGGCTTCTGTGCAACAGCCTGACTCACCTGCTCGTCGAGGTGGTCGCTGGCCCGGGCGAGGTCGCTCAGGTCAATGTCGACCTTCGTCATCGCGACCAGCAAGCGAAGCACACCATGACACACCTTCGTGTTTGGCTGTTGTATGTAGAAGGGAGCGTGCCCCCAAAGGCTGGCCGCTTTGACACGCCTCTGGCCCGCACGGAAGACGAGCAGTGTGTGTATGCTTGACGGGCCGTTGTACGTGGTGGGACTGGCGCCCAGGCGATTCAGTTCCGCCGCCAGCTCCGGGTCGTTACAGACCGCCGATATCACCGGCGGGACAGTATGGGGAACCCTGTCGTACACCCCACCCACCGTCAGCAATCGTCTCACGCCCACTTCCGTCGCGAAGTCGAGAACCGAGTCCGCATACTCATTCCACCTGAGATGTGGCTCCACCCCCAGCAGCAATACCAGGTCATGCCCTCCCCTGTCGTTCCGCCAGGCCCAGAAATCACTGAGGGGCAGATCGAGTTCCTGCACCAGGCCATTCTCTATCGAAGCTTGCGGACGTAGCGCCTCCAGCCCCGGAGCCTGGAAGACGTAGAAGTCGTCGGGCTTGATACTTGCCAACCTGGTTGCCTTCAGCCTGTCTCTCAGGTAGCCGACAACTCCTGAAGACACCTTCCCCGCGTCCGGCCAGCCCTCGAATGCAGCGACGACATCAGGGTTGTTGAGGCGGACTGTCTCGTATCTGGTCACGTCTGCCATAGTCGATGCCCCGTTGTCTCGGCTCCAGGCGCCGCCACAGTGCCGTGTCTATCCGGTGACGAATTCCCTCACCACCCCGAGATAGTCCTCCATGCCCACCAGGAAGATGTCATTGTGAGTGGCACTGGGAATGATCAACAGCTTCTTCTCACTAGAACCGGAGTTCTCGTACAGGTCTAGCCCGTGCTGGAGGGGAATGAGGTTATCATATTCCCCGTGGATTATCAAAGTGGGGATGGTCACCGATCGGACCCGCCCAGCATTGAAGGACAACGTAGCCCGGTCAAGCCCGAGCGCCTCGGGGGCGACGCCGACCAGGTCCATCAGCCTGCCGACAGTGGCAAATCCACTCTCGATTATCAGCCCCTTGATGTCCCCCTGGCGAGTGGAAGCCAGCTCAATGGCCGGAGCGCTGCCCAGAGAACGACCCATCACGAAGGCGCCTCCTGTGTACCCTTCCCCAGTGAGCATCTGCCCGAACCGGTCGAATATGGGGTGAGCATCCTTCATCATGGCGCTGAACGTCGGTCTGCCCTCGCTGGAACCGTATCCTCGATAGTCAGCAACGAAGAGATTGACGCCAATCTGATTGAAAAGCGGGGCGATATGGTCGTAGTCACTGGCCACCTCGCCGTTGCCATGGAAGTAGAGCACGTTCGCAGCCCGCTCGTTCACCGGGTAGAACCGGCATGAGACCGAGATGCCCTCCTCCACCGGAATCATGTGAACCGTCGCATTGGCAGCGAGGGGCTGACTGGAGAAGTCCCTCCTTGGATAGAACAGGAACTGAACCACCTCCGGCTGGTCGAGAAGCTCGAACACCCTTGACACATCGCTCTGATCGTCGCTCATTTCACCCCCTGTGCTCGTGGCGCACGTGCATTATAATACGGGGCGCAACGGGGCTGCACGCCGCGACATAGCCACAGCACGGTAAGCGCCCACCCGGCCCATAGGAGACGACAGCATCCTGGGAGAAGGAGGCATGAGGCTGGTATCGGCGTGCTTGCTGGGAGTCAATTGCCGGTATGACGGCGCCAGCAAGCTGAATGAGAACGTTCTCGCTCTTTCGAGGAAGGAGACCCTGATTCCCGTTTGCCCAGAGCAACTGGGTGGTCTGCCCACGCCCAGACTCCCGAGCGGCATCGCCAGCGGCACCGGCGTGGACGTCATCGCAGGCAGAAGCAGCGTCCGCAATGCCGATGGTGAAGACGTGACTGAGTGCTTCACCACAGGTGCCGCTGAAGTGTTGAGGCTGGCGTCCATGTTCGACATCCAGGAGGCAGTTCTCAAACAGGGGAGCCCTTCCTGCGGCTCGGGCCAGACACAGTGCATGGAAAACGAGGGTGGCTCGTATCTCAGTCATCCGGCTGAGGGAGACGGCGTGACGGCAGCCCTGCTCAAAAGGAACGGCGTACGAGTCATCACCGAAGAAGACCTGTAGCCGCTTGATGCCGCAGTCACCCCGTAATGCCAGGTGGAGGTAAGGAGCGCCACAATTCGCATAGAAATACTCGGCGCAGAATCGATGGGGGTCCGCAGTCTGTCTTGCCTGGTTGAGGCCGGCGAGCGCGTGGTAGTAATCGACCCCGGAGTCGCCCTCGGATACAGGCGGTACGGTCTCTTGCCACACCCGGTCCAGGCAGCAGCATCCGAGGCGGTCCAGAGCGCCATTGTGACGGCGCTCGGGCGTGCAACCGATGTGGTCATCAGCCACTTCCACGGCGACCACCATCCACTGGTCGATGCCAACCCCTACCAGCTTCCTCTGGAGCGGGTCGTCGAGCTACTGAGGACGCCACGCCTGTGGACGAAAGGCACGCACAATGTCTCTCACGTCCAGGTCAACCGGGCCGAAGCGCTCGGACGACGCCTCGGTCGAACCCTTCCGGTTGCCGAGGGAGCAGTCGACGGGCCTCTGAGCTTCTCGGCTTCCGTTCCTCACGGCAAACCGGGACCACGGAACGGCACTGTGATGATGACCAGAATCGAGGACGCATCAGCAGTCTTTGTGCATGCCTCCGACATCCAGATGCTCAGCGACGAGGCGATTGAGACTATCGTTGCCTGGCAGCCGAGCATCGTCCTCGCCTCGGGGCCTCCACTGCACCGGTCAGGCCTTACCCCGCAGACGCGAGACCAGGCCATGCGCCGAGCCCTCCATCTGGCGAACCACGTCGATGCTCTCCTTCTCGACCACCATCTCATGCGGTCGAGGGAAGGAGAAGAATGGCTCAATCGCCTCTCTGCACGCACCACCAACCGAGTGACGTGTGCCGCCGACTTCATGCATCGCCCACGCCTGCTGCTCGAAGCGGACCGGGTCGAATGGTACCACAGAGTCCCCGTCCCCCGGGGCTGGCACCGTGCGTACGCACGCGGTGAGGCGTCCGCCAGGCGCTACCGCCACTATCTGGACGGTGACCCCGACTGAAGCTCCGGCCTCAACTCACCGTTTGGCAGCATGTAGTCCACGTGTGGCTGGCCGCTCTCCTCCATGCGGTAACGGACGCAGCTCAGGTAGTCACCCTTGCAGAAGCGTTCAATCCACTCCGCCTCCAGTCTGCCCTCCTCATAGAACCTCTTCATAGGGCAGGCGAAATACCACTTGCATACACGTTCGCCCATGGGAACAGATGTCCAGCGTCCAGCCGACTACACTCCATGACGGACGAACTCGCCCGTTATCGGAATCGCCGTCCCGCAGTCGGGACACCGGTTGTCCGAAGTAAGCCGGTACTGCATTATGTCAAATATGTAGCGCTCGATGAGCAGTCCGCCGCATGAGGGACAGTACGTGCTCTCGCGCTCATTACCCGGCACGTTGCCAGCGTACACATATTCCAACCCTTCCTGCCTCCCGATCTCGTACGCCCTGTCGAGCCGGTGCACCGGTGTCGCCGGGTTGTTGAACCGGAATGCCGGGTAGTACCGTGTCACGTGCCACGGTGTCCCCTTCCCCAGTTCATCTCTAATGCGGGCGGCGATGCCCCTGAGGCATTCCTCGCCGTCGTTGACATCGGGAATTACCAGAGTCGTTATCTCCACCCAAACGCCCTTCTCCCTCGCCCGCCTCGCATTCCTCCACACCTCCTCAACGTCGGCCTTGCAGTACCTATCGACCGCCACTGCATCGCCCTTGATGTCTATGTTCATCGCATCGAGCCCATGCTCGATCAGCAGCCGCAGGGCCTCACAGGTCATATAGCCATTGGTCACATACGTATTGTAGAACCCTTTCCGCCGGGCAAGGTCGAAAACGTCCAGCGAGTATTCGAGAAGAAGAGTCGGCTCGTTGAATGAAATCGACGAGCCTTGCAGACTGTATTTCTCGATGCCCCATACGAAATCCTCCGGGCTTGTGTACCTGCCTTTCCCAACATTCTCAGGGTGCTTGCTTATCTCCTCGTTCTGGCACCAGGGGCAGTCGAAGTTGCAGGACCATGTACCGGTGGTCAGCGCCCTGCTGCCGGGCCAGAAGTGGAACAGGGGCTTCTTCTCAATGGGATTGGGACTGAGCGAGGTAAGGTCGCCGTACACCATGGTGTAGAGCGTCCCGTCGATGTTCTTTCTCGTCTTGCAGTATCCCGTGCTTCCGAGCCCTATGCGGCAGCGCCTCTCACAGGTATGGCAGATGACCCCCTCACCCCCGACTCTCTCGTAGAGCAGCGCTTCCTTCACCCTCGGGTCACCCGTTTCCTGGCTCCACCCATCACCCATGGTCTTTCTCCAGAAACGACGTCATCCGATTGAGCATACCATAGCCGTGCAACCCTCGTTTCGACGACAGGCTTGTCTCCTACCGCCAGCCCGTCCTGGCGCCTGGCCCTCCCGTTGGCAGCGGCCCTGCCGGCCAGTTGAACCCGAGCGTCATAACGGTATTGACGTCTTCCGCCGTGGCGATGCCCTCGTCGACAATCTTCTGAGCTTCCATTCTGGCCGCACGCATAACGCGATTGCCGATGAAACCGGGGTCTCCCGGCGTATCCTTGACCCGTACCGTCGTCTTGCCGAGACGCTCACAGAGGGTCTCGAGCGTGCTCACCACCTCTTGTGAGGTTTCCGAGGTGGGTGTCAGTTCCACCGCCTTCATGATGTTGGCTGGACTGAACCAGTGCACGCCCATGAAGCGGTCTCTCCGTTGCACCGCCTGGGCCAGGTCAGCGATGGTGAACATCAAGGTGTTGCTGACGAAGACGGCCTCCTTCTTGACTATCCTGTCAAGCTCCGAGAAGACGTTCAGCTTCAGCGGCTTGTTCTCTATCGCCCCGTCAACGCCGCCACCCACCGCCTCGATTATCAGGTCGCAGTCCTTCAGGTCCTCAACATCGGTGGTCGTATCGAGATTGGCCAGGGCCTGGTCCATTTCCTGCTCGGTGTACTTGCCACGCTCCACACCGCTCTTGATTCCGAATCGACCATTCACTATCACGTCTTTCATCTGGGCCAGTATCTCGCCGTTCAGGTCCCGAACGATGACTTTGTACCCGGCGAGTATGAGTCACTAAGCGATGCCCCCACCCATCACCCCACCACCTACGATGCCAACAGACTTGATATCTTCCAGTCCCATTCTTTCCTCCTTCCATAGCTCGGGCGGGACGTTCAACTGCTGAACAGAGAAGGACGTCGCTGACAGGGCCAGGCACCTCCGCGACGGACGTCCTCAGCCCTCTATGGTACCACGACCACACCAGCGACAACAAAGAAGGAGTCAAGAGCCTCGAGAGAGGTGTTCGCGGGCGACCCGGACAGAGGCGGCACGTCAAACGTCAGCGCGCTGCCAGCGGGCGCCTGCATAAGGTGAGGAAGGACCCGAAGATGCCCTCAGTACCCGCCCTGGTCGTCGGCGCGCAGGGCAACCTATGGAAGGACAGGCACCTGGTTCGCCCCGCCGCTCCGGGCGACAACCGTGAGACCACTCGTGCCGGCCCGGGCTAGTCCGAGAAGAAGCTGCCCGTCCAGGCAGGCCTCTCGGGTTGGCTGCCCTGCTCCAGCATGTCCTGCCAAGCCTCGTCGGTGAGCCTGTCGCTCATAGGCTGCTTGAACTCGTAGTAGCTCAGGACCGGACCGACACCGATGATTGTCCTGCCGTCGGGGACCCTGTAAGCCACCACAATCAGGTCAACGTATCCGACAGCCTCTTCCAGGACCTCCTGCGGTGGGTTCGTGTCCGTATGGACATCGGCTACCAGCGTTGTTTCCATCCCTTCGGTTTCAACCCCGGCGATGACGACCTCCAGTTCCTCGCCAAACTCCCTGATGAACCTGTAGTCGTCCTCGGCCAGTTCCTCCCCTTCCAGCTCAGACACGGAGATACCGAAGACCCGTTCAAGAATGCCCTCCAGGCTCTCCAGTCGAGCGTCCTCCTCCTCGCTCAGAGCATCCAACTGGGCCAGCCCCTCTCTGGTCATGCTTGTGAGCGCCAGCATCCTGGCGTAGAACTCAGGGACCGGCTCCACGTAGCCGACAACCTCCGGCTCCGCAGGCACGCCAGCCAGTACCGGCGTGTAGCTCTGCTTGGCGTAGAGGATGGTATCGTGGCGAAGCTCAGTCCACGACGCGAGCGACGCCTGCAACCCGCGGTCCTGCCATGCCTGAGTCTGCATGAAGGTGGGATAGCCAGCTCCGAACTCCTCCAGGAGCGGCTGCAACGCATAGAGCCAGGCCCAGTACAGATTCCGGTTCCAGTCCTCGAAGCTCAACTCGCCGAACTCGCCCTGAAGCTCACTGAGCTGTGCGTCGTAGCTCGTGTCCTCACCCTCGTACTCGGTGTCGCCTTCCGCCACCAGTATCTCATAGGCGCGGTCCGACCCGAGCACAGCCATCACATCCAGCCCTCTGGGGAAACACCTCGCCGGCCCGGCATCGGTCATCTTCATCGTGAAAGGCTCGCCGTCCCCGACGTACATCCCAACCGCAGGTGAGACCAGGTTCTGAAACATGTACGAATCCGGGATGAACCTCTGCCCCATCAGGCGCATCCCCTTCGTATTGGCCAGGCATTCGTACAGCTTCTCTTTGGTGATCGGCGGGTATATGACACACACGCCCGAACCACCGTATATCTCCGGGTTCCGCATCTGTGCCAGCTCCGCTTTGAGGCTCAGCAGTCTATCATCATCCGTCAAGTCGGAGGCCTGGAACTCCGTCCCGAAGACCTTCTCCAGGGCTTCGAGGTACTCGTAGGGGGTGAGGTCATCGGACGTTCCCACGAAGAAAGCCGTCACAGAGTACACCCGATCCCAGATGTCCTGAGCCGTCCCTCCACCAACCTCCACGTCCGGCAGTTCGGCCGCTATCATCGACGCCTGGATGGTGGCCAGAGTGGCATCCTCTTCGCTCACCAGTGCGTCGTCGCCACCTTTGAGCAGGAACGCCATCCTCCCATACCACATCATTGCCTTGAAGTACCGCTTCAACGTCTCACTCCTCGTGTAGTGCCCTCTCGGCACGTACTGGGAGTAGTCCTCGCAATAGCAGGCAGCGAAGTAGCAGTTGCAGGCGTCATTTGTGTTGAAGATGGCGCTGGGCTGGAAACCTTCGTGGGCCTCTATGTTGCTGACCTCTGTGTTCACATCATCGGCTATCCAGGAAGGGATGTTGTAATCGACCTCCCTGATGGGGACGAACTCCTTCTTGTCCCACGGGTGCTCGCTATTCCACTGCTCTACAGCCTCACGCTCGGCATTCTCGTCGTACCCCTCAGTCGGGGTCTGGAGGAGTTGCAAGGCTACGGCGAAGAAGGCCGCATTCCGGCGCGCCGCTTCCTTCAGTTCCGGCTCAGTGAAGGCCTGGCGGTCCTGAACCGCCCGTTCCAGCATCGCCTTGCTCATGTCGAGGACGGCATTGAAGAACTCCTCCTCTTCGATACGCTTCAAGACCTCGTTGAACTGGATATGGTACAGGTGAAGCAGGGTATCGGAGGTCACGAAGATGGGAATCTCCCGCTCCTTCATCATCTCATAAGGCTCAACAATATCATCAACCTGACCGTACGGT